>NZ_JAIKTU010000020.1:0-46651 GCF_019753795.1 Clostridium sardiniense | reverse complement strand
GAAGACGGAAATATAACAAATAAGATTAAAGTGATAGAAAACACAGTAAATGTAAACAAGCCAGGCACTTACAAAGTAGTTTATGAAGTAACAGATAGTCAAGGTGCTAAAACAATAAAGACAATAATAATAACTGTAGAAAATAATGATAAATATATAGAAAATGAATCAACAAATAATTCAGATGATAAACAGGTAACATTACCAGCTACAGGCTCAACTAGCTCATTACCTATAGTAGGAAGTATATTAGTAGCAATTGGAGGACTCTTTACATCAAAGAAAAAGAATGATAAAAAATAAGAAACTTTAATATTTTAGTTAAGTAGCTATAAATTAAAGAGTGTAGATATTTAGAATTAATTAAAATTTCATTGAAAATGAAGTATGAAGAAATAGCATACTTCATTTTTTTATAAATTAAACGAAGAAATATGAAAAAACGGTATTAAATATTTCTTGGGAGTTAGTAGAATTATTATAACCTGAGTCATAAGTACATTAGTACTTTAAGTTATATAGTAGATAATTCAAAAAGGAAGTATATGTATGCAGGTCATTTTTTTATATAATAAATTTAAGCGGTGAAAAATATGAGTAAAAGATATTATCTAACAAAGAAGTGGAAATTATTTTAAAGAATAAATATATAGTAAATAAAAGTGATAAAACAATAACATAAACTGATAAATTTTATAGTGTGGAAGATATTATATTGATGGGGATAACTCCCTATCTTGGAGTGTTTGAAATGCCAAATGAAGATCATTATAAACTTGTGGAAGATATATTAAATGAGCTTAATATAGTGCATTTAAAAAATAAGTTCATAGGAGAGTTAAGTGGTGGAGAAAGAAGGCTAGTGTATTTGGGAAGAATATTGATTCAAAAATGCAGCATATTACTTTTAGATGAGCCAAATACATTCCTAGACTATGTTAAACAACATGATTTCTTTAGATTTATGAAGAATTTAATAAAGAAAAAGAATTTAACTACATTAATTACATTACATGATATTAACTTAGCTCTAAGGTATGGAGATAGAATAATAATTTTAAATAATAATAAAATAGTAGACTCAATAGATTGTAATGAAGAGAATTATGAAAAAAGGTTTATAAGAATAATGGAAGATATATATGAGCGTAAGCTTGAGGTGATTTATACAGAAGTAGGACCATTTATAATATGTTAAATATGATATAAAAAGTCTATTTTGAATATCTAAGTTCAAGGTAGACTTTTTAACATTTAGGATATATACTCACTTATTTTGGCATTTGACATACAGTATAAGAGAATATATAATAAATTCATAAATACCCCACTGGGGTATATGGAGGTGTAGGATGAATCTATATAAAAAATATGGGTACGTAATCTTTTTACTTTTTCTAGTACTGGTACCATTTAATTTTATATTTGGTGTTTTGGCTATTATATGTATGGTAGCACCACTAGTATTATCAATATTAGGGAAGGGAAGGTTCTGGTGTGGGAACTTTTGCCCAAGGGGAAATTTTTATGACAATATATTGAGTAAAATTTCAAGAGGAAAGAAGTCACCTAAATTTTTTAGAAGTACTATGTTTAGAATCTTTATGGTGTTATTCGTAATAGGGGTATTTACGAGCGGAGTTATAAAAAACTGGGGAGATGTGTCTGGAATAGGATTTGTATTCTATAGAATAATACTTATAACATCTATCGTAGCAGTAGTATTAGGAGTTATATTTAATGAAAGAATATGGTGTAATTTTTGTCCGATGGGATTAATTGCTGGCTTTATAGCAAAATTAAGAGGACGTAATACTGGAATTGAAGTAAAAGAGACATGTGTATCATGTAATATTTGTGCTAAAAAATGTCCTATGGGACTAAAGCCTAGTGAATTTAAAGGAGGAATAATTAATAGTACTCAATGTATATCTTGTAAAAAATGTACATTCTCATGTCCGAAGGATTCTATAAATATGAAACTTAAATAAAAGTTTATTATAATCTCTTAAAAAGAGAATTTTTTTAAGAGATATATATCGTAATATTTAGATATACGGATATTAAAATATATAAATATTTATATATAATTAAAAGAGGAGAAAGCTATGTTTTCATTTTTAAATAAAAAATATAATTCAGTAAATATAGACAATATTGGAGGAAAGTTAAAAGAGATAAATTTAATTGATGTAAGAGAGCCATATGAATATAAAGTTAAGCATGTACCTTATGCTAAAAATATACCAATGAATAAATTATTATCAGATTCAAGTAAATATTTAAATAAGGAAAAAGAATATCACATAATATGCCAATCAGGGGCAAGGAGTAGTAGAGTATGTAATGCATTATCTAGAGACGGTTTTAAGGTTGTAAATATCTCTGGAGGAACTTCAACATATAGAGGATAGTAATTTATAAATATAGTTAAATATAATTAGAAACGTGTTTTCAAATAGAAAACACGTTTTTTAAAATTCCAATAATATTGTATAAAAGCCAATAAATAATATAATCAATGTATATTATCTATTGATAATAATTAGCTAGTAAATACTCAAAAAGTAGAATGGTTTCTCCAAAGAAAGTATTTGGGATATTATTAAGGGCATTGAATTTATTATAACCTTCAACTGGAAATGTTAGTGTTGAAGATTTAGCAATTTTAGATGCTTCATCACCAACAAAGCTTATGATATCTAAACCATTTTTATTAGCTTGAGATACTATATCTACAAGTCTCGCTGTGTGTCCAGATTCAGAAATTACTATAAGAAGTACTTCATCTTTATGACTTTCTGAAAGAAGTTGCATATGAACAGTAGAGATACTACGAAATCCAGACACTAATAGTCTTTCATTTATGTAATTTGCAACCATTTGAGAAAATCCGAGTCCAACAACCATTAATTGTTTATTGGAGTATTTTTTCATAAGAGTAGAAAAGGTATCAAATTTCTCAGATGCCTCATTAGTTACATTCATATAGAAGCCAAATTTATTATTTTTAGAGCTTTCTTCATTTTGGGATGATATTTGATTAATCATATCAGAGTATCCTTGAAATCCTAACTTTTTAGAAAGTCTAAATATTGTTGATGTAGAAGTAAAATTATCTTTTGCAACTGTACGAATACCAATATTCTTTAAATTATCAATATTATTATAAAGATATGAGACTATTTTTGTTTCAAGAGTATCTAGTTGGTATTTATCGCAAAGATTTTCAATGTTCATAATATCACCACCTTATGGTTATTATACTATACAAAATTTTCAAAACAAATAAATTAAAGTAAAGGAGTTTTTATAATGACAAAAAAATTTATTCAAGATCCATGGGCAAAAGTTAAAACACGTAATGGGCTAAGTGGGGATGAAGTTATTTCAGCTCTACAAAAATCAATTAGAAGAGGAATGGTTGAAGAAGCTTGTCAGTTTGCCTATGAAATGTACATAACTTCCCCTCAAATGGAAGATAAACTTTGGAGAAGATTACTTACAATTACAGTTGAAGATATAGGTATGGGAGACAATAATGCATCAATTATTATAAATAATTTAAATCAAATGAGAAAAGAGTTTGATTATGCAGATGGAGATCGTCCAATATACTTCATACATGCAATACGTTATTTATGTCAATGTGAAAAAGATCGTTCAAGTGATTTATTAAAGAATATAATCATAAAAGGATTTGCTATGGGACAAGTTCCTGAAATACCTGATATAGCATTAGATAAGCATACTGTAAGAGGGGCAGAGATGGGACGTGATTCTTTCCATTTCTTAAATGAGGCAAGCTTAGTTATTCCACAAAAGAAAGTAGATAATGATTATAAAGAACGTTATGAGAAAATATTAGAAGAATATAACCCAGAAAATGTAGTTCCATCAACATTTAAATATAATGGATGGCAATATTAATATTAATTTGTACTTAAATATTTTATATCTTCTATAAGATAAATTGCTATAGAAGATATAAAATAAAACAAAATAGAAAAAGGTTAAAGGGGCATACATATGAGAGAAAATAAACTTTTAATGCGACTAGATTCAATATTATCGCCAATAGGGGCTAAGATAGGAAATGAAATACATTTAAAGTCAGTATCAACAGGAATGATGATGACTTTACCTTTAATAGTTGTAGGATCAATATTTTTAATAATTGCAAATCCACCAATAAATCTTGAGTTAGTAAATGCTGATACTGCAAATATATTTATAAAATTCTTACTTGCTTGGAAGGAGTTCGCTGTAGCAAATTATAGTATATTAACAACGCCATTTGATTTGACAATGGGGATAGTTGGAATGATGACAGCTTTTGCAATAGCATATTCACTAGCAAAAGAATATGAGATGAATGCAGCAATGTCAGGGCTTATATCTACCGCTGTATTCTTGATGGTTTCAGCACCTGTTGTAGACGGAAAGTTATCAACTGAGTTTTTAGGTGCTAATGGATTATTTGTAGCAATTATTATTTCTTTATTATCTGTGGAGATTACAAGATTTATAGAAAAAAGAGGATGGCAAGTTAAATTCCCAGATACGGTGCCACCAGCAGTTACTTCTTTTGTAAACTCATTATTTCCTTTACTTATAAATATAGTAGTTTTATATGGATTAAACATAGTATTAATTAATTATACAGGAGCTAATTTACCACAAAACATTATGAATATATTAACACCTGCATTATCCTCTGTTGATAATATTTGGGGATTCTTATTTATAATAACTTTTGGTAATATACTTTGGGTATTTGGTGTTAATGGAACATCAATAATATTCCCAATTGTATTTGCACTAGGTATTGCAAATACAGGTATTAATGCTGATTTAGTTGCTTCAGGAGGGCAGCCAACTCAGATTATGAATCTGCAAATGTTTAGATATGCAATTGCTGGAGGAGCCGGAAATACACTAGGTCTTATATTATTAATGTGGAGAAGTAAATCTACCCATTTAAGGACATTGAGTAAACTTTCTGTAGTTCCAGGAATATGTGGTATAAATGAACCAATAATTTTTGGATGTCCAATAGTATTTAATCCGATTTTAGGCATTCCATTTATAATTACGCCTATAGTTACGTGTACTTTAGGATATTTGGTACAACTTACAGGAATAGTAACACCAGGATATATTGTAGACCCTTCATTTACGCCATTTTTTGTTCAGGCATATTTATCAGGAATGGATTTTAAGAATGTAATATTTGTACTTTTAATGGTTCCATTAAGTGCATTAATATATTATCCATTTTTTAAGATTTTTGAGAAGAATCTAATGAAATCAGAAAATGAAATAATAGATTAATTAAAAAAAACGATAAGTAAAACTTATCGTTTTTTTCATTTTACTAACAAAAAATTAATAAAGAATAATAAAGTGAAATTAATATTAACATTATGTGGGAGGAGTTGATATTGTTTTCTAGTAAGAATACAATGGAATATATTGGGACGAATTTATAGGTTATAGTGCCAATTTTAAAGAAATATTTCATTAGAGAGGTGATTTTATGGGTATTAAAGATACCATAAAAAAAGGAACAAAAGAAGCAATTATAAAAGCAGGAATACAAGTATTAGAAAATAACCCAGAGAAAAATGTCGATAAAATTTTCAATATAATAAGAAAAGGTATAAGAGATGATGAGACTAGAAATTCAATAAATGAAGTACAAAGATACTATGAAGAAATACCATCTGTTCATGATTATATTCAAGATATACTTAAGAACACAAATAAGAATTGTTTATCTAAGTTCTTTGCTAATTTTGTTGGAAATGCTACATGGTATGGAATACCAAAGAGAGAACAGCAAGGAGAAAAATATGATACAAAAATTCCTTATACAATATTAATTAGTCCATCAATGAGATGCAACTTAAGATGTACAGGCTGTTATGCAGCTAATTACAGTAAAAAAGATGATATTCCATTTGAGGAAGTAGATAGATTAATAAAAGAAGCTAGAGACTTAGGTATATACTACATAGTAATACTAGGTGGAGAACCTTTCTTCAATGAATATATGTTAGACATATATAAAAAATACAATGATGTATTCTTTACTCCATTTACTAATGGAACTTTATTTGATGAAGAATTAGCAGAAAAACTTGCTGAACTAGGTAATGTTATGCCAATGTTCTCTTTAGAAGGATTTAAAGAAGAGACAGAAGCAAGAAGAGGAGAAGGAGTATTTGATGCTGTAATGAAAGGTATGGATCTTTTAAGAGAAAAAGGAATACCATTTGGAGTTTCTTCAGCTACTGCTAAGAACAATGTAGATGTTGTTACCTCAGATAAGTACATTGATATGTTAATAGAAAAAGGTGCTAGAATGATATGGTACTTCATGTTTATGCCAATTGGAGATGAACCAGTTAAAGATATGGATCTTATGTTAACACCAGAACAAAGATTAAAACTTGGAAAGAGAACTAGAGAAATTAGAATGACTAAGAAGATATTCCCTATAGACTTCTTCAATGATGCACCATATGTTGGAGGATGTATTGCAGGAAAATATTACTGCCATATAAATTCAAAAGAAGATGTTGAACCTTGTATTTTCTCACATTTCTCAACAGATAATGTAAAGGGAAGACCACTCGTAGAAGCATTCCAAAGTCCATACTTTAAAGAATTAAGAAAGAGACAACCGTATAATAAGAATTTATTAATGCCTTGTCCTATGATTGATAATCCTAACCAAATTAGAGAAATAGTAAAAGTTACAGGAGCTAGACCTACACACCCTAGTGCAGATTTAATGGTAAAAGATCCTGAATTTATGGAGAAATTAGATAAACTTGCAGAGGATTTTGAAGGATATGCAGAAAAGGAATTCCAAGAAGAATTTGATGGAACAGGAAACTACGAATTTTCAAAAGGCTAGAATTCAATAAATAAATTATATTTTAATAAAGAATTATCTAAGGGTTATAAAGGGATAGCATTTAGATAATTCTTTTATATTTGGTAGATAATTCTTAGACTTTGTTAAATAATTCTTAATTTTTATTATTTTAAGAAGTTCAGTTATAATGTATACTTAATATTATAGTAAATTAAAGTAATTATGGAGGAAGCTATGAACAGTTTTGAATTATATGGGGACATGCTAAAGATATATAAGGAAGTAGATTTACAGTGTGGTTATAAATTGGATAATATGCTTCAAAAAATTAATGTTAAAGGTGCACTTTATGCAGCTAAATCATTAATTAGAGATGATGATGATAATGGGCTAGAAATTTTAATTAGTTCTAATAAGGAAGAATTATCTTTAGAAAGATTAATATTAGATAAGAAGTATAAGAATATATTTGATGATGAAGATAGAGAAATTTGTAATAACAGATTAAGGAGATATAGAAACATAGATAAAAATAAAGAAGAATAGTTGAAATGTAAAAAATACACCACTTAAATTTAAGTGGTGTATTTTTTTAGAATACTTTCCCTATATAAGTACTTGTTTCTAGTGATTCAAAATCATAAGCTCTAAGTGCATCTATAGAATCTATATAAGCATGTAGACTATCGCTTATCATTAAGTTTACTGGATTTTCTGTTAAGTTAACAATAATAACAGGCTTACCGATTGCGTATGAATATCCACATTCCCATGCAGTTCCACTATCAGAATAGTTACCATTACTTATAATTGCAACAACTACATCAGCCTCTTTTATATTATCAGTATCTGCTTTAAAAGTTTCATGTCTCCATTCTAATGATCCGAATTCTAAATCACTTTTTAATTCATATGGCGCAAAAACATCAAAGCCCTTTTCTTCTCTTAAAACCTTAAGGACACTTTTCATTCTATCAAGTTCAGCATCGTTAAAGAATGGGCTAGCTAAATATACTTTTTTCATTAATATTCCTCCAAGTCAAATTATTTAATTAATTTTAGTCAATTTATATTATAAATAAAAATACTAGAATTATAAACATATGCTTTACTATAGATTTGATTTTACACTAAGTGTAATAAATTATGACAATATATGAATAGAATATTAAAAATATATTGAAAATGTAAATAAAATGATATATTATTTTAAACAAGATATAAATTAATTAAATTTTTTGAAAAAACAGAAAAGTAGATTAGTAGAACAGTAGATGGGAGTGAGAGTAACTAATGATTAAGTTAATTGGAGTTTTAATTGTAATATTAGGTTTTACGTTTAAGGTAGAAACCTTATTTACAGTTTTAGTAGCAGGACTTGCAACTGGATTAGTTGCAGGAATGGATTTAAATGAAATTTTAACTGTACTTGGACAATCCTTTGTAGCAAATAGAGCAGTTTCATTGTTTATATTAACATTACCTGTTATAGGAGTATTAGAAAGATATGGATTAAGACAAAGAGCAATCTATTTAGTGAAAAAGTTAGGGAAACTTACAACAGGAGGAGTTTTAAGTGCTTATACATTAATTAGAGAAATCACTGGAGCACTTTCAATAAGAATAAGTGGACATCCCCAATTTGTTAGACCAATAGTTAATCCAATGGCTCAAGCAGCTGCAAATAGTAAGTATGGGGAAATAGAAGAAAAAGATGTAGAAAAGATAAAGGCATTATCAGCAGCATCTGAAAATTATGGAAACTTCTTTGGACAAAATCTTTTTGCTGGAAGTTCAGGCGTGCTTTTAATATCAAGTACATTAACTGAATTTGGATACAATGTTACAGCTTTAAGTATAGCAAAGGCTAGTATAATAATGGCAGTAGTAGCATTCTTAATTTCAGCATTACAAAATCATTTATATGATAAGAAGATGAAAAAGAAGTACGGTAAGTAATTTATACGTAGGATGGGAGGATAAGATATGCAAGGATTTATAGATATAGCGTTAGAAATTTTCTATGTATTAATGGGTTTACTTATGTTAGTAATAGCATATAAATCATTTAAAACAATAGATTCAAATAAAAGATATTTTACAGCAGCCTTTTGGGCTATGATATCATTACCATTTATATTTGGTAAGATGTTGCCTGCAAATGTAGTTGGTGGAATATTAGTATTATCAAGTCTTTTAACACTTTCAAAACAAGTTGTTTTTGCAAAGTATGATATGGCGACAGAAGAAGAAGGACAAAGAGCCTCTGAAAGAGTAAAGAGCAAGGTATTTATTCCGTCATTGGTTTTAGCATTTGCAGCAGTTGCAGTTGCAATGATACTTACAGATTTTAAAAATTCATCACAATTTGCTATAGGGGTAGGAGCAATAGCAGCTATGATAGCAGCATTTGCAATAACTAAGGCTAAGCCTAAAGAAGCTGTAAATGATGGAGCTAGACTTCTTCATCAAATGGGTCCAACAAGTATGTTACCACAATTATTAGTTGCGTTAGGTGCATTATTTACACAAGCTGGAGTTGGCGAAGTTATATCACAATATATATCAGGTGTGGTACCTCAAGATAATAGATTCTTTGGAGTTGTAGCATATGTACTAGGAATGGCACTATTTACAATGGTTATGGGTAATGGATTTGCAGCCTTTTCAGTAATTACAGCTGGAATTGGAGTACCTTTTGTACTTGCACAAGGTGGAAATCCAGCAGTAGTTGGAGCACTTGCACTTACAGCTGGATATTGCGGAACACTTTTAACACCAATGGCAGCAAACTTTAACATAGTACCATCAGCATTATTAGAATGTAAGAATCAGTATGAAGTAATAAAATATCAAGCACCAGCAGCAATAGTGTTATTGGTTTTACACATATTTGCAATGTATTTCTTAGCATTTTAATAAATTGTTCTAATAAAAAGAATTTTTTATGAAACAATTTAAGAGTACAATTTTAGAAAAACAAAGGAGGAGTTATTGATGAAAGTATTATTAACAGGATTTGATCCCTTTGGAGGAGAAAAAATAAATCCAGCGCAAGAAGCAGTTATGAGAGTTAGTGAAAATGTAAATGGTGCAGAAGTAATAAAGCTTATAATACCAACTGTTTATGAAAAATCACTAAGTGCAATAGAAAAAGCAATAGAAGAGCATAAGCCAGATATTGTTATATCAATAGGTCAGGCTGGAGGAAGATTTGATATAACTCCAGAGAGAGTGGCAATTAATATTAATGATTTTAGAATTAAAGACAATGAAGGTAATCAACCAGTTGATGAACCAATAAGAGAAGATGGAAAGGCAGCATATTTCTCAAGCTTACCAGTAAAGGGAATGGTTAAGCACTTAAATGAGAATGGAATACCAAGTACACTTTCAAATACAGCAGGAACTTTTGTATGTAATCATGTAATGTATGGGATTTTATATATGATTGATAAGAAGTATCCAAATATTAAGGGTGGTTTTATTCACATCCCTTATGTAACATCTCAAGTAATAGACAAAAAGAATACACCATTTATGTCATTAGAGGAGATAATAAAGGGGATAGAATTATCAATAGAAGCATGTACTATATACAATGAAGATATAAAAGCGATAGGTGGAGAAATATGCTAACAGAAAAAGTGTTTGTGTATGGAAGCCTTAGAAGTGGGATGTTCAACTATGAGAAGTTACTTAAGGGTAAGGTTAAAGGGTCAGAAAGTGGAACAGTTTGTGGGGAATTGTTTCATATAGAAAATAAGGGATATCCAGCAGCTATCTGTGGGGACAGTAAGGTTGTTGGAGAATTAATGGAACTTAAAGATTTTAAGAAGACATTGAGAGAATTAGATGGGCTAGAGAATTATAATGAAGAGGATAAAAATTCAGAATATATAAGAGAAATAGTGGATGTTTCTTTAGAGAATGGTGCTAAAGAAAAAGCATATTTCTACAGATATAATAAGGAAGCTGATAGGAACAGAATAGATAAGCTCCTTAAAGTTAGCAGTGGGGACTGGGTAAATAGATAATATAAATATATGAAGCAGTTTAGTATGATGGTCGTACTAAACTGCTTTTTCATAATTAAATATGAATAAGGGTCAAAGAAAAATAAATTTAATAATATAATTAACTTCTACTTGTAATCAAGGTATGGTTGTTTAACAATTTGTAAAGAGAATTGACAATAAATAGTAATGTATATAGACTAAAGAAGGACTAATAAATGAATATTAAGATAAAATCATAAGATAAAAGGGGTAAAGATATGAAGAAGAGAAAGAGTTCTTTAGCAGTCATAGGAAATTGTATATTTTATTTATTTATAATAGCTGTTATATTTTTAGCTGGAATAAATATAATAGGATCAAAAGAAGGAAAACATCCAAGTATATTAGGATATAGCTCATATTACATATTAACAGGGAGTATGGAACCTACTATAAATCCAGGTAGCTTAGTAGTTGTAAAAGATGGAACGGATCAAGAAATAAATGTAGGGGATGTAATAACTTTTACAGGAAGAAATAGCAATACAATTACTACTCATAGAGTTAATCAGGTTATAAATAATGGAGAAGAATTTATAACAAAAGGTGATGCTAATAATGTAGTGGATCCAATAAGTGTTCAGAAAAATCAAGTTATAGGAAAGGTTATGTTCCACATACCTTATCTCGGAAAAGTTTCTCAGTTTGTTCAAAAGAACTTAGTTCTAATATTAGTTGTGATATTAGCTTTATTTGGACTATCATTCTTAGTTGGAAGAAAAAAATAATTATATAAAAATATTAAAAGAAGTATAGATATATTTACTATATTTCTTTTTTATTTTGATAAATATATATAAATTAAAACAAATATTAATGATATGTATACTTAGTAAAGGTTGTGTAAAACATATTGACTCTCTTTTATATCAAATGATAATATCTATAATGAAATTAACGAAAGATTATTAAAATAAAAAATATAGGAGCTTTGAAATATATTCTGTATGTGGGCACTTGGAGTATATGGAGCTAGTAGTGCAACCGACTAATTTATATTATTAAGGATAAAATATAGATTAGTTTTTTTTATGTTTAAAATTAATTTAATATAGATGCTTTGAAGTATGTTCTATATTTGGGCACTTGGAATATATGGAGCTAGTAGTGCAACCGGCTAATTCACAAATATACTGTATTAGTCCTTTTTTAAGGCTCTTACTTACAAAAATTCTTAAATATTTAAAAAAAA
This sequence comes from Clostridium sardiniense, assembly GCF_019753795.1. Lineage (NCBI taxonomy): Bacteria > Bacillati > Bacillota > Clostridia > Eubacteriales > Clostridiaceae > Clostridium > Clostridium sardiniense. The sequence continues at coordinate 34,515 of NZ_JAIKTU010000020.1, read as the reverse complement.
TCCAATATAGGGGGAAGTAACAAATGAAAAAGAAGAAAATATTGAGTGTAATTGCAGCAGTTGTAGTAGTAGCATCATTAGCGATAGGATCATTAGCATACTTTACATCAAAGGAAACAGTAAAGAACTCATTTAGCACAATTGCTAATGGAACAGAAGATAAGGGTGGAGATGCTGGAATAGATATAAACGAGAACTTCGATCCAAATCAAGCTAAGAATATGATTCCAGGAGATACTGTAAATAAGGATGTACAAGTAGATAGTACAGCAAATTATGGACAATTCGTAAGAGTTAAGTTATCACCAAATTGGGTAACCTCTACTGGTGAAGTAAATACAGCATTAAACTCAACAGATTTAGATGATATATTATTAAATAAAGTAAATTTAACAAAAAGTGTTACAGAAAACCAATGGTTTAATGGTGGAGATGGATATTTCTATTATATAGGAGTTTTAGCACCACAAGGACAATCAGGATCAAGTACTCCAAGATTATTGGACTCAGTAACTCTAGCAAGTGACACAGAAAAATCTGCTTTAGGAAATGGATTTACAGTTGATGTAACAGCAGAATCAGTTCAAGCTTCAAATGATGCATTTGCATCAGCATGGGGGGATGTACCATCAGCTGTTTCAGAAAAATTAAAATCACTTCAAATTCAAGGTAAAACACAAGCTAATACTGATACCAATACAGCAGAAGCACCAAAAGCAAAGTTAGCAAAATAATAGAATAATCAAGGAGTGATATTATGAAAAAATCTTTAAAGATTTTCATACTATTTATTTCACTTCTTTTAGGAATAACTACCAATGGGGTGGCAGCAGAGTTGCCACCCTCTAATATTAGAATAGATAAAACTGGAATTCATTTTATCTATACAAAAGACAACAGTGATATATTTCTAGAAAAGAAGGGAATGTTACCTGGTGATTCAGTAAGTGGGACTCTTACTGTAGAAAATAATTTAAAAGAACCTTTTGAAGTGTTTATGAAAGCCGAAAGAGTAGGAGCACAACAAAAAGTAGATTTATGTCAAGTATTAGATCTTTCAATAAATTATGATAGTAAGAACATATACCATGGCACTGTAAGTGGAGAAAATGGATTAAGAAATAATATAAGTTTAGGTACTGTCAAACCAGGAGAGAAAAAACTTTTAAATGCAAAAGTTATTCTAGATGGGAAAGCAACGGATAATAAGTATAAGAACAAAAAGGTAGATATAGATTGGATTTTTACAGCTATTGGGACAGATAGTCCAGATAAAGTGATGAGTACCAAGGAGGAAAGCCACGAAGGTGGTCTAGGAAATGATATTTCTAATACTATAAACAATGTAAAGAATATACTTCCAAGGACTGGATATGTAGGAATATGCGGATATGGACTTGCTTGTGTGCTTATTGGAATAGGAATATTTTTAATTATAAAAAAGAAAAAATATAAAAATTATTAGTAAAATACTATTAAATGGAGTGTAGAAAATGAAAAAAGTAGGATTAACATTAGGGATAATTCTTTTATTTACAACTACAGTTGCTTCATTAGCATACTTTTCAAGTAAAGAAAGTAAAAAGAATAAATTTACAATAGGAAGTATAAGCACAGAAATTAATGAAAACTTCGATAAAGATTCAGCTAAAGATGTATCACGTAATGAGGAGATTAAAAAGGTTGTATCTATAAAAAATACAGGAAAAAATCCTGTAATAGTTAGAGTTATAATAAATCCTCAATGGGACGAAGAAAAAGATGAGAACGGAAAAGTAACTAAACTTACAACATCAGCATCAAATCAGGTGCAATTAAACTTTTCAAACACATGGAAAGAAGATTGGATAAAAGATAACGATGGTTATTATTATTACAATAAAATATTAAATCCTGGAGAGAGTACTAGTGATTTGTTAAAGTCTATATCATTAAAAAATAATATATCACAAGAAGATATAGAAAGTTTTAAAAATAGGAATTTCTCCGTAAATGTTAGCTCAGAAGCTATACAAGTAAATAAAGAGGCATTAAGAAAAGAGTGGAATATAAATAACACAATATCAGATAAGACGATGGATAAATTAGATGAGATAATTGATGGATACGTAAAGTAAGTAAGGGGAGGGAGTAGATATGAAAAAGATTAATAAACTTTTAGTTGTAATGCTTTCTGTCTTTATGATTATAAACTATATTGTTCCGCAAGCTGCAAATGCAAATAGAAATAAATTAGTCAGTAATGATACAAGTGGAATTATAGAGATTCCACTAAGATGGACGAAGAATGATATGAGTAGAGTAAATTCAACGAATTATAATGATTATAATAGATATGGAATATCAGCAGATTATTTTGAGAATATATTTAACAATCAAAATATATTAAATAGTCCACAAAATGCTAAAGAGGTTCGAAAACATTATTTGGGTGGGTGGTACTACACTAATGAGCCTGCTAATACTGGAGCAACTTTAAGGACAAAATTTATGATGGAAAATAATAATAATTACACTATAGATTACAGAAACTTAGAGAGGTGGTTCGAGGGAAGCAATAAAGGCGACACTAAGCCTTATAATTTACCACAGGTCTTAAATTGGAATTCTGTAAATGGAACAGCACAGAAGTGGAATCAGTCAACTACAGAAGATTATACAACGCAAGATTGGAACTTATTCAGAGGAATAGCTGATTTAAATGGAATTAATACCAATGATTATGAGTTTTATTTAGCTGCGCCTAAATCACACGCAATGTTTATAGGTGCAAATGATTTGATATCCGTTTTAGTTGATGAAATGACAACAGATATTAATTTTGCAACGTATAGGAATTCATCAACTCCAAATAAGAAAATTAATTTTATTGATGGAAATGGAGCCAATAATTTATTAGAGTTTAAGAGAGAATACTGGGGAACAAGAGATCATAATACTTGTGTTGCTCAAAATCTAGATAAATACAATAGTATAATTGATGGTTGGCATGTAGATTTAAATGATGCTATAAAAGATAAAAGTGGTAATACTATTTTAGGAGACGTAACTAAAATTATACAAAGCAATAGATATGGAAACTCAAAACATGCAATAGACTTATTGACAAGTGAATGGTGTAATTATGGTGGAGTAACAAAATTATCTCTTTATGCAGTAAAGAAACCTAAAATACAAGTAAAGAAAATAGCTTATTTAAAATCATCTGAAGTAGATAAAAATATATTAGATAAAAGTGATATAAAATCAATAGAGGGTGATGAAATAATTTTAAATACTGATAATGGGAATATTCCTAAAGTACCATCAGATAAGACATTATATTTTAAATTTATAGTAAGTAACATTGGAGATACTGATATTGATAATATAAAGATAGCTGATAATAATAAAACTTTAGATATAAATTCTAATTATGATTCTACTAATATTAAGTCTGGAGTAATAATAAAAAATAGCGATGGTAGCTCTGGAAATTTAGATTTATTAAAACCTGGTAATAGCATAACATTAGAAGATGAAAGTACATTAAAGTATATAAATAAATCAACTAGACTTAGTGATATAAATAATACATTCAATAATAAAGTAACAGCTACAGGAACATATTTTTCAAATCAATTAAGTATTAGTGATTCTGACACTATAAAATTTAAAACAGAGTTAGATCCTAAAGTAAATATTAGTAAGAGTATAGTTAACGTTGAAAGAAACGGAAAAGAACTTGATTACGAAAAAAAGCCATTTACATTAATGGCAGGAGATAAGGTTACATTTAAAGTATCTATAAAAAATGATACTTTAAATGGAGATACACCTTTGAGTATTAGTGGATTAAAGTTACAAGATAATTTAAATTGTTATGATTTAAAAAGAGTAACTTATAGTAATGGAAAATGGAGCTTTAGAACTGATAGAGATAATATAAATTCAACTATAGATTCAAGTAATATATCTATAGATCCAGGGAAAATATTAAATGTTTATACAGATTGGATTGTTCCAAGCGGAATAATTGGAAAAGGTGTTAATTATGCTAGTATAATCTATGATGGAAAAGAGATAAATGGATCAAGAGTAGATTTTAATATTAAAGAGAGAACTGGAGTAATAAATATAAAAAAAGTAGTAGATAATTATAATTCACTAAATAATGATGAAAAAAAGTCAGTAGATAATCAAATATTTACAATTAATTTGATTGGTAATGATGGTAGTACTCAAAGTATAGCGCTTAAAAATGGACAAATAGGACAATTCCAAGACATTAAGTATGGTGTAGTATATACCGTAAAGGAAAGTGTGCCTATGAATTATAAATTAGAATCAATAAATGGTGATGAAGTAAAAGGTTATACTTTTACAATGGGATCAGATATAGATAACACTAATATAACTATAGATAATGCTTATTCAGATGATGGATGGTTTGAGTTTGGGCAAACTATAGTTAATAAATTAAAGACAGCCCTAAATATTTAACTTTAGTAAGTTAAATTTAAATACAATAAACAGAGTTCTATTTAAGTATAGTTCTCTGTTTATTATTTTTTATTAATAAATTAATATAGAAAAGTGAAGATAGAATAATTAAAGAAATTATGATATATTTTAACTAAAAGTTTAAAGGGGAGTTGAGGTTTTGAAAGTTACAATAAAAGATGTAGCAAAGGAAGCAAATGTAGCTCCATCTACTGTTTCAAGAGTTATAGCTAATAGCTATAAGATTAGTGAAGAAACTAAATTAAAAGTAAATAAGGCAATAAAAAAATTAGGGTATACGCCAAATGTAATGGCAAGAGGACTTGTGAGCAATAAGACTAGAATACTAGGTGTTGTATTGCCTAGTGAAGCTGCAGATTTATTTAAAAATCCATTCTTTGTAGAAGCTATGAAGGGGATGAGTATGGGAGCAGAAGAAAACGGTTATTATATAATGTATGCCTTTAGTAAAAATGAGGAAGATGAACTAAAGAGTATTAAAGAGTTTGCATCTAGTAATCTATTAGATGGTATATGCTTACTTGCAGCAAGAGAAAATGATAGATGTATAAAATATCTAAAAGATATCAAATTTCCATTCGTAGTTGTAGGAAGACCAGATAATGATAAAGATATATTATGGGTAGATAATGATAACTTTAATGCAATGTATAGTGTAGTCAATAGATTCATATCAGACGGAGAAAATAATATTGCATTTATAGGTGCTAAGAAGGATTGGAATGTATCTAGATATAGATTAAATGGATTTAAAGAGGCGTTAAAGATAAATGGTATAAGCTATGATAAAGATAAAGTAATTGAAACTGAAGATTTTAATGAGGCATGTGGTTATGAAGCTATGCAAAAAATAATATCAAAGAGTAAGCCTAATATTGTTGTAACAACTGAAGATCTTTTAGCTTTTGGAGCAAATAAGTTTTTAATTGAAAATAATATTAATGGAATAAAACTTATAGGATTTAATAATACACCTATGGCAAAATATTAAATTCCACCAATATCATCAATAGATATAAACGCAACAGAACTTGGATATCAAGCTACAAAGTTACTTATAAATTCGTTAGATAATAAGAATGATAATAAGGTAAATCACTATATTGTTGATACTAACTTTATAGAAAGATAGAAAAAATATAGTATTTGTATTTTAATAAAATGAATTTTTAGAAGAGTGGGCAAACGTTTGCGCAAGAAAATAAGGATAAGCTAGAGAAGAAGAGATAAGATGAGATTTAATTGGAAAATCTATTCTTATAACCTTTGATAACATTTACAAAGTTTGATATTATAAATTTAGAAAACTTAAAGAAAAAAATTTATAAAGATTAAATTGTAAGCAATAGTGAGGATTTAGAAATAAATTATAAGATTTTAGTAAATAAATAAAAGAATCCAAAATTTTAATTTCTAATAAATCACTTATATTTTTGACATTTAGGCAAACGTTTGCCTAAACCTAAAATATTAGTTTATAGTGAGAGGAAATTGATGTAATGAATAGAGTATGGTGGAAAGAACTAGTTGGATATCAGATATATCCTAAAAGTTTTAAAGATTCAAATGGAGATGGGATAGGGGATCTTCAAGGAATAATATCAAAGTTAGATTATATAAAAGATTTAGGAATAGATGTTATATGGATATGTCCTATGTACAAATCACCAAATGATGATAATGGTTATGATATAAGCGATTATAAAGATATTCTTGATGAATTTGGGAATATGCAAGATTTTGATATGTTACTTAATGAGGTACATGATAGAGGTATGAAGCTTATAATTGATCTAGTGATTAATCATACAAGCGATGAACATGAATGGTTTATAGAATCAAAATCATCTAGAGATAATCCGAAGAGAGATTGGTATATTTGGAAGGATTCAAAGAATGGAAAAGAGCCAAATAACTGGGAAAGTATATTTAAAGGTTCAGCTTGGGAGTATAGCGAAGAGCGTGAGCAATATTATCTTCATTTATTTACTAAAAAACAACCAGATTTAAACTGGGAAAATGAAGATATGAGAAAAGAAGTCTACAAAATGATAAATTGGTGGCTTGATAAAGGTATTGATGGATTTAGAGTTGATGCAATAAGTCACATAAAAAAAGAGGAAGGCTTTGAAAATATGGACAACCCGAAGGGGTTAAAGTACGTAACATCTTTTGATAAGCACATGAATGTAGATGGAATACATGAATATTTACAAGAATTAAAAGAAGAGACTTTTTCAAAATACAATATAATGACTGTTGGTGAAGCAAATGGTGTAAGTGCAAAAGAAGCAGAAGATTGGGTATCAGAAGATAAAGGGAAATTTAATATGGTATTCCAGTTTGAGCATTTACATCTTTGGGACTATGAGAGTGATAGAGAATTTAATGTTAAAGCATATAAAGATGTATTAACGAGATGGCAAAAAGGATTAGAAGGTAAAGGATGGAATGCATTATTTATAGAGAATCATGACATCCCAAGGGTTGTTTCAACTTGGGGAAATGATAAAGAGTATTTAAAAGAGTGTGCAACATCTTTTGCAGCAACATATTTCCTTCAACAAGGAACACCATTTATTTATCAAGGTCAAGAAATAGGAATGACTAATGTACAATTTAATAGTATAGATGATTATAAGGATGTAAAATGTATAAATAATTATAATGAGAAGATTGAGAATGGTATTTCCGAATGTGAAGCAATGAATGAGGTCTTTGCAACTTCAAGAGATAATTCACGTACGCCAATGCAATGGGATTCAAGTAGAAATGCAGGGTTTACTGATGGAATGCCATGGATTAAGGTTAATGAAAATTACAAATATATAAATGTAAGTGATGAGGAAAAGGATGAGGATTCTATTTTATCTTTCTATAAAAGACTTATAAAACTTAGAAAATCTAGTGATACCTTAATATATGGTACTTATGATTTGATATTAGAAGATGATGAGAAAATTTTTGCATATACAAGAAGTCTTGGAAATGAGAAGTATATTATTATAGGCAATTTATCTAAATATGAAAGCAAATATAATTATGAAAAATATGGTCTGAAATATAAAAATTTAGTTTTAAACAATTATAATGTTGAAAAACATAATAAATTAACAGAGTTTACATTAAGACCTTATGAATGTAGGGTATATAAATATATTTAAGTAATTTTAGGAGGTATAAGGGGATGAAGAAATTTAAATTAGGTTCATTTGATTTTTGGCAAAAGTTTGGTAAGGCATTGCTAGTAGTGGTTGCGGTTATGCCTGCAGCTGGACTTATGATTTCAATAGGTAAAGTTATAGGAATATATGTAGATGTAGATTTCATAAAAACTTGCGCAAAAGTCATGGAGGATATAGGTTGGGCAATAATCAATAACATGAATTTATTATTTGCAGTGGCTATTGGTGGTTCATGGGCTAAGGAACGTGCAGGGGGAGCATTTGCAGGGGCGCTAGCTTTCATATTAACTAATAGAATAACAGGAGTAATCTTTGGAGTTACAACAGAGATGTTAGCTAAGACTTCAATAGATGTAGTACAGTCATTTACAGGACAGCAATTATTAGCTAAAGATTATTTTATATCAGTACTTGGAGCACCAGCTCTAAATATGGGAGTATTTATTGGTATTATTTCAGGTTTCTTAGGGGCAGTTTTATATAATAAGTATTATAATTACAACAAATTACCTAACTCTTTAGCGTTCTTTAACGGTAAACGTTTTGTTCCTTTTGCAGTTATAGCAGGTTCAATAGTTACTGCATTAATATTATCTTTTGTATGGCCATTTATACAATATGGATTAAATTCATTTGGACAATGGCTTGCAACATCAAAAGATACAGCGCCAGTAATTGCACCATTTTTATATGGTATGTTAGAACGTTTACTATTACCATTTGGATTACATCATATGTTAACGGTTCCTATAAATTATACAGAACTTGGCGGTGTATATCATATGTTAACTGGACCTACTGCTGGATCCATAGTTGCAGGACAAGATCCATTATGGCTTGCATGGATAACTGATTTAAATAATTTTAAACAAGCTGGGGATATGGCGGCTTATAATAGCCTTTTAACTAGTATCACACCAGCACGTTTTAAAGCGGGACAAGTAATATTATCAAGTGCTTCACTAATAGGGGTAGCATTTGCAATGTATAGAAATGTTGATCCGGATAAGAAGAAAAAATATAAGACAGTATTTTTCTCTGCTGCAATAGCAGTATTTTTAACAGGTGTAACAGAACCCTTAGAGTTTATGTTTATGTTTGCATCACCAATTCTTTATGGAGTTTATGCAGTTCTTACAGGTATAGGATTTGCATTAGCTGATATACTAAATTTAAGAGTGCATGCTTTTGGATTTATAGAACTAATAACTCGTACTCCACTTATGATAAATGCAGGATTAGTTGGGGATTTATTAAACTTCTTAATAGTAGCAGTAGTATTCTTCTTTGCAAATTTTGGAATAATGAATGTATTAATAAAGAAATTTAATATAGCTACTCCAGGACGTGCAGGAAATTATATTGACAGTGAAGATTCAGAAGGTGAAAAAGATAGTAGTAATAGTAATTCAGGTGTAGTAAATGATGATATTGCAAGGGAAGCAATTGCATTACTTGGTGGAAAAGATAATATAGTAGATGTGGATGCTTGCATGACTCGTCTTCGTGTTACAGTAAAAGATATAAGTTTAGTTGGTGATGAAAAGTCATGGAAATCAAATGGTGCAATAGGACTTATTTTAAAAGATAAAGGGGTACAAGCTATATATGGACCTAAAGCAGATATATTAAAATCTAATGTACAAGATATTTTAGGAGTTTAGATAAAATATGAAATTACTTACATTAAATTGCCATTCATGGCAAGAAGAGAACCAAATTGAAAAAATAAAATATTTAGCTAAAGTAATAAAGAATAAAAAATATGATGTTATAGCACTTCAAGAAGTGAATCAAAGCATAGATTCAAATATAGTATACGATAATATACGAGAAGATAACTATGCTTTGATTCTAATAGGTGAGATAAATAAACTTGGAGGAGATAATTATAATTTAGTATGGGATTTTTCACATATTGGATATGGAAAGTACGAAGAGGGGTTAGCAATTTTAACAAGACATGAGATTCTTAAAAGTGAAAGTTTTTATATAACTAAAAATACGTGTATAGATTTTTGGAAGTCAAGAAAAATAGTTAAGGCTGTAATAAGACTTAACAATAAAAATATAGATTTTTATTCATGTCATATAGGTTGGTGGAATGATGAAGATGAAGATTTTAAGAATCAAGTAAATGAATTATATAATAGGATTAAAGAAGGCAATGATAGTTCAATTTTAATGGGTGATTTTAATAACAATGCTTTAATAAGAGATGAAGGGTATGACTTTATTAAAAGCAAGGGATTAGTAGATACGTATGATTTAGCTAAATTTAAGGATTCAGGAGTAACTGTTAAAGGAAAGATAGATGGATGGGATGATAATACAGATGAAGTAAGAGTAGATATAATATTTACTAATAAATCAATGAATGTTTTAGAAAGTAAGGTTATATTTAATGATATAAATAAGAAGATAATTTCTGATCATTATGGATTAGAAGTATTAATTGACAATCCTTAATACAATAAATATAAGAATATCCTAGTTTTGAGAAGTCTATAACAGCTCTTGGCTAGGATATTTTAATGTAATAAATTATAAATAATGCAATAATTATTTAAATTGTAACTAAATTAAACGATGTGTTAAAGATATAAAAATTACTAATAAATAAAAGAATTTTATAGAAAATAGAAGTAAGGTATATATTATTTCCTTTCAATTAATTAAAATGAATTAATTTGTATAAATTTGAATGAATATAAAGAATATGTTGTTTTACCCTTTAGGAAATAGATGTTAATATTAAGACAAGATTTGGACAGGTTATTATAAAGGGGATGAGAATTATGGGACAAAAGAGATATGATGAGGTAGTTAGAAAAACTGGTGAAGAAAAGCTAGCTGAAGTAAGAAAAGAACAAGAAAAAATGGCAAACAAAGTTAAAGAAAATGAAAAGTTAAACAAATAAATTAGCTTAATCAAAAAATTTATATAAATAAAAAAGAACATCTTGCCTACTTAAGTATATCTTAATTAAGCCAGATGCTCTTTTTTTATTAGAGTTTTTTATATTTAAATTATGTCATGTAATGTAATGATTTTTAATTGACACAAGATTCCAATAAAAATTTTAGTGAAAAATAGAAAGTGGTGAATATAGATATTAGACTCTTAATTTTATTATATAGTTTCTAAAAGTAACAAGTGCTTACCAATAAAATGATTTATGATTAGAAGCCAGTGTGACCAAAGCCACCACCTCTATTTACACCTTTTTTTATCTTACTTACATCATCCGTTTTAATAAAATTAGCTTTATAATAATGAGCTAAAACCATTTGAGCAATTCTATTTCCTTTTTTTATATAGATGCTTCCATAAGGGTTACCGTTTTTATCTATATAAATATAGTTCTTTAGTAGTTTCCTAAAAGATTTATCATATTCCTCAAAGGCAAATACACTTTCTCCTTTAGAAATTAAGTAATCCTTAAGTTTAATTTGTGTATAGTTTTCTTTTAAATCAGTAAGTATTGATGGATCATTTGCTATTTGATAAGGCAAACTTGATATATTATATTCATTTTCAAGTATAACTGAAATATTATCTATAGAATCTGCGTCAATTGTACCTATAGAGTTAGAAATTTTAAGATCTGTTCTAAGTGAAAGTCCACTTCTAGCTCTTATTTGAATTTCCATATCATCTGGAATAGCAAATTTAATATTTAGAGGAATAGCAACTCTTTCAAATGGTAGTATAACCATATCAGTAGCAGCGAAAAGATCAGCACCTGCAGCTAGTGAAGTTTCATACTTAGGAACTGTAGCATCTTTATCATACTCTATATATACATCAATTAAATTATTATCTCTTTTCATAATTAAATCACTCCCATAAAATTCTATAGATAAATTATAATATTTTAATTTATGGAGTAGTTAATAAGCACTTAAAATTAAACAACTATTAACATAATAGAAATTTATATATAAAAAAACAAATGTATTAATTATTCTTCATTTATATGATGTTATAATAAAGACAATGGTAAAAAATTAAAATTTAGTACATGAGGGGTGAGAACTAATGAGAATATTATTCACGTATTTATTTAAAAATATGTGGGAAAAGAAGCTTAGGAGCTTACTTATAATTTTAGCGGTAGGAATTACAACTGCGATGACCTTTGCATCTTTTGGTACATCTGATAACTTTAAAAATATGGTTACAGAGAAAAATAAGGCTGAATTTGGAGATGCAAATATTATAATAGCTCAAAAGGAGAGTTCAAATAATCCATTTTTAGATAAAGATATTTTAAATAAAAATTTAGAGGGCGAAGAGAAAGCATATATATTCAATGGAAGTGGATTATTTAAAGAGGGAGATAAATCATTAAGAGCAGAGATAATAGCTGGAGAAAATATAGAAAATCTTCAAAAAATAAATCCGATAGTATTTAAAGATGGAAAAGAAGATAAGATTAAGGAATTGAATGGAAATGAAGTAATAATCTCAGAGCAGGTCTCTAAAGATTTAGATTTAAAAGTAGGAGACTCTTTTAAGATAAAAAGTGAAGGAAAGAATATAACTCTTAAAGTTTCTGATGTTGCAGTTCCATCAGGCTTTTTTACAGAGAAGCCTGGAGAAATGACGATAATAATGAGCAATAATGGATTATCAAAGCTTTTAGGGAAAAAAGAAGAAATAACATCAGCATTAGTTAAGTCAGATAAAAGTGTTGAGACTTTAAAGAAAACAGACTTAAAAGATTATTCAATAAAAGAAACTTTAAATAAAGAGGATTTAGATAGTATGGTTAGTCAATTTACTGTACCATTTTATATAATGCTTGCAATTGTGGTGTTAATGGCAGCATTTATCATATATTCATCTTTTAAAGTTATAATAATTGAAAGAATGGCAGTAATAGGGACTTTTAGAAGTATTGGTGCTACTAAAAAGGAGACAGACGGACTCATACTTTTAGAAAGTTTATTTTATGGAATAGTTGGTTGTATAGTTGGAACAGGACTTGGATTTCCAATGCTATATCTTCTAAGTGATGGCTCCAATCAGTTTAAAGATTATGGAGTAAGTACAACAGTAAATTTTGACATTAAAAATCTAATAATAGCATATATAATTGCTATTATACTTTGTTTAATAAGTTCTATAATACCTATACTTGGAGTATCAAGATTTTCAGTAAAAGAAATTATACTTGGAGAATATTCAAGTGGAGGAAAGATACACCCATCATTTTGGATAATAGGAATTGTTTTAATAATAGCTCCATTCATATATATAAGCAAGTTTGAAGATACAGGTAATTTTATACTTAGTATGGCTTGCGCATTTTTTGTATTAATTGGTTCTGTTATGATGATTCCACTTATATTTAAAATTTTATCAAAAGTATTAAGGGGCATTTATAGATTAATATTTGGAAATATTGGGGTTCTAGCCTTAGAAAATATGGCCACATCAAAAAGCTTAATAAATAATGGTGTTTTAATATGTTCTGCACTTGCGGCTGTTACTGCTATATATGTAGCTTCATATAGTGTAAAAAACTTAATTACAAACTCATATGATGGAGAAAATTATGAGGTATCTATTTCAAATATTACAAAGCTTAATTATGATGAGGTTCTTGCAAATTTAAAGGATCTAAAAGGTAAAGATATAGATGATTATTCAAATAGTTATGTAGAACATAATGTAAAGATAAAAGATAAGGATATGAATATAGGAGTACTTCAAGGAATTAATACTTCAAAATACTCAGAGTATTTTGGAGGTGAGGAAATACTTAATGACTCATCAGAAAATAATAAGAAGATATTAGATAAACTAGATAGTGGAAAGAAAATTATATTAGCTGATATATATAAGAAAAAATATAAGTTAAAAACTGGTGATAAGATAGAATTAAATATTGATGATAAATTACATGAATATGAAATAGCAGGTTTCTTATCATCACCAATAAGTGCAAATAAGAGAAACTGTTTAATAAGTGAAAAGAATTTTAAGGAAGATTTTAATAGAAATATTCCAAGTAGCATTTTAGTTAAAGGGAAAGATATATCAGAAAATGAACTTAAAAATGACTTAAATAATGATTTGGATGAATATGGAGTAGCTATAAAAACAAAAGAAGAGATGAAAGAGAGTGAACTTGCAAATAATGCAGGACTCATGAGTTCATTAGAAAGCTTTTCCATAATGGCATTAATTATTGGAGCTTTAGGGATAGTAAATAATTTAATGGTAAGCTTCATGCAAAGGAGAAAAGAACTTGCAGTACTAACTTCAGTTGGAATGAGTAAGGGACAAAGGAGCAGAATGATATTTATAGAAGGTGCAACAATTGGAATATTCGGAAGTATTTTAGGAGTATTTACTGGGATTTTAGTGTGTAGATTTATACCTGAGGTATCATTATCTTTAGATGCATATTTAAAGATAACTATTCCGGAAAAAAGGCTAATAGGACTAACTATATTTGGAATAGTTCTTATGTTAGTTGCATCACTTGCACCCGTATTGAAGGCATCTAAAATATCAGTTGTTGATGAAATAAAATATGAGTAAAAAGAGGGTTTGGATGATATGGATAATATAATTGAGGTTAAAAATTTGTGGAAAAGTTTTAAAGTAGGAAATGAAAAAGTGGATATATTAAAAGATGTGTCTTTAGATATAAAAAAGGGCGAGTTTGTATCTATAATGGGACCATCAGGTTGTGGTAAGAGTACTTTACTATACTTAATTGGAGGATTAGATGCTCCAACTAAAGGAGAAGTTCTTCTAAATGATAAAAATATCCATAAACTTAATGATAAAGATATGAGTAAGCTTAGAAGAAGAGAGCTAGGCTTTGTATTTCAGTTTTATAATTTAGTTCAGAATCTTTCTGTTGAGGATAATATATTATTACCAATAACATTAGATGGTGGAAGATTAAAAGATCATAAAAAGGATTTAGAAGAAATACTAGATATAATAGAACTTTCACACAAGAGAAAAGTTACTCCAAGGGAACTATCAGGAGGGCAGCAACAAAGGGTTGCTATAGCGAGAGCACTAATAAACAAGCCAGAAATAATTCTAGCAGATGAACCGATAGGAAATTTAGATTCAAAGACTGGAACAGAAATAATGAAATTATTTCAAAGAATAAATAGAGAAAGAGGAATGTCTATAGTTAATGTTACTCATTCAAAAGAGTCAGCAGAGTATGGAACTCACATAGTATTATTAAAAGATGGAGAAATTATATCTAAGGACTCTATATAGATATTAATAATATTATAAGTTTAAGTGGTCAATTTTATGTTAAAATAAAGCATAATCTAGTACATTTAAGAAAAGAGGTATAGTGAATGAGTTTTACTGATATTAAAGTTAGATATGCCGAGACAGATGCAATGGCGATAGTCCATCATGCTAATTATTATATATATTTTGAAGTAGCAAGAGAGGATTTAATAAGAGAATCGGGGATTTCTTATAAAGATTTAGAAGATAAGGGGATTATGATGCCTCTTATAGAAACTCACTGCAAGTATATAGAAGCTGCTAAATATGATGATGACTTAGTTGTTGAATCTTCTATTAGTCAGTTAACGCCAGTAAAGGTTAGAATAGAGTATGTTGTTAGAAGAAAAAATGATAACACTATTTTAGCTACAGGTAATACACTTCAAACATTTGTAGATAGTAATGAATTCAAAATAGTAAATTTAAAAAGAAATAATGAAGATATATGGAATAAGTTTGCTGAAATATTTAAAGCATAATAAATAAAAAAGAATCCTAAATTTAGGATTCTTTTTGTTTGTTATAATTATATTTATATACATTTTAGAGATTTACAATCTTAAAATTATCATTTTTCCAAGAAAAAGTTTTATTAGCTGTAAGAACTAATATAGTATCATATTTCTTAGCAAGACCATTATTTAAAGCTATGTTTCTTGCCTCTTCCATGAATTCTTCAGGGCTATCAAACTTATCATAAATAAAAGGAGTTACCCCAAAGTTAAGAGAAAGGCTCTTTGCTACATCTTGGCTATCTGTAATAGCTATAATTGGTGCATCAGGCCTATATTTAGATATACTTCTTGGAAGCACACCATTAGAAGTTCCAACTATTATAGCTTTTGTTGGAAATTTATTTGATACCTCAGCAACTGAAGATGCCATTAAGCTGTCATAATCTAGTATTATATCATTAGAAAATATTTTGAAATATTTCTTATAATCTAAGTGTTTTTCACTATCTTTTAGAAGCCTTTTTAATGTTTTTAATGTCTCCAATGGATAGTTACCGATAGCTGTAGTACGTGTAAGCATTAACGCAGTAGTACCATCTAACACGGCATTGAAAACATCACTAGATTCTGCTCTTGTAGGTCTTGGAAAAGTATCCATTGAACTTAAAACCTGGGTGGATACAATGACTATTTTATTTAATTTATTACACCTTTTTATTAAGTCTTTTTGGATGAATGGAATTTTCTCCACAGGAATATCTATTCCAAGTTCACCTCTTGATATTATAATTCCATAACATGAATTTAAAATATCATCTATATTATCTACAGCATCACTATTTTCGATTTCGCAAATAAGCTTTATATTTGGTCCACCATATTCAATAACCATATCACGATATTTTAAACAATCAGCACCTGTTCTAACAGCAGAACATGATATAAAGTTCATTCCAATATTACAAGCAAATTCAATATCTTTTTCCATCAACTCTGTTATTATTGAAGGATTTTTTAATGTAGGTATATTTATTTGTTTATTTTCTGATATTACTCCACCATCTGTTATTAAACATTTGATCTCTCTTCCTAAGATTTCTACAACTTCAAAAGAAATAAGTCCGTTATCTATATATAATTTATCCCCTATATTTAAATTTTCATGAAGATATGAGCTGCTTATTGAACATCTAGTATTATCACCTAAGATTTCACTGCCACAAAGAAATGAAAAATAATCATTGGTATTAAGTTTTGTATTTTTATTTAAAAATTTATTAGTTCTTATCTTAGAATCTCTTATATCTCCAAGTATTGCTGTTGTTGTACCTAACTCTTCATCTAATTCATGTAAAATTCTAACTAGAGATTTTATTTCCTCATATGAGCTATGAAAGAAGTTTATTCTAGCTACATTCATTCCATTCTTAATAAGTTCTCGTAGAGTATCTTTATTGTTACTAGATAATCCAAGAGTAACAATCATTTTTGTCTTTTGCATTATTATCACCTCATTAAAGATATGTTTATATATGTATAGTAAAATTATACATATGTAAAGATATAAAATGATAAATTAAATAACTTATTTTCTAAAAGTTTACAAGTAAAATACTCTATATATATTAATGAATATTGTAAGATAGAGTAAATTTTAACTATTTGAACAAAATATACTCAATAATATTGTTTTATAGGGTATTGTAAATTTTAAATTATAATACCCTATGTTTTTATCTTACAAAATTGAAAGACTACTGAAATATAATTCAATATGAATATTAGAAATTAAATTATAAAATAAAGACATAGTGTAGGGAAACGAGGAGGAAATGAAATGAGTAATATATTAGAAGTTAAAAATATAGAAAAATATTATGGAAATAAAGATAATGTAACAAAAGCTATAGATGGAATAAGCTTTGATGTTGAAAAAGGTGAATTTGTTGGAATAATGGGAGCATCAGGAAGTGGTAAATCAACACTTTTAAATTGTATTTCAACAATAGATAATGTAACAACAGGAAAGATATTATTAAAAGGAAAAGATATAACAAAGCTTAAAGGGAAAAGTTTAGAGAAGTTTAGAAGAGATGAATTAGGGTTTATATTCCAGGATTATAATCTTCTAGATACATTAACTATTTATGAAAATATAGCATTAGCACTTACAATTCAAAATAGAAAACCAAAAGAAATAGATACTTTAGTTAAAGATATATCTAAAAGACTAGGGATAGATGAACTTTTAAATAAGTACCCATATCAAGTATCTGGTGGACAAAAACAAAGAGTTGCATCTGCAAGAGCAATAGTAACTGACCCTTCAATAATTCTAGCTGATGAACCAACAGGAGCATTAGATTCAAAGTCAGCTAGACAGCTTCTAGAAAGTTTTGAAAACATGAATAAAGAGCTACAAGCTACAATACTTATGGTAACTCATGATCCATTTACAGCAAGTTATGCTGAGAGAATATTATTTATAAAAGATGGTAAGATATTCAACGAATTAATAAAAGGCAAAATGTCTAGAAAAGAATTCTTTGATAGAATAATTGAAGTTGTTACGCTTCTTGGAGGTGAAGCAAATGAATCAAACTAAATTAGCAATTAATAATGTTAGGAAGAGTTTTAAAGATTATACAATATACTTTTTAACTTTAACATTTGCTGTATGCATATTCTATGCTTTTAACTCCATAGGATCACAGAGTGCAATGATGGAGATTAATTCAAGTAAAAAAGACTCGTTACAAATGATATCACAAGTAATATCCTATATATCAGTATTTGTTTCATTTATTTTAGGTGGACTTATTATATATGCAAACAACTTCTTGATTAAAAGAAGAAAGAAAGAACTTGGGTTATATATGTCCCTAGGTATGGGAAAAGGGAGAATATCAAAATTATTAGTTTGTGAAGAATTAATTATTGGGATATTTTCACTTATTGCAGGGTTAGTTGTTGGAGTTGTAGCTTCACAAGGATTATCAATAATAACAGCAAAGCTATTTTCAATAGGATTATCTAAGTATAAATTTGTATTCTCATCAGAAGCTATGATTAAAACTATAATATACTTTGGAATCATATTTGTTCTTGTCATGATATTTAATACATTTGCTATATCAAAATATAAGCTAATAGATTTATTAAATGCACACAAGAAAAATCAAGAAATAAAAATAAAAAATCCTGTGATTTCAGGAATGATTTTCATAGCATCATTAATTTCATTAGGTATTGCATATTACTTAGTAAAGAAAGTTGGATTAGATATTCTAAGAATTGAATTTAAGTTATCAATTGCACTTGGAATAATTGGAACGGCATTATTTTTCTATGGACTTACAAGTTTCTTAATAATAGTAATACAAAGAAATAAGAATTTATACTTAAGAAAGTTAAATATATTTACATTAAGACAAATGAATAGTAAGATAAATACTAACTTTATATCAATGACAGTTATATGTCTAATGCTATTTTTAACTATAAGTATGCTTTCAGTTGGTGTAAGTTTTAAAAGAAATAATATGGATTCATTATCACCATATGATGCATCAGTAAGCACATATGTAGATAAAGATTCAAAACTTAGCTTAGAACAAATGTTAGATAAAGTTGGATTTAAGATACAAAGTGGAGATAAGTATTCATATGTAACAACATATAATACAAAATATACAATTAATAATGTATTAGGCAAATACATGGATTCAAGATTTAAAAATAATCTAAGCGATGCTAGTACTATATCTGTAATGTCTATATCAGATTTCAATAAACTTATGGAGTTAAGTGGAAAGAATGCTATGAAACTTAATGATAATGAAGTTTTAGTTCAATCTAACTTTGATAAATTAAAGCCTGCAATTGAGGATTTAATAAAGAGTGGTAATAAGATTAAACTAGGTAAGAAAGATTATAATATAGCAAATAAAGAGATAATAACTACAGCAAATTCAACGTCAATGGTATCACAAGTGATATTTAATCTAGTGGTTCCAGATAGTGTTGTGAAAGGATTAGATCCTAGTGAATATACTTTAAATATTAATTACGGAAAAGATAATAAAGAATCATCAGAGAAATATTATTTTGATTTCACTAAGAATTATATGAAAAATCCAAATACGGAAAATGGATATATGATGTTTATGACAAAGACATTATTACAAGAAGAAATGCAAGCAACTACTACTATGATTTTATATATAGCTTTATATATAGGTGTTATATTCTTAATATCAAGTGCAGCTATACTAGCACTTCAACAATTATCAGAGGCAAGTGACAGTGTAGATAGATATAATTCTCTAAGAAGAATTGGAGCACCAAATAGTATGATTAATAAATCAATATTTATTCAAACTCTAGCATATTTCATGTTACCACTTGTTTTAGCAATAGTTCATTCAGTAGTTGGAATTAGTGTTGCAGATGATTTTGTATCAATATTTGGTAAGAGTAGTATTCTAGAATCAGCGCTTATAACAATGGGTGGAATAGTTATAATATATGGAGCGTATTTCATAGCTACTTATATTGGATATAAAAATATAGTTAAGAAATCTTAATCTTTAAATAAGCCTAGGCTCAATAACCTAGGCTTATTTTATGTTATATATAAATTGCAATATGGTATATAATATAAAATAAGAAGATAAAGAGGAGGGGTATTATGTTTAATATTACTATTGTTGAAGATAGTGAAATTATAAGAGAGGAATTAACTAAGCTTCTTTCTAAGTATGGATATAATATTAAGGCACCTACAGATTTTGAAAATATAATTGAAGAGATAATAAATTCAAAACCAGATTTAATAATGTTAGATATAAATTTACCTTATTTTGATGGTTATCATATTTGCAGAGAAATTAGAAAAAAATCTAGTGTACCTATAATAATTGTAACTAGTAGAGATAGTGATATGGATGAACTTATGAGTATGAATATTGGTGCAGATGACTTTGTAATTAAACCATACAATACTCAGATTCTATTAGCACGTATAGAGGCATTACTTAGAAGAACTTACGGAAATAAAGAAAGTACAAGTAAACTTACATATAAAAATTTTGAATTAGATTTATCAAAGGGAGTAGTTATATGTGATGGAAAATCCTTAGAGATAACTAAAAATGAAATGAGAATTCTTTCTTATTTAATAGAGAGAAAAGGTGAGATAGTAAGTAGGGAAGACTTAATGGAATATTTATGGAATTCAGATTACTATGTTGATGATAATACTCTTTCAGTTAATGTAACTAGGATAAGAAAGAAGCTTCAAGAACTAGGTATAGAAAATGCAATAGAAACTAGAAGAGGACTTGGATATATAATGCCATGAGATTTGTAGATTATATTAAAGATAAAAGTGTATTTTTAATAGTAAACTTAGGCTTATTCCTTTTGTTTACGTTATTTATGATTTTAATAAAAATAGGTGGTGCAGTAATTACTATAGTATTTACCTTATGGTTTGGGCCACTTATATTTTACATAGTAATAGAATTTTTAAGGAAGCGGAAATTTTTCAATGAAATAAGTGAAATATCAGAGAAACTTGATAAAAAATTTTTACTAACAGAAATAGTAAAAAGTCCAGAATTTCTTGAGGGAAAAATAATTCATGATGCATTAAGAGAATCTAATAAAGATATGTATGAGCATATAAATTCTTATAAGTATGCTCAAAAAGAATATAGAGACTACATAGAGATGTGGGTCCATGAAATAAAGACACCTATTGCATCAACAAAGCTTATTATTGAAAATAATAAAAATGAAGTAACTAATAGTATAAATAAAGAACTTAAAAAGGTTGATGAGATGGTTGAACAGGTTCTATATTATTCTAAAAGTGATGATGCTAATGAAGACTATATAGTAAGAGAATTCCCACTAAAGAAAGCTGTTATGAATGTAGTAAAAAGGAACTCAAGAGATTTTATAGGAAAAAGAATTGCTGTAGATATGGGTGAAATAAATGAATTAGTTTTTAGTGATATTAAATGGGTAGAATTTATAATAAATCAGATTATAGGAAATTCATTGAAATATACTAATAGCGGTGGAATGATTAAAGTTTACTCAGAGGCTTATAAAAATAAAGTCATACTAACTATAGAGGATAGTGGTGTAGGTATACCAGATGCAGAACTTTGTAAGGTATTCTTAAAAGGGTTTACAGGAGAAAACGGAAGGATATTTGGTAAATCAACTGGAATTGGATTGTATCTATGTCAAAAGCTGTGTGATAAGTTAGGCCTAGGATTAACCTTAAAATCAGAAAAGGATAAAGGAACTAAGGTAAATATAATTTTTCCAATAGGAGAGAATATTAGTTTTAAATAATTTGTATTAATTAATAAGGAGCTAACCTGAAGCTATAGGAAGCTAAAGGTTAGCTTTTTTATAGCATAAATATATTTATTATTAATTATTTAAAGGATAAAGATGATTATTATTTTTTATAAATGAAAGAATAATAATAAATAATTTTATGAATTCAAGGTGATTTAATGAGTAAAAGAATATTAATTACAGGAGCCGGGACAGGACTTGGAAAAGAGGCGTCTATAGAACTTGCTAAGAGAGGACATTTTGTTCTTGCAACAACACATTATGAAGATGAAGCAAAATGTATAAACAAATATGCTATTGAAAATGGATTGGATGTTAATTTGAAAGCATTTAAATTAGATATATTATTAGATGAAGACCGAAAAACAATATTAGAATATGATTTGGATGTTTTAATAAATAATGCGGCTATAGGAGATTCAGGAGCAGTATGCGAAATTGATATAGATAGATATAGAAAAACTTTTGAGACAAATGTATTTTCTACAATAGAATTGACACAATTATTCTTATGTAAAGTTATTCCGAAAGGAGAAGGAAGAGTTATATTTATATCATCATTATTTGGAAGAGTATCATTTCCATTTTTATCACCATATACAGCTACTAAATTTGCACTAGAGGGCATTGTGGACTCATTTAGAGAAGAAATGAAAGTTCTTAAAGATTGTAATATAGATATAGTACTTATAGAGCCAGGAGCATATGCAACTGGTTTTAATCAAAGGAATATAGAAAAGAAGTATGATTGGATGAGAGAAGAGTCATACTTTAAAAATCAAGTTAAAGAAATTAAATCAAGTGAAGAAAAAGCATTTAATTTAATGGAGGCTTCAAGTTATGATTCGATTATAGAAAAATATATAAAAGCTGTAGAGGATGTTAAACCTAAAAATAGATATGTAGCACCAAAATATCAAGGTGCTTTAATACAAAGTATGAGAATATTTGGTAAATGATAAATAAAAATACTAAGTAAAATGAAAATTTAGGTAGTAAAAGGATAAGTATCTTTTACTATCTTTTTTATATATAGAATATCTTTACTATAATATAGAATATTTTTACTTAATATAAAAAATATTTTCAAAAATAAAAATTATTTTCGTAAATTTGAAAATAATTATTGAAGTAAAGGTTTAAATGTGTATAATAAAAGTATAAAAGTAAATAAATGTTAACATTGAATTAAATTTTCATAAAATTTGATATAAAAAATTTCGATTACAATTAACCTACCAATGAAAAAAATCTAAGCTAATACCTATTAAAATTAAAAATTCAAAGTTTATTATTTAAAATTTATATATTAAGATTTATATTTTTAGGAGGAAAAGAAATGAAAGGAATTTATTCAGCATTATTAGTTTCATTTGATAAAGAAGGAAATATTAATGAAAAAGGTTTAAGGGAAATAGTAAGACATAATATCGATGTATGTGGTGTAGATGGTCTTTATGTTGGTGGAAGTACTGGTGAAAACTTCATGCTTTCAACTGATGAGAAGAAAAGAATATTTGAAATTGCAATGGATGAAGCAAAGGGACAAGTTAAATTAATTGCTCAAGTAGGTTCAGTAAACTTAAAAGAAGCAGTAGAACTTGCAAAGTTTGCAACGGAGCTTGGATATGATTCATTATCAGCAGTTACACCATTCTACTATAAGTTTGATTTTAATGAAATAAAGCATTATTACGAAACAATAATAAATTCAGTGGATAATAAGATGATCATTTATTCAATTCCATTCTTAACTGGAGTTAATATGTCATTAGAACAATTTGCAGAGCTATTTGAAAATGAGAAGATAATAGGTGTTAAATTTACAGCAGCAGATTTCTATTTATTAGAGAGAATGAGAAAAACATTCCCAGATAAGCTTATATATGCAGGTTTTGATGAAATGATGTTACCAGCTACAGTCCTTGGAGTTGATGGAGCAATTGGATCAACATTTAACATGAATGGAAAGAGAGCTAAAGAAATATTTAATTTAACAAAAGATAACCAAATAGATAAAGCAAGAGAAATTCAGCACTTAACTAATGATTTTATAACTGATCTTTTAGGCAATGGGTTATATCAAACATTAAAAGGACTTCTTCAAGAAGCAGGTGTAGATGCAGGATATTGCAGACAACCTATGAAAGAATCAACAGAAGAAATGAAGATTAAAACTAAAGAAATATATAATAAATATTTTGCTTAAAAATTAAATAAAGGGGTAGGTGTAATAAAATGCAAGGGTTTACTACGATAGATTTTGGAGTGTTAGTTGTCTATTTAGCAGCAGTTCTTTTTGCGGGACTTGCTTTCTCAAAGAAAGAAATGAAGGGAAAAGAATTCTTTAAAGGAGATGGAAAAATCCCATGGTGGGTTACTTCAGTTTCAATATTTGCAACGCTTTTAAGTCCAATTTCATTTTTAGCATTAGCAGGAAATTCATATAAAGGAACATGGATTTTATGGTTTGCACAATTAGGTATGTTAATAGCAGTACCTATAACTATAAAATATTTCTTACCTGTCTATAGTAAATATGATATAGATACTGCATATCATTATTTAGAAATAAGATATAAAGACAAAGGACTTAGAATACTTGGTGCTATAATGTTTATAATTTACCAAATTGGAAGAATGTCTATCATTATGTATCTTCCATCAATGGTACTAGCAGATTTAACTGGAATTAGTGTAAACGTTCTTATAATCGTAATGGGAGTTATAGCAATAGTTTACTCATATACAGGCGGACTTAAATCAGTTTTATGGACAGACTTTATACAAGGTGCTGTATTAATTGTTGGGGTTATATTCTCACTATTCTTCTTAGTTTCAACAATTGATGGTGGTTTTGGATCTATAATGTCTTCTTTAGGAGAAGGTGGAAAATTCTTAGGAGAAGGAGATGCAATATTTAATCCTAATATATTACAATCAAGTGTTTTCATAATAGTTGTTGGTGCTGGACTTAATACATTCTCATCATACGTATCAAGTCAAGATATAGTTCAAAGATTTACAACAACTACTGATATGAAACAACTTAAGAAGATGACTTATGGAAACTTAGTACTGTCATTAACACTTGCAACAGTATTCTATTTAATAGGTACAGGATTATTTGTATTTTACAATCAAAATCCTGCGTTATTACAAACTGCACAACAAGACCAAATATTCGCTTCATTTATAGCATATCAATTGCCAGTAGGAATTACAGGGATTTTACTTGCAGCTATTTATGCAGCAGCACAATCAACACTTTCAACTGGATTAAATTCAGTTGCAACAAGCTGGACTTTAGATATTCAACAATATATATCTAAAAATTTATCAGATAAGCAAAAAACAAGAATTGCTCAATACATTTCTTTAGGTGTTGGTATTGTATCAATAGGAGTTTCAATAGTGCTTGCTAGTGGCGGAATAACTTCAGCTTATGAATGGTTTAATGGATTTATGGGATTAGTTCTTGGAGTATTAGCTGGAATATTTGTACTTGGAGTATTCTTTAAAAAGGCAACTAAACAAGGTGCTTATGCTGGATTTATAGTTTCAGCTATTATAGTTGTAGTTCTTAAATATGGTGGATTTGATGTAACAGCTTGGTCTTATTCAGTAATTTCAATAAGCTCATCAGTTATTGTTGGAGTTATAGTAAGTTATTTAACTCAACCAAGTGAAGGAAAAACAAAGGAATTAGCTTAATATTCTTAAAGTGAAGGAGAGATATATATGATCTACGGAAATTTAGAGTATTTAAAGAATTTTAAGGGGTTAGAGGATAAAGTAAAGAAGGCACTAGAATTCTCAAAAGAGAAGGATTTAGTAAATTATGCTCCTGGCTCATATGAAATTGATGGAGATGATTTATTTGTAAATATAGTTGAGTATGATACTAAAGAAGTTTCAGAAAGATTCTGGGAAGCTCATAGAGATTATATAGACGTACATGTTATATTTACAGGTAATGAAAAAATAGATTATAACTTTATAAAAGATTTAAACTTTAAAGAATATGTTAAAAAGGATGATTTTGTATCACTAGAGGGAGAAGCTAAACAATCATTAATACTTAGTACAGATGATTTTGCGGTATTATACCCAGAAGATGCTCATATGACTGCATTAAAGGTGAATGAATCAGAGAAGGTTAAAAAGGCAATTTTTAAAGTTAAGTTGTAAACTTATTCCCCTATGTGGATTTATTTTTCACATAGGGGTTGTTTGCAGAGTTAGGAGGATTATTATGAGTATTAATAAAGAAAAAATAGATGTATTTTTGCTAATCGGACAAAGTAATGCAATTGGCTGTGGGAATGTAGAGGATTCAATATTACCAAGAGGAGCATTTGAGTATTTAGATACAGATGACATAATACCAATGAGAAAATTTTTAGAGTTGTCGAGAGGAAATGGAACTATAGCTCAAAGCTTTTCAAAATCATGGAAAGAGGATACTGGAAAGAAATTATGTTTTATTCAATCAGCTGTTGATGGGTCTATGATAAAAAATTGGGGACATGATAGATATAATTATTTAGATGATGCTATTTATAAATATGAAAATGCAGTATCAAAGTTAGATAAGATATACGAGGTGGATAAAGCTTATGCAATATGGATACAAGGAGAAAGTGATGGTAAGTATGGCACAGACCCTATTTATTATAAAAATGCATTAATAGACCTTGGAGATAAATTAAATAAAATTGGAATAGAGAAAACATTTGTATCTCAAACTGGATATTGGGATGGAACGAATCCTTTAAGAATGGAAGTAATAATGGTAGCCCAAGAAGAGGCTTGCAGAGAAAGTTCTAATTTAATTCTCTGTAGTAAAAAAGGACCTACATTTAAAGAAAGAAAAATGCTTATAGATGAAGTACACTACAATCAAAATGCATTGAATGAATTAGGAAGAGATATAGAAAAATCTATATATAATTATTGCAAAGAAGAAAAATCTATAGAGATACCTGATGAAATTAATCTTAATAAGGCAAAAGAGATATATTTTAAACTAAAAGAAATAATTAATTACTAAAATTAAGGGAGTAGATTATGAGAAAGTATATTTGCATAGATATAGGTGGAACAAATATAAAATATGGAGTTTTAAATGAAGAGGGTAATGTATTATTTGATGGTAGTAGAAAAACATCAGTATATGAAGATGGAAATGATATATTAGGAGATATAGATAATATAATCTGTAATCTTATAAATAAATACCAAGTTGAAGGGGTAGGAGTCTCAACAGCAGGTGTAGTAGATGATGAAAGTGGAACTATTATTCATGCTGGTAAGACTATTCCAGGTTATATAGGAACGGATATAAAAGGATTTATAGAAGAAAAATTTTTATTAAAGTGTGAGGTTGAAAATGATGTTAATTCTGCTGCACTTGGAGAAGCTTTTTTAGGTTCTGGAAAAGGATATAAATCAATATTTTGTATGACTATTGGAACAGGAATTGGTGGTGCAATTATTCTTAATAATGATATAGTAAGAGGTGCTTCAAAAAGTGCTGGAGAAGTTGGATATATAAATGTAAATGGAAAACCAATTCAAGAGATTGCATCAACAAAGATATTAGTCGAAAATGTTGCAAAACGTAAAAATATTAAAGTTAGCGATATTAACGGAAGAATCGTGTTTGAAGAAGGTAAAAGAGGAGATTCTATATGCTATGAAGAAATAGATAAGTTAGTAGATAATCTAACTGAACTTATTTCTAGCGTTATTTACTTTTTAAATCCAGAGGTTATAATTTTAGGTGGGGGCATAATGGAACAAAGAGAATTTTTAGAACCTAAAATAAATAGTTCATTAAAGGCAAAGTTACCGAAAGCTTTCTTTGAAAGCACAAAGATAGAGTTTGCAAAGCTAGGAAATAGAGCAGGTATGATAGGGGCATTATATAATTTTATAAACAAAAGAGACTAATATATTAAGAAATTGGATGTGTTATTATGGATATTATAAAGCAGATTGCAAAAGAGGAGTTTAGAGAAAGCAAAAGTGATAAGATTCTTATTGAATATATAAACAATAATGCTTCTGAATGCATATATAAATCAATAACAGAAATTGCAGAAGAGGTATCTTTAGGAGAAGCAACTATAACTAGGTTTTCTAAGAAGTTAGGGTTTTCAGGTTTTCCAGAATTTAAAGTAACTTTAGCTAAAAAGTTATCAAGGGAAAGTGGAAAAAATGTTATTAATGCAGTGGTGAAATTAGATGAACCCGTTAAAGAAACTGCAAATAAATTATTTGAGAGTCATGTAAAAGTTATTGAAGAAACATTAAAGAATTTAGATTTTAGCGAAGTTATAAAAGCAAGAGAGATGTTCTTAAATGCAAAAAAAATATACTTTTTTGGAATTGGAAATTCAGGAATAGTTTCTATGGAAGCTAATTATAAGTTTATGAGAATAGGGATGAATACTGTATCTATATCAGATTCACATACAATGAGGATGATCTCTGCAATTGTAGGTAGGGGAGATTTAATTTTTGCAATATCTCATTCAGGGGAGACTAAAGAGATTATAGAAGCTGTTAAGCTTGCTAAAGAGAATAAAGCTAATATAATATCATTAACTGAAAGTCGTGGAAATACATTAAAGGATATTTCAGATATCAATATAAGTTATGTAAGTATGGAAACTATATTTGAGACGGGATCAATCCTATCAAAGCTTGTGCAGGTATTCTTGATAGAGCTTATTTATGCTGAAGTCATTAAAGAGAGCTATGAAGAGTCTATAGATAAAAAAATGAGAACTACAACGGCATTAGAAGATATTCGTGAGGAATATTAGTTAAGTTAGATTTGGGTATTTATACCTAAATCTTTTTTATTATGTAATTATAGATTAATAAATAAATCTTTCGGTAATCTTAAAATTTCTAAAAAGATTAGTTATAAAAATATAAAGTTGAATATACAAAACAAGTTGTATTAAAATATATATAAATATGTTTTAAGGAGGAATAGATGAGAAAAATATTTGATTTTTTATTCAGTAGGTTAGCCATAGTAGGATTTTTAATATTTTTTCAATTAGTGGTTCTATTATTTGGAATATGGAAGCTTACTGAATCTTTTGTTTATTTATATGTTTTCTTTTTCATAATAAGTGTATTAGTAGTTATTTATATTGTAAGTAGAACAGATAATCCATCATATAAATTAGCATGGACAATACCGGTATTATTATTTCCTATCTTTGGAGGGTTATTTTATTTAATCTTTGGTGGAAAAAAGATGAATAATAAATTTAAAAGAAAGGTAGAGAAAGTATATAATGAGTCTAAGGATGCCCTCATTCAAGATGAAGGTATAATAAATGAATTAGAAAATATAGATAAATCTGTAGCAAATCAAGCTAAGTATACTAGCAAATACGCTATGTCACCAGTTTATAAAAATACAACAACAGAATATCTTTCACCAGGAGAAGAGTTTTTTGATTGTCTAATAAAAGAATTAAAAAAAGCAAAGAGATACATATTTATGGAATATTTTATAGTACATGAAGGAAAAATGTGGGATACCATTTTAGATATTTTAGAAGAGAAAGCTAAAGCGGGTGTAGATGTCAGAATGATATATGATGATATGGGCTGCCTTACAACTCTTCCATATAAATATAATGAGCAGATTGAAAAGAGAGGTATTAAGTGTCAAGTATTTAATCCTTTTGTACCATTTTTATCTATAATATTAAATAATAGGGATCATAGAAAGATAACTGTTATTGACGGGCATACTGGATTTACAGGGGGGACAAATTTAGCTGATGAATATATAAATGAAATAGTTAGATTCGGACATTGGAAAGATGCATCTATAATGATAAAAGGTGAGGCTGTTTGGAATCTTACTGTAATGTTTCTTCAAGTATGGAGTTTCAATAGTGGAGAAAAAATAAATTATGATGAATTTAGGGTATTAGATGATCATAAATTAGATATAAAAAGTGATGGCTATGTACAGCCATACGCAGATAGTCCATTAGATGATGAAATAGTTGGAGAAAATGTATATTTAAATATTATAAATAAGGCAAAAGATTATGTTTATATAAGTACTCCTTATTTAATAATTGATAATGAGCTTGTAACAGCACTTACTTTAGCTGCTAAAAGTGGTGTTGATGTAAGAATCATAACTCCTCATATTGAAGATAAATGGTATGCACATATAGTTACTAGAGCTTATTATCCACAGCTTATTAAAGCTGGAGTTAAAATATATGAATATACCCCAGGATTCATACATTCAAAAACAGTTGTATCAGATGATATAGTTGGAACTGTTGGAACAATAAACTTTGATTATAGAAGCCTTTATCTTCACTTTGAATGTGGAGTGTGGTTATATAAAACTAAATCTGTAATGCAAATAAAAGATGATTACATAAAGATGATAGATATTTGTACTAGGATAACACTTGAGGATTGTAGACATATTAAATTATATGATAGAATATTAACTGCAATACTTAGAGTATTTGCACCACTTATGTAATTATAGCCTTCTCATTTTAAACAATGAGGAGGCTTTTTTAATTTAATTTAAACACTTGGAGCCCTTAATTTACAAGCAGTTCACATAAAAAAAATAGACATATTATATAATAAAATCAACAAATATAAGTGGAGGCAAATAGAGTATGGTCTTAATATTAACATTTACATTATTTATGACTATTTTTCTTTTAGTTATAGATTTCTTTTCAATTCTTTTCAGATTAACTGGAATGCCTATAAGGAAGGCTAGATTTCAAGTTATATCATTATTAACAAGTACAGGCTTTACAACAAAAGAAAGTGAAATGATTGTACAAAACCCAGTGAGAAGAAGGCTTGCAAGTTGGCTGATGGTAATTAGTTATGTAAGCACTGCAACATTTATATCATTCTTTGTAAGAATGCTTTCTGATAAAGTAGCAAGTATAGGCTTTTTTGCAGTGGCGATATCATTTGTAATAGTAGTATTCGTAGTACATAAGTCATCATTACTTGAAAAAATAGAATCAAAAATTGAAAGTAAGGTTTT
Organism: Clostridium sardiniense; assembly: GCF_019753795.1. Classification (NCBI taxonomy): domain Bacteria; kingdom Bacillati; phylum Bacillota; class Clostridia; order Eubacteriales; family Clostridiaceae; genus Clostridium; species Clostridium sardiniense. The sequence goes on along the minus strand of NZ_JAIKTU010000020.1, from coordinate 3,633 downwards.
AAAATCAAAAATATGGGAAAAATTAAATGAGAAACATTTAACTTTAATAACAAATACACGAGGATATGGAATATATGAGATATACTTACCTAAAGAGTCTAAATTAATAGGAAAGAGTATAATTGATAGCGGCTTAAAGGATTTAGAGATAGAAGTTCTTAATATTGATAAAGGTGATGTGTTTGTAAAGTTTCCAACACCAGACTATGTATTTGAAGTTTATGATAATATAACTGTATATGGAAATTTAAAGAATATAAGAAGTGAATTCAAGCATGTATCTAATTAATATTAATATATTGATACATGTATTGAAATGTGTTTATAAGTAGCATATAATTTTATATTAGGAAACTAAATAGCATTAAAGTTAAATTTAGGTATTTATGATTACATAAATACTTTTTGTATTTTTAGAAAAGGAGATAAAAAATGGAAAAGTTATCTATAATAATACCAATGTATAATGAAGAAGAATCACTTCCATATTTGTACGAAAGACTTGTTGGCCTTGGTAAGAAAATACCTAATTATGAATTAGAATTTTTATTTATTAATGATGGAAGTAAAGATAGTTCTTTAGAAATTGTAAAGGGGTACAGGAGGACAGATCCTAGGGTGTGTTATGTTAACCTTTCAAGAAACTTTGGTAAAGAAGTTGCAATGGGTGCTGCCTTTGATTACGTAACAGGCGATGTTGTAGCTATTATTGATGCAGATCTTCAAGATCCACCAGAATTAATAGTAGATATGCTTAAATATTATGAAGATGGATATGATGATGTTTATGCCAAAAGAAGAAGTAGAAAAGGTGAAACGTGGCTTAAGAAATTTACTTCAAGAAAGTTTTATCAAATACTTCAATCTGTATCAAAAGTTCCAATACAAACAGATACTGGAGATTTTAGACTTTTAAGTAGAAGGGCTATTGAGGCACTACGAGCATTTCCAGAAAAACAAAGATATACTAAAGGAATGTTTAGTTTAATTGGATTTAAAAAGAAGGCTATAGAGTTTGATAGAGACCCAAGAGTAGCTGGAGAGACAAAATGGAACTATTTAAAACTTATAGACTTAGCTATTGAAGGAATTACATCATTTACAACAGCACCACTTAGACTTGCAACCATAGTAGGGGTTGTAATTGCATTTTTAGCTTTTATTTATATGATATACATAATTATAAGAACTTTAATTTTAGGAACTGATGTACCAGGATATTCAAGTCTTATTTGTGTAATGCTTATGATGGGTGGTATACAACTTATATTTTTAGGTATTATTGGAGAATACCTTGGAAGAATATTTACAGAAGTTAAGAGTAGACCACTATATTTTATTGATGAATATGCAGGACCACAAGAAAAAGATGTATTAGTAGAAGAAATAGATGTAAATATGTAATAAAAAAGAGGTTAAAGTACAAAAATGTACTTTAACCTCTTTTTATTATATTAATATTAGACCAATTTTAAATCTTAGTATATTTTTCTTATACAAAGCTATAAACGCTTATAGCTATTAAACTCAGCTTAATTATTTGCACTTACTTGTTATTTAAAAAAATAGATTAAGAGTAACACCTATTTATTTAAAGAATAAGAATAGTAGTATAACTTGAAGTATCAAGATTATTGGAATACCAAATTTAAATTTAATATGCTTTGTTTTATGTCTAAATGTTTGCATACTGATGATACTTCCAATACTACCTCCAATAATTGCAACAAGCATTAATGTATTTTCAGGTATTCTCCATTTATGCTTTTTAGCTTTTTGTTTGTCTAAAAACATAAGAAAATAGCCTAATATATTGACTATTAAAATATAAGTTATAAAGATAGTATTCAAACTTTCACCACTCCTTTAAAGTATTTTACTATATATAGGAAAGAAAAACAAAACAAAAAAGTTTGCATCTTTTTACAAAATATGGTAAAATGCATACATAATATAAGTTGCAAATTTTACAGTAATTTGCATTAAATCATTATTAGAATAAGATTAATAAGGAATTTTGAAATTTTTAAGGAGGCGGACTTATGACTAAGACAAGCTATAATAAACTTAAAGACATAGAGAAATTTTATAAGAAGAGAAATAATTATGAGAAACTTATGATGAGAAGAAGAAGAAGAACTTTTATGCTTATATTATTAATAGTTTTAATAAGCATTGGAAGTTATGTTGTATATAGTAATATTTCAGTTGAAAAATATTCTTTATTTCTCGCCAAGAGTAGCGATAATATAAAAGTTAATAATAAATTGTTAGTAGATAAATTGGATACATTAAATAAAGATATAGATATTAAAGAAATAGATTATAAATGGTCTGGAGAGCTAACGGAGTATAATGTACCTAAAAGATTAGTTGTGCATCATGCTGCTACTAAGGAGGCATCTCCAGAAGCAATACATAAGTGGCATCTTGATAAAGGATTTGGTGGGATAGGATATCACTATTATATAAAAAAAGATGGAACAATATATAAAGGAAGAGATGAAAAGATGCAAGGTGCTCACGCTATTAATGAAAATAGTAAAAGTATAGGGGTATGTTTAGAAGGAAATTATGAAAAAGAAACACCACCTAAAAATCAAATAGATAGTTTAGTTAAATTAGGATCAAGTTTAATTATAAAATATAATATGGAAGATATAGTGGGACATAGGGATTGTAATCAGACATTATGCCCAGGTAAAAATATAAATATAGAAGAAATTAAAACTAAAGTAATAGCTAATATGGAAGGGCTATTAGAATAAACATCTCTTAAATAAACAATACTAAGTAAAAAGTATTAAAAGAGGTGTTTTTTTATGAAGTTATTATACATAATTGTAAATTCCAAGCCAGAGTCTGAATCATCAAGTAGAAGGGTATCTAGGAAGCTTGTAAATAAACTGTTAGAGGTGCATCCAGATTGTATGTTAGAAGAATTGAATTTATATGATGAACATATTCCAAGATTAGAATATAGGTATTTTAAGCAAAGAAATTGTGTTGTGGATAAGGAAGAGTATGATAAATTACCTGAACAAGATAAAAAAGAAGTAGATAGAATTAATCAGTTATGTGATCAATTTATGTCAGCTGATATTTATGTAATTGGAGCACCGATGTGGAGTTTATCATTTCCAGCACCACTAAAAGAATATATAGATTGTATAGTACAAGTTAATAAGACTATGATTATAAGCAATGGTAAAGTAAAAGGAACATTGGATGATAAAGAAAGAAAAATGATTTATGTTCAATCATCAGGAGGCCCAGTACCTTGGCTTTTAAGGGGGAAAATAAGTCAAGGTGTTGAATATGTAGAAGATATAATGAAAGTTTTGGGGATTAAAAAGTTTAAAGAATTACTTGTTGATGAAACAGGGTTTGAGAGGGACTCAAAAATTGATGCAGAGTATAAAGCGATTAAGCATATAGATGCACTTATAGATGATTTAGAGGGATAGATATAAAAAATAGGTTAAATTTAACCTATTTTTTTATTATTGTATTTAGAATACCACCTGCTATGCGGGTGGTTCTAAAAAGCTTTCAGCGGTGAGTAGAAAATAAAAAACCTCCATTGTAAAATTATAGTAGGTTTGCCGACCAGAACTATAATACAAGGAGGTG
>NZ_JAIKTU010000001.1:0-408060 GCF_019753795.1 Clostridium sardiniense | reverse complement strand
AGAGAATAGTTTAGGAGCGGTTAAAATGAATAATATAAAAAAATGTTTATATGATTTAAATAATGCTTTTAGAAATTGTATAGATACCAATACTATTAAAGCAACTAGAGCATATATACAAGATAAAATATTAAGTATTTTTACAAATTTATCTGAAGAAGAAAGAAATTTATTAGATATTAGTAAAATAACTGATTCCTTACATATCACTCCTTATTTAAGTAACTTGAATGAATATGTATATGGAATGCCAAATATCACAAATGCACAAATTAGTAAATTGTTTAAAAAAGAAAAAAAATTAAAATTACCTGATTTAACAGTTCAGGATTCAAAGAATGTATATTTAGGTTGGATTGATCAAGCTATAAGAAAATTACTTATAGCTTATAATATGGATGGAAAGTTTGTAGGTATGGCATGTAGAATTTCAAATTTTAATTCTAACAATCCTAATGTATGTACACTTTGTAATCATATAGGTCCTGATAATGAAGTTGCATTTGTTTCACCTGTATGTAAAAAAGCTAATGCTGGAAAAGACTATTATAGATCAATAGGCTTTCATGTATGTTTAGATAGCGAGAAGTGTAATGAGAGGATTGTATCTGTAGAAAAACTTGAGGAAATCTTAAAGGATGTTAATAATATAAAGTAATATTTATATTATTACCTTCGCTTAATCAGTACTGTCGAAAATCAAAAAAATTGACATCTATTTTTTCACATGCTAAAATGGCATTGTTTATCGGAGAGTTAGAAAAAGACCGGATAAGATATTTATCTTATCCGGTCTTTTTTGTCCTTATACTATATTAAAATTGGAGGAATATTATGAATAAAGCTTGGACTTATGTTGTCATAGGTGGATTTTTAGAAGTTTTTTGGGCTCTTTGCTTAAAAAAATCTAATGGTTTCACGAACTTAGGATATACAGCAGTAACTATTATCTTAGTTGTAATCAGCTTCTATCTTTTTTCTAAAGGAATGACCTTATTACCTTCTGGAATAGCCTATACAGTTTTCACTGGAATTGGAGCCATTGGTACAATTGTTTTTGGAATTTTAATTTTAGGTGAAAGTATTAGCTTTCCAAAGATTATTTTTAGCTGTTTATTACTAATAGGAATTATTGGCTTAAAAATAAATTCAAAAGAGGAGGTGTAACAATGGATTGGTTATTTTTAATTTGCTCTGGCTTATGTGAAGTTCTTCTAGTTTATTGCATAAAGAAGTCAGCTGGATTTACTAATAAGCTATGGTCCTTAATTGTTATTTTAGTTGCAGCTAGTAGCTTAACTCTTTTGTCAATGGCCATGAGAACAACTGAAGCTGGAACTGCTTATAGTATTTGGGTGGCTATTGGTTCAGTGGGATCACTTTTATTAGGTGCTTTCTTATTTAATGAGAAACTATCTAAAAAACAAATTTTTTATTTAATCTTAATTATAATTTCAGTAATTGGATTAAAGGTATTCTAAAATACATAATAAATCAAAAAACTATCAATATAACTCTTAGGAGATATATTTTTATATACTTTTTACTTAGAAAACAAAATTCATTATAAAATTATACTAATTAAAATGGCACCAATTATCTAGTAAGGATAGATAGTTAGTGCCATTTATCTCTAAGAATATTCTTATCTATATTCCAGTTAATTTTTCCTGATCTTCTGGATAACGCTCTCCAATAATATGAATATTTGAAATTGCTTGATTTAATTCATATAATTCTTCCTTTGTAAATTTAACATCAGTAGCTCCTATATTCTCTTTCAAACGCTCTAACTTTTTAGTTCCAGGAATAGGAACAATCCATGGTTTTTGATGTAATATCCATGATAATGCAACTTGTGCTGGTGTAGTTCCTTTCTTTGCTGCAACTTCTTTTACTATATCTGCTAATACTAGATTAACATCCATATTTTCCGCATTAAAACGTGGTATAACATTACGGAAATCTGTACTTTCAAATTTAGTGTCCTTATTAATATTTCCTGTTAAAAATCCTTTTCCTAATGGACTAAATGGAACAAATCCAATACCAAGCTCCTCTAAGACTGGTAACAACTCTATTTCTGGATTACGATACCACATAGAATATTCACTTTGTATAGCAGAAAGCGGACAAACTTCATGAGCACGACGAACTGTTTCTACTCCTGGTTCAGAAATCCCCCAATATAAAACTTTTCCTTCTTTTATTAATTCTTTAACTGTACCAGCAACTTCTTCAATAGGAACATCTGGATCAACACGATGTTGATATAATAAATCAATATGATCTGTTTTTAGACGTTTAAGAATACCATCAACTGCTCTTCTAATTGTTTCAGGACGACTATCTAAACTAATAGCCTTTCCACTTTTTCCTGTTCTTTGCCCCTGTAAATCAAACCCAAATTTAGTTGCAATAATAACTTTATCACGATGTGGCTTTAATGCTTCTCCTAAAAGTTCCTCATTTTTGTATGGTCCATATGCTTCAGCTGTATCAAAAAACGTTACTCCTAAATCAACAGCCTGATGAATAAGTTTGATCATATCATTTTTTTCTGGGAATGGTGGGTAGCTTTGAGTCATACCCATACATCCAAGCCCCATAGTAGATACTTCAAGTCCTTGCTTTCCTAATTTTCTTGTCCTCATAAATAATCCTCATCCCTTCATTTCTTATTATTTATATTTAATTTATCTTTTCTTCGCTATAATAAAATTCTAAACCCTTAAGTCAACTTAAGGTCAATAGATAAAACATAAAAATTTTTATAAAAGAAAAAAGCACGAAATTATTTCATGCTCTTTAGTCCGCTTTCTTATCTTCTCTCTTTTTCCAATCATCAACTAACTCTTTTGTAACTGGTTCGCAAATATTATAATAATTATTTATTTTATAATTTGTAACATCAAGACATTCTTGTAATTCCCTCATTCTCTCCTCAATGCTTTCTTTGATTTCTATGAGTATATGTCTTCTTTCAATCTTTGTTGATTCTCCCATCTCTGCAAGACGAATATATTCTATAATTGATTCTATACTTGCTCCAGCCTTTTTAAACTTCATTACAAACTCAATCCAACGTATTGATATCTCATCATAAGCTCTAATTCCTGATGCTGTTCTTGGAACTTTTGGAATTAAGCCAATTCTTTCATAATAACGTAGATTATCAATAGATACTCCTGTTAATTCAGATACTTCCTTTATTGTCATTTGCTTTCCCCTCCATACTAAATAACAATATTAATATTTTATATATAATTCATTTTTTTAAAAGCATGTATTAAAAATTCTTCTGCTAAACTTTCACTTTTAATATGCTTTATTGCATCTTTAAAGGTAAACCATTGTGCTTTATCAATCTCATCATTAATTTGACTTAAATCATCACTATCTACTGTACAAATAAAGTTACACATTAGTGTATTAGTTTTTTCATAATATTTGCTCTTCATATATTGATAATCTTTAATATTAAGACCTGTCTCTTCTTTTACTTCTCTTACTAAAGTTTGTTCTGCATCCTCACCTTTATTGATATATCCTGCTACAAGTATATTATCTACTCTTCCATACTGCTGTATAAGCAACACTTTATTTTTATCAGGATTTAAAATAATCGCACTTATAGCTGAACTAAAACCAGGAAAACGAAACATTTTACATTCATTACAATATGGAACTTCTCCCTCATTATTACATCGTTTATTTATTAATTTATTTCCACACTGAAAACAATAACTCATATTATTACTCCCTTTACATCTATATAATTTTATAATTATCCTATTTATAAGATTCTTAGATTTACATATCTTAAAATTGAATACATTATAAATCCTTCCGTAAATCATTTTTCTTTTCCTTTAATATTATAGTCTCATTCTATTATAAACTAAATAACAAAAACCTCATTTATTTATGATACGCTTCTCCGTAAATATTTTAAGTGAGGTTTTTCAATCTTTATTTATATATATCTGTGCTATTTTTGAAGATCCTTATTTAAAAGAAATATATTTTCTATTTCATTTCCTTCTTCATCATAATATTTTGCTTGTGCTCCTGTTATATATCCTTCCTTGTCTCTATCAAGTACACTCCCTTGAATCTTTAATAAGGCTTCTTCATTCATAGGTAAGTTTACTTCTTTTGTTTCATAGTCTCTTTCTCATACTATTTTTACTTTCATCTTTATCACTCTCCTTTATAACATTAGTATGCTTCAATAAAATCTAAAAAATAATAAACTTGTTTCATTTATTATTTTTGATATATATTATTAATTCTTTAATTAGCCTATTTATTTATAAAGTTAGTATTAGTATAATCAAATAAAAAACTATGGGGGAAATATATATGAGTAATATAAAAGTAATTATTATGGATGTGGATGGTACATTAACTAATAGTAAAAAAGTAATTACCCAAAAAACTAAGGACGCTTTAATTAAAGCACAAGAAGCAGGAGTTCTCCTAATTCTAGCATCAGGAAGACCTACATCTGGCTTAATAGATTTGTCTAGAGAATTAAAAATGGATGAAAATCATGGTCTTTTAGTTTCCTTTAATGGTTCTAAGGTCGTTGATTGTCAGACCAATGAAGTTTTATTTAATGAAACAATGAGTATTGAAGACGGACAAGCAGTGCTTGAGCATATGAAGAAATTTGATGTTAAACCTATGATTGATAAAGGTAACTATATGTATGTTAATGATGTTTTCAACAATCAGATACATTATAAAGGCGAGACTTTAAACATAATCCAATATGAATCTCGTGGTGGTAAATTCAAGTTATGTGAAAAGGATGATTTAGCAGCCTTTGCTGACTATCCATTAAATAAAATTTTAACTGCTGGAGATCCTGAATATCTACAGGCAAATTACAAAGAAATGATGGAACCATTTAAAGATACTTTAAGTTGTATGTTTACAGCACCTTTCTACTTTGAATTTACTGCTAAAGGAATTGATAAGGCTAAAGCTTTAGATACTGTACTAATTCCTATGGGATATAAAAAAGAAGAAATGATTGCTTTTGGAGATGGTCATAATGATGCCTCAATGGTTAAATATGCTGGCATTGGAGTAGCTATGGATAATGCGGTAGATGCTTTAAAGGCTATAGCTAATGAAGTAACTTTATCTAATGAAGAAGATGGTATTGCTCATACACTAAGTAAGCACTTAAAGAATATAGATGTTTTAAATCATTCTTTCGCTTAAAACAGTAAAATTTAACAAAATATTGTAAAATGTTCATGAAGTGATCTTCATGAACATTTTTAGTAAATTAACCAACTTAACTGAAAATGAAAATACATTAGTCGGCTATATGCATGATAATCCTGAATCCTTTGTAAGAATGAGTGATCTTGAAATTAGCAAGTCTTACTTAATTTCAACTTCAACTATTTATAGATTTTGCAAGAAATTAAATTTATCAGGACTATCAGAATTAAAAGTACAAATTACTTACTTCATAATGGTTATATAATACTTTAAAAAATTAACCTAAAATATAAGAAAGATTAAAATTAGATTGAAAATTAACTTCTTTTATTAATTTCCTCTGTTATTAATAATTTTGAAATATACATGGCTCTTATTATTTTATTGAAACGACTGTAATTAGATGTACCCTCTTCAAATTTTGATTGTGCTTTTTCACATTTACTAATAATTGAAGATACAGGTGTAAGTGCTTTTGTTAATTCTTCCTTTGTATATTTGCCCATAATACCCTCATTTGTTATTAATGACCTTGAAATGTATAGGGCTTTTAATCTATTCTTGAGTAATGTGTGTTGTGATGTACCCTCTACAAATTTAGGATGCATTTTTTCACATCTACTAATAGTAGACGATACAACTTTTAGTACGTCCTTCGATTCCTCTCTTTTATACTTTTCCATACGCCTTCCCCTTCTGAAACTATTTGTTTTATTACATTAATTAACTATACTATATTATACATTATAAAATTTTCATAAATTAAGACTTAATATCTTTAGTTCACTCTTCTTTTCTTGCATCATCTTTACAAATATATTGTATTCCAATAAATATAAGATTTATTAACTCAGTTAGTGTCTTACGCTGTGATTCATTTGAATCTATATAATACTAATTTTTTGTCCCTTTTGTATTCATATTTACAATTTTTGAAAAAGAATAATCATTAATTTAAACAACTTAACTATAAGTTAAATTATTAAAATGTAGACTTTATTCAAATGAATCCTTTGAATATGTTAGATCAACCTGTGCTAAATACTGTAACTCTATAGTCCAGTCTAGCCAATCCTTATTTAATTTGTTTTTTAAATTAAAACATCTAAAATTTCTTTAGGCTCTTTTAGCTTATAAGTTGCCTCTATGCATTCTGAATCATTTGCTCCCCATAATGCTAGTGCAGAATCAACACCTGCATTTTTAGCACATTGCATATCATAAATTGAATCACCAATGTAAATTACATTGCTTCTTTTAACATTAGCTATTTCTAAATATTTTTCCATAGGATCTCCATTTGGTTTATGCTTCTTAGTATCATCAGCGCAAACTACTACATCAAAGTATGGATGTAATCCAAATTTTAAAAAGTCATCTTCATATTCCTTTTTTGTCTTAGATGTTATAATTCCTAGTTTTATTCCATTTGACTTTAAAGCTTGTACTATCTCTCTTACTTGAACAAAGAGAACTATTTCATCAGCATAGTCACTTAAATAGTTATTCCACTTTTCCTCTACTCCTTTTAAATCTTCAATATCTAACTTTTCTAAAGTGTTTTTCCCTGGAATACCTAATGAAAATCTTAATTCATCTAACTTTTTTCTTATGCCTTTCTCTTCTAATACAACTCTTTGCAATGATTTTAAAACAGCACTCTCTGAATCTATTAAAGTCCCATCAATATCAAATACTACATGTGAATATCTCATATAATCTCCCCCTTTTAATTTTTACTCTCAATTAAATCAATGGCAATTTTGCCCAGTCCATACTCATAGTCACAAATAAATTCATCAGATAAAATAAGCTCTGGCATTACTTCTTGTGGAATCCTAAGCTTGCAATAATCTATTATATCTTCTAATCTATCTGATATAAATGAATTATTATATATGACTATTAAATTAGGGTTTACTAAGGCTATATATGATTGAATTATTTTTCCATAATATTCAACAACATTAATTCCATGAAACCCATTTTTACAATAACTTAGATTATTATCATCTATAGGAAGGTAATGTATCTCTCCAGCAAAGCTAGCTGCACCTTTCCAGACATTGCCGTTAAAAATCATTCCTGCACCTACTCCATTGTCACCCATATATATGTTAACAATTACTTCATCATCTTTATTATCATGTTTTTCCCAGTATCCATTAATTGCAACATTCATATCATTTTCTACTTCTATAGGTATATTATATTTCTCTGTAAAATATTTAATAATATCTACCTCTTCTAACTCTTTATATTCTAAATATGATTCTACTTTTCCATTAGCAACATTACTTGCAATACCAATTACTATACTTGCTAACTGACAATACTTAGATTTTGTTAAAGATACTAAGCTATCGATTTCTTCAACTATACTATTTTTTAATACTACAGCCCCAGAATCTATTTTTCTTCTGCAGAAATCATTTAATATCCAATTTATTTTATTACCTTCTAAATATAATAATAAAGAAACTGCATACATTGGATTAAGACCATATCTTTTTGCACATCTTCCACCCAATGAGCTTTTTAAACCTACCTCAATTACTTCTTCTTTTTCAATTAAATACTCTATGATTGTACTAACAGTTGGAAAGCTTAACCCTGCATACTTAGCTATATCTGTTTTACTCATAGCTTCATTCTCTTTTAGCACTTCATAGATATTTTTAATATTTAAACTTTTTATAGTCACTGAATTTGCCATATATCTTAAATCCCCCCAAACTTTTTAAAATAGTTTTAAAAAGTATTTTAATAATTTAATTAAAACAGTTTTTACTTTAATTGTCAATAAAAAACTCTTACCTTTTTTTTTAATAAAGGTAAGAGTTCTACTTTTATAAGTGATAATATATATTTAAATTATCTTCTATATCTAGCACTTTAATTTTAAAGCTACCCAATAAAGTTAAATTTAATCTATTAATTATTTTTTGCTTTATATATTATTATTATATCCAATAATAACTATCTCCTTAACAACTATCTCTTATATTTATAATAGTTATAACATAGATTTTTATTATTTTTAAAATAGAAGAGTGTCCACTTTATGAACACTCTTCCTCTTTGAATTCTTCAGGAACATACTTTACTAAAGCACAATTTTTAGTAACAAGTTCAGTATCTAGAATCCTTCCCCCTTCAAACTTAGCTATCTTATTTCTCCAAATTTCATTTTGTCTATAATAATCATCTTTAATTTTTGAAAATTTGTGGTTCTTCTCAAACACATGATACCCAAAGTCAAGCTCTTCACTTACCCTAAGTTCCCCTTCTAAACATTTTTCACTCATCCAAAGGTTTATCTGAAAGGTATGGCTTGTATTATTTTTAATCTGAAAGTCTCCATAGTTATAAAATATAGTAGCACCACTCCCAAAAGGAAGTACTCTGCCATTATCAGGGAATGGATCAAAGCCATGATGGTGTCTCTCTATTACAGTAAGAGGACTATGTATTGTAAGCCAATTTAAAAGATTTGCAATTTGGCACAATCCTCCTCCAATTCCTGGCCTTGCTTCACCAAAACAAAGCTCCATCCCTTTAAGATATCCTTTCTTTTTTGTTGGAAGTCCAACTAATTTACAAAATGAAAAAACTTCACCTGGTCTTATGATAATTCCATCTATCTCTTTTATAGCTATCTTTAAGTTTTCAACCTTATTAAGCTGTAGCTGTCTATCGCTATCCCCTAATTTTCTAATTAAAACTGATTGATGCTTTTTAACTCTATATGGTAGTTTATTAAAGTCTCTCTCCTTAGCAAACTTTATAGAACTAAAATGCCACTGCTTGTATCTAAGTATACGTCTATACCAAACAGCTAAAAAATAAAATATTGGTCCCCTTTGACTTAATAACTTCTTTTGCATTTTAATCTCCCCATCAACCTATTATCTCTACGACTATTATGAATAATATATTCTAATTCACATCTTTACATTTTACAATATTATGGATGTTATTGCAATAATAGTATATTCAGAATTATTATGTACTCATTTTAATATCTTATGTAAAAACTCTCCTTATTTAGGGTACAGTTCTCCGTATAGATTAGTAAATGAGGTTTTTTACTAATCTTCCTTTTGATTTATTAAACTGTTATCATTATAGAACCTCAAACTTCTTTATTTAACTTATCTATAACTATCAATTACTCTACATCTCTATTTTATACTGTAAATTAATACATCAATAGCATAAAATAAACCTTATTCATTATCTCTGCATAATTTACTATATAAAAAAAGATGTTACTTTTTTAGCAACATCTTTTTACTTAATCTACATATTAAAAATTATATCCTATTTAATCTAATTACTTACTTTTTCATTTCCAATAAACTCATCAACAATTTCTCCTGAAGCAGTATCAAAGTCAATACTATATTCACCTTTTACGTTTGCCCCATACTTATTCTTACTTTCATATCTTCCTTTTATAGTACATATAGTTCCATCTTCATTAAAACTATATTTAGAAGGAGAACGCAAGTTAGGGGTAGTATAATTTAAATTCTTTTTAATATAACTTTTTGCTTCTCTTTCGAATTTCTTTGCCATGTCAGCTTCTTCAAGTCCTATTACTGCTGCTTCCACAGCTTCATCAAACGTTGATATTTCTTCCTCTGTTATATTGTACTTTTCAATCTCTTCTTCTGTTAATACAACATTAGCATCTTTTCCCGCTTTTTTAACTCTAGATTTAGCATTTAATATATTAGCTCTTTCTCTATCTTTCTGCTTTTGCTCTGCTTCTATTTTTTTTTGCTCCTCTAACTTAGCTTGTTGTTCTTGCTTTATTTTTTGTTCTTGGTCATATTCTCTTGATGTTTTAGCAAAACCTACAGGTATTACAATGAATAATACCACAGCAGATACTATTGCCACTATATTTTTTCCTTCTTTTAGACAATCTTTAGGATCTTTGTACTTTCCTTTTAATTTAAATAAGTATCTTACTACAAATACTGATGCAACACACCAAGCTACAAAGGCTCCTAGAGCTACAATTGCCGAGAATATAACTATCCCTAAACAGAACTTTAATATTGTTTTCATTTTTGAATCCCCCTCTTGATTCCCTTTTAATAACCCTCTTAATCTTCCAATTTAAATATTAACTTTTTGTAAATAAATTTTACCATCTTGCTATTCCATTGTAAATACAAATCGTAATAAATCTAAAATTGTGGTTTTATGTCACTTTTATCGCTTTTTCGATTTTTTATTTTTCGTAATTTAGACTATTTAATTATATAAAATGGAGTTATTCCATAAGAAATATTTAACTCATAGAATATTAGCCATACTCTTTATTATATTGCTGATATGTAATAATATATCCTGCTATATTTTACTTATATTTTTCATGTAAAGTAAGAATCTACTTACAAAAAAAACAGTTTCTCCATTTAAACTATAATAATATATGCTCATTAATATATATTTATTAAAAAGACCATGTAAAAACATGGTCTCTTACTTGAATAATCACTTAATTGTTAAATATCTTTTTATAAAGACAAATCTCTTTTTGAGAAAATATATATCCCTGCTCCGTAGAGAACTATAGCTACAGATAGTAAAACTAATATTGGAGTTACTATCTTCTCTCCAGCAATAATATCTCCTGTATTAAAGAATGTGAAAAGAGTAAAATACTTTAGATTTTCAAGCTTGCCTCCCATATTAGCTAAAGCTTGTAATAAATAAAATAGTACTGGTACCCCTGCTCCAATTGTAAAGTAAAGCTTAGTGTCATTGCTTATGCATGATGCAAAGAAACATATACCACTTACTGCAACATGAAGAAAATATAAAACTACATTCATAAGAATAAAAGTTTTAACATCTAATGCTCCACCGTGAAGAATATTACAGGAAAATATTATTAATCCTGATGCATATATAAGTAACACAGCACTAGCTAGCCACATAAATACTGCTTGAGTTAAAGCAATCTTAACTCTCTTATTTGGTGTAGCTAATAAATATGCCATAGAACCTCTGTCAACATATGATGCTATTAGCTTATTTCCAAGTATTATAATACAGATTATTGGGAACATAAGAATTATTAATCCGTATAAATAATTTGCGATATATTCAGTAAGATTAGCCCCTACTGACGCCATACCAAAAGCCTTCATAAGCTCTGGCATACTTTTAGCCATTTCTTCAAAGGCACTAGTAGTTGTAGGGTCATACATATAAACAACACTTACAGAATACAAAGTTAAAATTGCAAAAAATAGAAGTATAATTTTATAATTTGATTTTATATCTCTCTTAAATAATGTTAAACTAATCATTACTTTCCCCTCCATAAAAATGCATAAACAACTCTTCTAAACTTTGAGTTCTCATATCAAGGCTTGTTACTGAATATTTACTTAAAGCTTTTATGAAAGGATTTATATCACCTTTTACTGCTACAGTTACAACATTACCTATAACTTCTTTTATTTTCAAATTTTCCTTAGTAAACTCCTTAGCCATTTCATCATTTGAGAATGTAATTACATAAGTTTTATGCTTTGAATCAGATAAAGTCTTCATATTTTCTACTGCAACAACATGCCCATCTTTAATGATAGCTGTCCTATCACAAGTCTTTTCCACTTCATCAAAAAGATGTGAAGACATAAATATTGTTTTTCCTTTTTCTTTTTCTGATAGAATAAGTTCTACAAATTTATTTTGCATTAGTGGATCTAATCCACTTGTTGGTTCATCTAGAATTAATATATCAGGGTTATTCATAAATGCACATACGATTCCTATTTTTTGCTTCATTCCCTTAGACATCTTCTTAATCTTACCTTTTGGATCTAATTCAAATATTTTAATTAATTCTTCAGCCCTACTAAAATCCTTTAAGCCTTTCATATCAGCTATAAAATGAATAAATTCAAGTCCTGTCATATCATCCATAAAAGCAATCTCTCCTGGAAGATACCCTAGATTATCCTGAATCTTATAGCTTTCCTTGCTACAATCTATTCCATCTATTAAACACTTACCTCTGCTTGGAAAAATAAAGCCCATTAAATGTCTTATAGTTGTAGTTTTCCCTGCACCATTAGGTCCTAAAAACCCAAAAACCTCGCCCTTTTTTACAGTGAGATTAACATCAAAAATACCTTTATTATTTCCATAATCTCTTGTAAGGTCTTTAATCTCAATTATATTCACCTTAAATATTCCTCCTTATAACTATTTCTTTTAAAGAAATCTAACATCTTAATATATCCTTCTTCAAGGTCATTTAAATCTAGAGGTTGACCCTTACATTTTTCTTTCATATAGCCTTCCACGCACCAAGTTATCATATTAAATAACTCCTCAATATCTATATCATCTTTAAACTTATTTCTGTCTAAGTTTCTTAAAAAATTATTATCTCTAAACTGTATCATAGAACTATTTCTTTGTGCTATATCTGCTACTACTTCTTGTTCATCTTCATAATAAGCCCTTACCATAAAACTAAATAAATAAGGATGCTTTTCAAATACCCCTAGTTTACATTTTGCACCTTGTAAATATAACTTAAAGAAATCTGTTTCATTAAAAATACTCTCTTTATTAGCAACTTCTAAAATTAAGTTTGTTCCATAATCATATAAGTATAAATAAAATTCTTTTTTGTTATTAAAATAATGAAATAATAAGGACTTAGATATGCCTGCTTCTGCTGATATTTCTGACATAGGTGACTTCTTATACTTATTCTCTGAAAATACTCTATAACCCGCATCAATAATAGCCTTTTGCTTTTCATTTGGTAGATTAAAAAACTTTTGATTCAAGACTCTCACCCTTTCATTTACCGTATCGGTTAATATAATTGTATTCCCGTTGACCGTTTTAGAGAAGACCTAATAAGTAAAGAATCTTACTATTCTTTTTTGAAATTTTATAGTCTTCTTTTTAATTATTTTACTCTTTATCTGATTGTTTATTTTCTAAACTTTTCTTTTTTCTATTTCTTTTTAAATGAAAATTCATATTATTATTTCTTAAAAATGGGTTATAATATAAATATAACCAATTGGGTTGTATTTATAAATTATGCATGATATAAACTAACCAAATAATTATACTAAGAAAACAATAATTTTTTTTATACATTAAGATATACATTTATGGGGGTAAATTATATGAGTAAAGATAATGCTAAAAAGGAAAGCGGTTGCTATTTTCCACTTTTTACAGGAATGGGACTCGTATTTGGTATGATATTTGACCAATTAGCACTAGGCTTGTGTTTCGGTGTCGCAATTGGTCTTGCTTTAGATAATAAAAAGAAAAAATAAATTTAATTTTTTTGTTGGATATAATATAAAGTCCTCTCACTATATAATTCAAATTAGTAGAAAAAGTGGACAATCAATCTGTCCACTTTTAAATCTCTACATATCAACATAACTTTAAAACAGAGCATAATTTTTATATTATTATTCCTTCAAAATGGTCTATTTCATGCTGAATAATCTGTGCAGTAAACCCAGTAAATATTTCTTTGTGTTTCTTAAAGTTTCTATCAAGATATTCTACCTCTATTGTTTCATATCTAATTGTTTTTCTAAAACCTGTTAAAGATAAACAGCTTTCTTCTGTCTCATAACTCTTTTCTTTCTTTAATATAACTGGATTCACCATAGGCACTATAATATTACCTACACTAAATACTAATATACGCTTTTTTACTCCGATCATATTAGCAGCCATGCCAACACAATGTTCTAAATTTAATCTTAATGTATCTACTAAATCATCAATAACTGATACATCACTTTTTGTTGCTGATTCTGACTTTTGCCCTAAAAATAATACATCCCTTACAACTGGTCTTATCATCCTTGTTCCAACCTTTCTATTTGACTAAGTAATTTTAGTCATATAAATCTTCATTTTAATTTTCACCTATCTTCTGAATTGAAAGCAACCTTTGCTTACCCTCCTAGGCTCAATCCTTCATTAAGTTCATTTTTAAAGATATTGCAGAAATAGAATATCCATTTTATAAAACATAATGTGATAACTTCCTCTCAGAAGAACTAAATGTATTAAACATGTTTTTATTTTATTTCTACATCTTCAAATATTGTGTTTGCTGTTATCCATTGATCCATTCTTACATGAGTTACTATAAGAAATAATCCAAATGTTATTATACTTAATAACCACCAAAATAACCAATGAAATATTAACTCTCTAGGTTTACCTATAAACTTTAACCTTTTTCCACAAATAACTGTATGATGGCTTTTCACTTTATATTCCATGCATAATGCCCATGGATATCCTATGCCCAAAGTCAAAGCACATATTAAAACAAATTTTATTTTTAAGATAATATAATCTTTAACCCGTTTATCAAAATATGAATCATACTTTATTTTGTTTTCTATTATAGATGAACATATCTTCATGTCTATCACCTCAATAACCTTTATATGCTCTTTTTTCACTAATTATTTAACTAAATTTTCTTTTACATTTAACATTCTAACAGTATTTTTATTTGCTTTATTTTTTTAACTTTATTTTTAATAAATATTTAAATTCATATTCATAAGCTTTACAGATTTAACTTATTAATATTAAAATTTTATATTATTTATTTTTAAAATATAAAATTAACTTCAGCTAATAAAATCTTTAATTAAAAGAAAAAAAATACTATACTTAAATAATGAAAGTAAATATTGCATTTATATATAAATGCAATATTTAGTACAAGCAATATACCGTCGAATATGAAATATCAAATTGAGGAGTTTATATATGAGAAAAAAAGATATACTTGAGTTAAAAAAGCGTTTCAAAAAAGATTACTGCACATTCAGCAAAATGTGTGGTTGCTATGTTAATGGAGAAAAAAATACTATTTTAAAATTTAGAGAAACATTTCTAAATTTAGATGAGGATGAATACTTTAAATATTTAGAAATTGCTAAAAAAGTCTTATCTGGAACTATAGGCAACAACATTTTAGAGCTTAACTTTCCACTTAACGAAGATCTTATAAACGAAAAACAAATTTCACTCATGCAACTTAAAAACAGTCAACTAAATGATGATACTTTACTTGATGATTTTTATAAGTCTATCATAGATAGTTATGATTATACAGGTAATTTCTTAATACTTATTTTTAATGACTCTTATGATGTTCTTACAAAAACTAAAGATAATCAAAAAATAGACGAGTCTGAAGAAGTTTATGAATATGTTTTATGTGCACTATGCCCTGTAGAACTTTCAGAGCCTGGACTTAGATATTTTGAAGAAGAAAATAGTATAAAAGCACGTATTAGAGATTGGATAGTTAAGCCACCAATTAATGGTTTTGTATTCCCTGCATTTATTGATCGTAGTTCAGATGTTAACTCTATTATGTATTACACAAAAAATGCAAAGGATACACATCCTGAATTAATGGAAAATGCTTTAGGTTGCTACTCAAAACAGACTGCTACTATACAAAAAGAAACATTCCAATCAATTATTAAAGACTCTTTTGGTGCTAATGAAAAGAAGGCTGATAAAGTTTTTATGGATATACAAGATAATCTAAATGCTATGGTAGAAGAGTATAATGAAATGTATGACGATACAGACTCAGAACCTATAAGTTTAAAAAATAAAGATATCCAAAATCTTTTAATAGAAAGTGGAGTTCCAGAAGAAATTACTACTAAGATTGAAAAATCCTATGTAGAAAGCTTTGGTGATGATATTCCTCTAGCAGAAAATTTAATTGATTCAAAGATACTTAAGGCAAATGAGCAAAGAAAAAAGGAAGAACACCTAAAAAAGCAAGTAGAAGTACTTCAAACTAGACTTGAACAAGTTAAACAAGAGGTTGCTGTAGATAATGAAGCTACCCCATCTGCAGAAATTGATGATACTGTAGTTTCAGAAGAAGTTTCAGAAACTAATCTAGAAGATAATTTAGAAAAAGATTCAAAAAATAATGAAGAAATTTCTAATACAGATTCAGAAGAAATCTTAGAAAATAATGAAGAAGCTCCTGATACAAACTTAGAAGATAGTAATATTGATTCTGATTATGATGTTATACTTCAAGTTAAACCTGAAAAAATACCTGAAATAAAATCTCAAGTAATTGATGGACAAAAATGTATAGTTATTCCTATCAATGATGATGAACAAGCTAAAGTTAATGGCTTAGATGACTTGATTTAAGTTATATTAATTTAGGCTGTATTTAAATATAGTTTTTATTTTTAAATGCAATCTACTGAAAAATGCTAACAAACAAAAAAAGCTCAACAAATTCGCTGAGCTTTTTATTCCTATTATTTTAATATTATGAAATGGTTATGATATATTAGATTAATATCAATTCTATCTATTCTTCTAATATATCATTTCTGTATTCTAAAATATCTCCAGGTTGGCATTTCAATTCTTTGCAAATTGCATCTAAAGTTGAAAACCTAATTGCTTTTGCCTTTCCATTTTTCAATATAGAAATATTAGCCATTGTTATTCCAACCCTCTCTGAAAGTTCTGTTACGCTCATTTTCCTTTTAGCAAGCATAACATCAAGATTAATTATAATCGCCATATTATTCACCTCAGACCGTTAAATCATTTTCTGATTTTATATCTATGACATTTTTTAATAGCTTTTGAAGAACAGCAGCAAATATCCCAATCACAAAAGCTGCAAAAACAACAACCATTCCTATTACTATAATACCAGGAGCATCCTCTTTATCAGCTATGATATATAATAATGGTAGTCCTAATACATACAAGATGCTGATTGTCATCGCACAGTATTTTATATTTTTTAAAGCTTTTACAGATAAATATGAGAAAGCTTCATTTTTATCAATATAGCTTAAAATTCTTAAAGCCTGATACAGCGCAATGAAAAATGGTATCGCTGATACATATACAACTATTATAAAATGATACAAATCTCTATTTATTTCTGACGCTTTATTTGCTATTCTAGGCAACAAAAATATACATAACCCAAGAGCTATAATTCCAATAAGAAAAACAACTGCCTTTAAAAATAGCGTTTCTCGTTTCATAAAAAGCACCTCACTTCTAAATTTCTATATATAGAATAACCTTATTTTTATCGTTTTGCAATAAATAGTTATTAAAATTTATTATTTATTTATCGACATATTCCATCTTTCTAAAAAAGAAAAGCACTTATAACTAAAATAATAGTGCTTTTCTCTTAATTAAATCTCTACTTTAACATTTCTAATTTTTCATAACATAAATTACGAAATAGCTGACAATATTTATCAAATCCACTATGTCCAATTATATATATGTTTGGCATATATCTCATTCTCTTTTTTGAATATGCAATACGCTCAATTCCATTATCTAATGCTGTATGGTTGCTAAGTGCTATTTGAACATTTTTATTTTTAGCCTCTTCCATAAAATAGTCTAATGACTTCATATAAATAATAATATCATCTAAATTAGCTGGTGGATTAGAACCTCCCCATAAAGCAGCCCAATATGTTTTATTATCTTCTGTTACATTAAATATAAAACTAAGTCCTCCTGGTGTATGTCCTGGTGTATCATATACAAAAATCACTTTATCACCAAGAATTATCTTATCACCATCTTGAACATAAACATCAATATTATAATCTTTATATGTTTCAGGCCTATTTCTTTTAATGGGTTCATCTCTCCAAAAAATATCATCTCTTTTAGATAAATATGTTTTAGCATTATATTTATTTACAATCCACTTTCCACATCCTGTATGGTCTGCATGTCCATGCGTTATTACTAACTTTTTTATAGATTTTGGATTCCATCCTATATCTTTAATTGCATATATAATTGCCTCAAAAGCTTCTTTGCATGGCCAAATTGCATCTATTACAATTAATCCTTCACTTGATTTTAATACAAAGCAATTTGTTTCTTTTTGTGCAATAATAAGCAAATCGTCAAATATAAGTGCATGTGTGAAATAAGACATGTCCTCCATTGCTTTTATTGTTTCTAATGTAATAACTGGTTTTTCTAATCTAAACATTTTTTACTCCTTTAATAATCATTTTTAATTAATCAAAAACGATGTACAAAGTTTCATATTAAACGTTTTATAAAAGTTCCTAAATACAATAAAATTTTGATGAAACTTTTTTCTACGCTCTGTACAACGTTTCACCTATTGATTTGTACAGAGCAAATCCTATTCTTTGGATGCATTTTTAAATATTTTTTCATATTGTTTACCACCAAATCTTTTAATTTATTAATCTTATCTATTAGATTAAATTCTTTAGTTTATCTATCTTTAACTGATGTCCTATAATCAACTATAAAACAATATCCTAATTTCGAAGCATTAATATTGCTTTTAATCTTTTTTCTACATTAATTATCATTTAATCATCATAAATAGTACAACGCTAATCTCACATGACATAATTAATATATTTTTTGTTTCATACTTATTATAAAGTAACTTTATCCAAATAAATATTAAAATACTAGAATATTGCAAAATTATTTTATCTAATTATACACTATAAAACTCTACAGCAGCTTATAATCAATACTTTTACTCTCACCAGAAATCATATTTTTTATATTCACTTTATTCTTTCTAACCTCATCTTCACCAATTAATATTACATTCTTAACACCTATTTTATTGGCATAATTCATCTTTTTCTTTAATGAATCATCTTCAAAATAAACTGTAGTCTTCTTTCCATTTTGCTGAATATATTTCATAACCTCTAATGAATATTCAATTGTATCTCCTATTGGAATTATTAAATAATCTAATTCTTTTTTCATTTCATATTTATCTATAAATCCTATTTCCTTTAAAACAAAGAATAACCTAGTTACACCTATTGATATACCAACTCCGGGTAATATATTATTAGTATAATTTTCAGCTAAATTATCATATCTTCCACCAGAACAAATAGAACCATACTCTTCATTTCCTACTAATATAGTTTCAAAAACAGTCCCAGTATAATAATCTAGCCCTCTTATAATCTTTAAATTTATTTCAAACTCTTCATCACTTATACCTAATATCTCTAATATATAACATACCTTCTTTAACTCTCCTACTCCTTCATTAAAGTCTTTATTTTTAATATTAAGTTTTAAAAGCTCTCCTATTCTTTCTTTATTAGTACCTTTTATATCTAATACTTTATTAATATACTCACTTTTATAAGCTCCTATAAGACTTTCTAATTCATTAGAAAATATCTCCCTGCCTATCTTGTCATACTTATCTATTAATATCATAACCTCATTAGCTTTATCTATTTCTAATTCATCTAGTATACCTTTTAATATTTTTCTATTACTTATTTGAAATCTATAATTACTTAATCCTATGGACTTAAAAGCTTTAGAAGCTAAGCTTATAACCCATGCATCATTATCTATGCTTAACTTTTCCTTACCTATAACATCAATATCACATTGATAAAATTCTCTATATCTACCTTTTTGATTTCTTTCACCTCTATATACTTTTCCTATTTGATATCTTTTAAATGGAAATACTAAATCGTTATAATATTGAGCTACATACCTAGCAAATGGTACTGTTAAGTCAAACCTTAAAGCTAGATTGTTCTTTCCTTTTTGAAAATTATATACTTGCTTTTCTGTTTCTCCTCCCGTCTTTGCAAGTAGTACCTCTGCTTTTTCTATTATTGGTGTATCTATTGCTAAACATCCATTATCTTCGTATACCTTTGTTATTTTAGATACTATATCATTAAATATTTGTTGATCCTTTGGTAGTAGCTCCATAAATCCTGGTAGTATGCTTGGTTTTATAATATTTCTTTTCATCTTAAATCACTCCTAATTATATCTATACACTAAACCTTTTTTATATAACGAAAGCCATGTAGGCATATATCCCACATGGCTCTAAATAAATTATGATTTCACTTAATTTATCATTACCAGAGATACAAGCCTAATGCTAATAGACTTGTATCTGTTTTTTTACAGACCAAGTCTCTAGTAATGATGATGTATTTTGCTTTGTTTAATAATATTAAGTGTTATCATAACTTTCCTCCTAAAATAATATTACTAAATATTATACGCTCAATTTATTTAATATTCAATTCTTATTATAAAAGTTTATAGATTAATTCCAAGATAAACTTATGGCTATTTAAAAAAATTGATTTTTACTCCCTCTCAAAAAATATCTTAAAATTAATAATAAAAAATAAGAGGTGTGAGTAATATAATCTCAAACCTCTTAGATTTTTAATCATAAGATTAATTAAATATTTATTCTTTTGTTTAAGTATTATAATTAAAAGAAGTAAGGATATGGTGGCATAATAAAAGGATACTGTAACAGTGCTACTGTTGCTAGAGCACCAAATGGGAAAAATCTAGGTCTAAATGATCTAAATCTCCTCATTGGGCGACCAAAACCAATTGGTTGACGCTGTAACTCAGATTCGCTTCCGTGATCTTGCTCCATTACATCTTCACCAACTAACACCATAACACGATCTGGCTGTACCTCCACAACAATTCCATCTAATTTACTTCCATCCTTCAGGGTTATCATAACATGATAGTTTAAGCATCTTTTACAGTCAGTATATAATGACTGTGTATCTCTGTGATAATTAGTTTCTTCTAAAGACATTCTTTAACAACTCCTTTCCATCACTATGATATTCATTTATATAAAGACTTGTTCCCTCTAGTTAATAAATATCTATAAGATTTATAGATATAATAGGTTAAGTTTAGAAAAATTTATTTTGTTAAAGAAAATTGAAACCAACTTTGACCACAATGAGAAAATTAAAAATATTCTTCTTTTTATATAGTTAAAAAGAAAATCAGTAAATTTTGTAATTTAAATCTCATATATTATAATAAAAAATTGAAAATAGAAAAAATTGTATACTATTGTTAATTTTATTGACTAAATCCTTGATTCTTTATATCTATTTTATCCTTTTCTACTTTTTCCATGTTTTTAATTGCAGTAGAAAGCATAAGCTTTATTCTGTTTAATTGGTTTACTTCACTAGCACCAGGATCATAATCTATTGGTGTAATATTTAAATAAGGATATCTTCTTTTAATTTCTCTAATCATTCCCTTTCCCATTACGTGATTAGGTAAACATGCAAAAGGTTGTATGCAAATCATATTACTAACTCCAGACTTCAATAATTTAACCATTTCTGCGGTGACTAACCATCCCTCTCCAGCTTGATTGCCAAGAGATAAGATATCACCAGTTTCTTTAGCTAATTTATCAATTTTTTCTGGCGCTATAAATCTTTTACTATCACTTAGTGACTTCTTCATTTCTGCTATATAAAATTCTATATATTTAATAGACAATCTACCACCTAAGAAGCTTTTTAAGTTTCCACCTAACTTCTCATATTTAAATTTCTGATTATAGGCACAATATAATATAAAATACATTAAATCTGGTATTATTACTTCTGCCCCCTCTTTCTCTAATACTCCTATAATATTGTTATTTGCTAAAGTGTTATACTTTAAGAAAATTTCTCCAACCACTGCTACCTTTGGTTTATCCACATTTTTAATTTTCAAACTATCAAATTCATTTACCATTTCTTTTGTAATATTTTTAAATTCCTTAAAGCTTCCACTAGCTATACTATTTTTACATATATCGAGCCACTTCAAATAAGTTAATTTTGTTGAATCTTTAATTTTTTCATAAGGTCTTACTCTATTTATCATTCTTAGTAACATATCTCCATAAGCTACTGCCATTAATGCTCTATTAATTATTGGTAATGTTATTTTGAATCCAGGATTATTCTCTATTCCTTGAGCACTTAAAGATATAACTGGTATTTTTTCATACCCTGCATCTTTTAATGCTTTTCTTATAAGGGAAATATAATTAGATGCTCTACAAGTACCTCCTGTTTGAGAAATCACCACAGAGGTATTGTTTAAATCATACTCTCCAGACCTAAGTACACTTATAATTTGACCTATTATTATAATGGCAGGATAACAAGTATCATTATTTACATATTTTAATCCCTCTTCTATGGTATATCGACTAACTGTAGGTAATACTTTTAAATTATATCCTGAGCTTTTAAAAGCAACTTCTAATAATTCAAAATGTATTGGAGAAAACTGCGGACAAAGTATTGTATGTTTTTCTCTCATTTCTTCTGTAAATATAGTTTTAGAATATGACTTAATTGGGTTAATATTTTTAAAATTGAAACTTCTGGACTTATTTATATCATCCATAGCAGCTTTAAGAGAACGTACTCTAATTCTAGCTGCCCCTAAATTATTAACTTCATCTATTTTTAACAATGTATATATTTTACCAAAACTCTCCAATATTTCTTGTACTTGATCTGTAGCAATTGCATCTAATCCACATCCAAAAGAGTTTAATTGAATTAACTCTAAATTTTTCCTAGTACCTACAAAATGTGCTGCTCTATATGTTCTTGAATGATAAGTCCATTGATCTAATACTCTTAATGGTCTTGGTATTTCAACTAAATCAGCTACAGAATCCTCTGTAAATACTGCCAATCCCTCTTGTGATATCATATCTGCTATACCATGATTTATTTCTAAATCTAAATGATATGGCCTTCCACTTAATACAATACCTTTTTCACCACTTTTATCTAAGTCTTCTAGAATTTCCAATGCTTTATTTTTTAAATCTTCTTTAACCTTGCTAACTTCTTCATAAGCCTTATCAACTGCAATGCTTATTTCCTTTCGACTTATATCAAATTCCTTTAGCTCATCATATAAGTTCTTTTTCATTGACTTTATATCATTAAAATTCAAGAATGGATTTTTATATATTATATCTTTACTTCTCAAAAATCCAATATTGTTTTTAACAACCTCTGGATAAGAGATTACTATGGCACAATTATAGTGATTATCTGCATTTTTATCTTCTAGTCTCTCATAAGAGATACATGGATAAAATATAAAATTTAAGCCTTTCTTTATAAGACTTGCTATATGTCCATGAGCAAGTTTAGCAGGATAACAAATAGACTCTGAAGGTATTGTATCAATGCCTTCATTGTAAACTTTCTTTGTAGAATTTGGAGATAATACTACTCTAAAACCTAGCTTTGTAAAAAGTGTGTACCAAAAAGGATAGTTCTCATACATATTTAAAACTCTTGGTATACCTACTTCTCCTCTTGTTGCTTCTTCTATTGAAAGAGGTTTATATCCAAAAATTCTTTTATATTTATAATCAAATAAATTTTCTGCTTTTTTTATATTTTTAGTAGCGCCTATACCTCTTTCACATCTATTACCGGAAATAAATTTTCTACCATCAGAGAATTTATTTACAGTAAGTAGACAATTATTACTACATAATCCACAATGCCTAAATTCATTTGATACTTTAAATTTTTCAATATCAGATTTTCCTAAAATATTAGAAACCTCATTTTCATTATGGTTATCTTTTGCAATAAGAGCAGCTCCGAATGCTCCCATGAGGCCAGCAATATCTGGTCTTACTGCCTCTTTACCAGTAACTTTTTCAAATGCTCTTAAAACAGTTTCATTATAAAAAGTCCCTCCTTGAACTATAATTTTTTCTCCAAGGTCCTCAGGCTTTCTTATTTTTATAACCTTATAAAGAGCATTTTTAATTACAGAATAAGATAATCCAGAAGATATAGCTCCAATATCAGCACCTTCTTTTTGAACTTGCTTAACTTTAGAATTCATAAATACAGTACATCTTGACCCTAAATCTACTGGACTTTTTGATAATAATCCTTCTTTTGAAAACTCTTTAATATCCATGTTTAAAGATTGTGCAAACATATCAAGAAAAGAACCACAACCTGATGAACAGGCCTCATTTAATTGAATAGAATTTATTACTCCATCTTTTATCCTGATGCACTTCATATCTTGACCTCCTATATCAAGAATAAAGTCCACATCTTTTAAAAAATGTTTTGCTGCTCTATAATGTGCTATAGTTTCAACTTCTCCAATATCAATATTTAAAGCTGACTTTATAAGAGCCTCTCCGTACCCTGTAACAGTGGCTTTAGCAATTTTTATTTTTTCATTAATTTTACTATATATATCTTTTAATATGTTTATAATAATTTGCATAGGATTGCCTTTATTGCTACCATAAAAAGAATATAATATAGTCCCTTCATTATCTATTAATACAGCTTTAGTAGTAGTAGATCCAGCATCTATACCTAAAAAAGCTTCTCCTTCATATGTAGTTATATCTCTTATCTTTGCTTTGTATTTGTAATGCCTTTGTCTAAAGTCTTTTAATTCCTGTTCATTTTTAAATAATGGCTCTAATATATCTGAATTAGCTATATCATTATCATCTAAACTTTCAACAGCTTTTAACAGTTGCTCAAAAGTTATAACTTTTTCTTTTTTGGATTCAATAGCTGCACCAATAGCCACAAATAATTGAGGATTTTGTGGAAATATTATTTCCTCCGCCTTTAATTTCAAGGTATCAATAAACCTTTTTCTAAGCTCTGATAAAAAGTATAAAGGCCCCCCTAGAAATGCAACATTTCCCTTTATTGGCTTTCCACAAGCAAGCCCACTTATAGTCTGATTTACAACAGCTTGAAATATAGATGCAGCCATATCTTCCTTGCTAGCCCCTTCATTTATAAGAGATTGTATATCAGTTTTTGCAAAGACTCCACACCTTGCAGCAATGGGATAAATTATCTTATAATTTTTAGCTAATTCATTTAATCCTTTAGCATCTGTTTCAAGCAATGTAGCCATCTGATCTATAAAAGCACCTGTACCGCCAGCACAAACCCCATTCATACGTTGTTCTAAACTACCTTCAAAATATGTTATTTTTGCATCTTCTCCACCTAATTCTATTACTACATCAGTGCTATTTATGAAAGTCTCAACAGCTTCTGTACAAGCAATAACTTCTTGAATAAAAGATAGTCCTAAAAGCTTTGAAACTGATAACCCACTAGATCCTGTTACCATTGCTGTAATATCATAATCTTTATATTTTGTAAAAACTTCTTTTATAAATGAAGTTGTAGTCTCTTTTATATTCGAGTAATGTCTTTCATACTTACTATAAATAATATTGCTATTGATATCTAATAATACAATCTTAACCGTAGTTGATCCTATATCAATACCTAAATGTAATACTTCTTTCATACTCTTCTCATCCCAACATAAATTATTAATGTATAATACTTAAACATCATTTTATAATTCTGCCCTTTTTAATACCTAATATACCTATTTTGGGGTGTAAAAAGAGGTCATAAATATTTCATTCTGACCTCATTTTAGAGTAGTAATCCATTAAATAAATATCTTCTAAATTCATTCATATTAAAATAATATCCTGGGCAACTTTTAGTTACTCCTTCAACCTCTCTATGTCCTATAACACGCTCTATCGGTATAT
The DNA here is from genome assembly GCF_019753795.1 of Clostridium sardiniense. NCBI lineage: Bacteria > Bacillati > Bacillota > Clostridia > Eubacteriales > Clostridiaceae > Clostridium > Clostridium sardiniense. The sequence continues at coordinate 382,289 of NZ_JAIKTU010000001.1, read as the reverse complement.
TATATTTATTCATCAGCATATTACACATATTACATAATGATTTTATTTGTTCTTTTGATGGATAACTTAAATCAAAGTTTCCGTTTAAACAAATTCCTATTGACTTATTATTAAAACCTTTAGTGTGAGCACCTATATGCATACCTCTACCTTCAATTATAGTTCCATTTTCCTCTATAAAATAATTATATCCAATTCCTTCCCATCCCAAAGTTTTATGATAATTATGGACTTTATGAATATCCCACCCTATTTCTTCAGTATGATGAATTATTATAAGACTCGGTTTTTTTAGTTCCTCTAACTCTTTGTCAAATTTAACTACGTCTCTTTTAATATATATTCATATACCCTCCTTAAAGATCTAAATAAAATAAGCTCCATTTATTCCCTGTAATGCACCACTATTATTATATGTTCTTCCCTTAATTCATTTCTTATTACTACTTAAAGCTTCATGTATTCCTAAAGTTTTTAAAATCCTCTAACTTTTTTAATCTTTCCCTGATATATACTCATTTCCATACAAAACAAAAAAGAACCAACTCTATATAGGATTGGTTCTCATTGATTATACTAGTTCATAACCATAAATAAATCATAAGAATTATATCATGGCACAGTTAGTACTGAAGATTTTATAAATAATGATATTCTCTTTAAGTAGTACTATTTACATTACTCATTTTTTGCAATCAATATACAAAACCCATATACATTAAAAATATTAATATAATACATTAATTATATTAATATTATATATAAATATATTAATATAATTAATTTAATAATTAAAATATTTAATAAAACTCTTTACATTTCATAAAAAAAGGAGTAATTTATTATTAGAGATTGGAGGTAATTTATGTATAAGTTATTAAGTCGTTGTCCAGTATGCTCTAATAAATTAAAGGCAATACGATTAAGATGTAATAGTTGTAATACTGTTATAGATAATGAATTTGAATTATCTAAATTTGATTATTTAAATAATGAGCAATTATATTTTATAGAAACCTTTATAAAATGTAGGGGAAATATAAAAGAAGTTGAAAGAGATCTAGGCATTTCATATCCAACAGTTAGGGCGAAATTAGATGAGGTTATTGAAAGTTTAGGTTATTCATCAAAAGAAACTAAAGTTAAACAAGAAAATAAGGATATTTTAGCCGCTCTAGAAAATGGAGATATCTCAGTTGATGAAGCAATTAGTAAATTAAAAGATTAAATTTAGGAGGGATTATTGTGAACGAAGAAATTATGACAGTGTTAAAAATGGTTGAGGAAGGTAAGATTTCTGCTGATAAAGCAAAGGAAATCATTGATGCTTTAGGAAATACATCAAAAAATACTGAAGCTATCACCCCTAAAAAATATGAGGATAAATTTTTAAAAGTTGAAATTTTAAGTCATGAAGGAGATAAGGTCAATATAAAGTTACCAATTAAGGTAGTCAAAGAAGTTCTAAAGGTTACTGGTAAATTACCGATATCTAAATATGTTGAAGGTATGGATGAAATTGATCTAGATGAACTAATGAATACTATAGTATCTTGCTTAGATAATGAAGTTATGGGCGAAATAGTAGATATCTGCTCAAGCTCAGGAGATACAGTTAAAATAGTTATAGATTAGAGGTTTCTAAATGATAGTTTCAATAAAAAGTAAAGAATTTAATTTAACTTTACCAGTGCCGTTATCTATGGGAGGCCTAATAATAAGATGCATTCCCAAAAAACAGCTTAATAAAGAGGAAAAAAAGATAGCTTTACAACTTTTTAAAGCAGTAAAAGGTAGCTTAAAGAGATATAAAGGATTAAAAGTGGTAGAAGTTGTGTCTCAAAGTGGTGAACATATCACCGTTAAAATATAGCATAAGGAATATCCATTAAAAGGTTGGTCAAAGTGAACAACCTTTTTTTGAATTAATAACTATAACTGCTTATTACATAAATTTTATCTTCCTCGCCTAATTGAATATCATCAATCTCACTCATATAAACATCCTTATACTTAGGACTATTTCTTATTTGAAAATCCAAATTCAGTAAAAATCTCACCTCTTTAATGAAACTATTCTTACTTTCGCTTGCTAAACAAGTTCACTTTAGCCAAATCGAATATTTGGAGGCTTATTTATGATAAGGTTCATTTCACTATTCTAAATTTATTTTTTTATTAACTTTTTAAATTCTAAATAAACATTTTATCCCCAAACTTTCATATAAGTGTTAAAATATTAAAGCATGTAAACAAAATGCAAATTAATGATAACAATATAAAAAATATTTTAATTACAGCTGTAATCTTATATTGAATTTAGGATAAATCTTAATTAAGCTTGCTTAAACTCATATAATTTAACAACTATAAGGGATAAATATAATTGTATTATTATCCAAGAAAGATGGTGTTACATTTTGAGAGTTAGTTTTTTTATGCCTGAATATATGAAAGGATTTAGTTGCGTTGGCCCAAATTGTACTGATACTTGTTGTGCTGGTTGGGATGTAAACATAGATGAAGCTACATTTAATAAATATGAAAATAGTAGTGACAATCTTAAAGCTCTAGTTAAGGATAAATATATTAGAAGTAATATACTTGATGATTCATTTAATTATGGATTTATGATTATTGGTGAAGAAAATAAATGTCCTTTCTTAAATAAAAATATGCTTTGTGATATCCATGGTTCTTGTGGTGAGGATAATCTTTCTATAACTTGTAAAAGATATCCTAGAGTTTTTAATATTGTTGATGATATATATGAGAAAAGTGGTCTTCCTTCCTGTTCTGAAGTATGTAATAAAGCACTTTTAAATAAAAAAAAGATGGAATTTATAGAATTGGACGAAGATTTAGATGAAGATGCAGTTGAGATAAGAAGAATGATAGATAGTGAAGCCTTTAGTGGCACTGATAGTCTTCTTCAATATTTCTGGGATATACGAATTAACTCAATAAACATAATGCAGAATAGAAATTTTAGCATTGAGGAAAGACTTAATATACTTAAAAGCTTTTATACAGAACTTGAAATTTTAAGAGAGGAAGCTTTAAGTGATACTAAAGATTATTATGATATTGAGATACTTTTAGAAAACTTTGCTGATGATTCTATGGATTTTGATTCTTTAAAAGGAGAATTATTTGTAGAAAATACTAGCTTTTATAATTCAATCTTAAATGATAATATTTTTGATAAGGTTATTGGAACTAGGCTAAAAGCTTATTTAGGTAATTTAAGAAAAGATATTTTAAATGTAGAAGATGATTTTAGTAATATAAGTTGTAATACCATTGCTGAATCAAATCTAAATAGCTCTAATAAAGTTAGCTCTAGAGATTTTGAACTTAGCAATTATTCTTACATCTTTGAAAACTATTTAGTGAACCAAATCTTTAAGAATATTATACCTTTTAATAGAGGAGAAAATTTAAGTGATAGTATAAAGATTCTTATTAATAGCTATAGAATTATTAAGGGGTATCTTCTATGCTCTTATGAATATTCCCATGAGATGATTACAGAAAATCAAATAATAAAAATTATTCAAGCTTTAAGTAAAGATACTGAACATAATAAAGTATTTAAATCTATTCTAGAGAATAGTTAATTAAAAAATGAGTAAATATATAAGTCTAAAGACTTATATATTTACTCACTTATATTTTCTTATTTAATATAAATTATTTACTTTACAAATTTCCTATATGAATCTAAGGAACTTATATGTTTTATAAACATTCCTAAGTCTATTAAAAGCATTATAATTGATATTAAAAAGGCTGGTATTATAGTTATAACGCATATTATACTAGTTAAACATAATATTGGTTTGTTAATTTTTATATTTTGATTTTTTATATTCTTCAAACTAGATATTGATGCCAAAATAAATATAATTATTCCTATAATCATTATTGAATTAATTAAAAAGCTCATATTTTTACTTTTGCTATTTAATGCAATAGCAAGTGATGTAATGATAAAGGTTATAATATTTACTGGATACAGTCCTGCCAAGAAATAGTCTAGTTTTACTTTGTCACATATATAAATTCTTATTATAGCTAAACAAATTAGCAACACTAATACTACAATGATAATCCTCCTCCAATGTTTATAATTTTATATCTCTGTTTTAAGCTTTTATCTTTCTAAAAATATAAGTAAGGACAGTTCCTCTCTCATCTTGATTTTCAATATAATTAATTAACTGAAATGACTTATTTATATCTTCAAAATCAGTTAATTTGATTAAGTCCTCTTTTCTAAATTTAGAATCTACCTTATTATTATCTCCAAAACCACAGATAAATAAAATTCCATTATCGGTTAAATGATTTTTTAAATTTTTAAGTTGCTTCTTATTTAATCTATAGTGATTAATTACAATATTATCAAATATACCAATGTGATCTAGTGACCCATCTATGCTTAAATCAATTTGTTTTGTATTTACTAAATAGTTCTTTCTTTTAGCAAATCTTTCTAAGCGATTAAGCGCTTTGCTACTAAAATCAATTCCTGTTACTCTAAACCCATTTTCAATTAGAAATATTGTATTTCTTCCATCTCCACATGCAATATCAAGAACTGTCCCTTTCTTGAAATACTTTATACTTTGAACTAATAATTTTTCTGGAGTTAATAGTTTATCACTTCTATTAAAAAACTTCTCATCCCAATAATTCTTATTTCCCATATATTCCATTTTAACTCCACCTTATATTCTTTTAAATAACCATTTATATATAATCTTTATATCTATTTCTTTATATTTTTGCATACAACAATGAATCTATGCTCAAGACTTTCAATATAACTTTTAGTCTTTAATTCATCATTTAATTTGCAAAGTTCATCAAAGCAATTATCTACAGAAAAATTAGGGAATTCCCATTCTATGATTTTAGCAAAATACACTATTGCTCCAACATCATAAAATCTTAAATATGGAAAATATTCATTTTGGTATATAATATCAAAAGAATTTTCTTCAAGTTCTATTACTACATTATCTAAATTAATATTTGAAAATTGTGGCTTAAAGTCTTTTATTAATCTCTTAGACATGCTTTCATTATTCTTGCCACCAACTTGCTGAGTAATAAATATTCCATTTGGCTTTAATATTCTTTTTACTTCCTTTTCTTCATAGGATTCATGCCTATTTATAACTATATCAAAGGAGTTATCTTTAACAGGTAACTTTTTATCATCATACACTTGATTTACATCTATCCCTAACGGAGCCAATCTTTCATTACATACTTTCACATTAGATTCCCATTTTTCTGTTACTGAAGTCTTTTTATAGGGATGCTTTAATGATAATAGAAATTCTCCTCCACCAGTACCCATGTCAAGTAATGTATACGTATTTTTTAAATAGTTTTCTACTATATTTTTATAGTCCCAAGGTATAAGTTCCTCTTCCCATCTATTATCTAAATAAGAAAAATCCCATCCCTTAAAACTCATATCCTCATCCATTTTCCATAATTCTTTTAATTTATTATAATCCATAACTGTTTACTCCTTTATATTACTATTTTTCTTATAATAAAAGCAGTGCAGTTAGCTGATAGTAAATTAATTTATCTCGATACAATCTACTATCAGATTATCTAAACTGCACCGAGTAGTTAATTCGCGTTATTCTCATTAAAGATATTCACCTACTTTCAAATATATTATTTATATAATCTATATATAGATTATATAATTATTACCATTATTTGTATATAATTTATATTCTAATATATTTTTAAATACTTCTATAAAAAAAGAATATGAGTGTAATATATGAACACTCCTTTTTCAGCTAATTTATTACTATGTATTCATTATTAAGATATTTATCATACTTATTTTTTAATATAATTTATTATTATCTTAATCTCTGAAGGTAATAATAATTAGATTTATGTCCCATATTCCCCATATGTCATTATTGATAAATTCAAGTTCTTCATCCTCTTGTTTTAGATATTGAACAAAAGCTGCATAGTTTATAAAAGCATATTCCTTTGTTATATTCTAAGACTTTATAAACTTACTTTAAATCACTAGTTTCATAACTTCGTTTCAGCACTAATTTTATTCTTAAATAATACTTATTTATTGTTTTACAATATATTTTTATTGCTATTTATTTTCCCATATGCTAATATATGATCATAAATACAGAATATTAAGGAGTGATTTATATATGAAAAAGTTTATTTATCTTTTACCATTTGGTTTAAGTTTTTGTTGCTTAATATCCTTTAATATTATAGGTTCAGAAGTGGCTCCTGATGGAACACTTGTAGAACCATTCTTTTTAATTCCTATAGCATATATATTCCTTTTTATCGGTATAATTTCAGTATCAATTAAAGGAATATACTCTTTATATAAAAAACATGCAAAAGCTTAAATTAATAATATAAAAATGCTTCCATATACTTTTTAAGTATATGGAAGCATTATAATAAACTTAGTTCCTATGCCACATTTAGATTCTACTTCTATTTTTCCTTTTATAGCTTCTATGTTTTCATATGCTACATAAAGCCCTATACCTTCACCTTTTATTTTATTTGTATTTACTCCTCTATAATATGCTTCGAATATTCTTTTTAAATCTTCTTTCTTTATTCCAATCCCTGTATCTTCTATTATTATTTTTATATTTTTATCTTCCTTAAAAATCTCTAATATTACAGTTTCACCTTCTAGAGTGAACTTATATGAATTAGTGAGTATATTATAAATAGTTTGACTTAATTTATATCTATCTGTATTTATGGATATATTATTATTTTCTACTATTTTAAAGTCTATATTTTTCTTTTTAAACTGAAGCTTTAGTCCATTTCCTATTTGATTTATTAAATCATTTAGGTTCACCTTCTCTATTTTTATTTCTTCTAAATCCTTTTCTCCTTCTATCATTTCGCTCATATTAGATATTATGGATGTTACATTATCTATTTGTTCTTCTAAAATATTAAATTCACTACTATTTAATTCTAATATGCCATCTTCATATGCTTCTACATGAGATTTTAATATAGTTAAAGGAGTTCTTGTCTGGTGAATCATTTCATCTATAAGCTTTTTTCTTCCCTTTTGTTTTAACTTCAATTTACTACTAAGCTCTTGCAGACTTACTTGAATAAACCTTATTTCTTTTATACTGGATAATTTAATATTAGTATCATTACCTAAATTTATATTTTGAGCTAATTCCTCAGTTTTCTTTAAATCATCTACAGTTTTCTTACTCATATACAAACTTATTATTATGGCAAGGAAAATAACTATAGCACTAACTATCAAACTATTCATGACAAGTGTTTTCTTAAATATATTAATGGTACTTGATCCATCAATTGAAGCATTTTTTACTATGTATACTTTGCCTATATCAGAACTTTTATCTTTTACATCATAGGATTCAACATCTTCTCTAGTACTTCCCATCATCATATGATGCATCATAGTATTTCCAACACTTAATATCTCTCTACCATAATTGTCATAAATGATAATTCCTACGATTGGATCATCTAAATGACCTTTTAAATTCATCTCAAGCTGCATATTTGATATATCTTTTTTGCTCGATTCTTCTATTGTACTTATTATTTTAGATACATTTTCCTTATAGGTATTAGAAACATAGGTATTAAAATTTTTATTTATAAGTATTGTAAGTAAAACTGTATTTATAAATACAGTTACTATTACAACTGTTACAAGTGTTATAAGCCATTGCTTTTTAATTGTCATATTAATTTTCTCCAAATACATAACCTGCACCATACTTAGTTATAATAAGTTTTGGATTTTTAGGGTCATCTTCTATTTTCTTTCTTATTCTTTTTATGTAACTATCTACGCTTCTAATTTCTCCATCAAAATTATACCCATATACTTTATTTATTATCTGATCTCTGCTTAAAACTTGACCTTTATTTTTTAAAAATACCTTCAATATATTAAACTCTATTGATGTTATTTCTATTTCTATTGAATTTTTAAACAGCTTTTTACTGCTTTCATTAAGCTCTAAAGAGTTATATCTTAAAACTATATTACTATCTTCTTTATATACTCTTTTTAATATGGCTTTTATCCTTTTCATAAGCACCCTTGAACTAAATGGCTTTGATACATAATCATCAGCACCTAAATCAAATCCCGTTATTTTATCTATTTCCTCTTGCTTTGCAGTTAACATTATAACTGGTACATCTGATATTTTTCTTATTTCTTCTAGAACTTCAAATCCATCTATTCCAGGCATCATAATATCTAAAACAACTAAGCTAATATCACTTTCATTAAATTTTTCAAGAGCCTCAAAACCATCCTTTGCAACATATAATCTATAGCCTTCATTTTCTATGTATTTACTTACAACATTTCTTATTTCTTCTTGATCTTCTACTAATAATATACCTAAATTCAAATTATTCACCGCCTTCAGTTAAATAAAAAAGAGCTATCTTAAAAGATATTTAAGACAGTTCTTCTCTATTTTCTCTCTATTATTTGCTTTCTATTATCTTCTTTCTTTTCTCAAATTCTTCTTCAGAAATTTCTTCATTAATATACATCATCTTTAATTTTTCTAAAGCTTCATTTCCTTTTGATAGGCTACTTCTCTTAAATACATAAATTAAAGCATAAATAACTAATCCTATTATTATTGCATATACTAAAAGATTTATTATTCCAAAACCCATCATATGTCCACCGAAGCCTATGCCATTTCCTCCAAAGCCTATATTATTAACTCCATCTCCAAAACAACTTCCATATCCCATCACAATGTTTCCTCCTTATATCTCTAATTTAAATACATTATCTAATTAAAATATGGCAACATTATGACTTTTTTATGTTTCTTATTTGGAGTTATGTATAGTTAATGTATATTGTTTCATTATATTTTTATTGTCTCTATTCCTTTGTTATATTATATCAATGATTAAATATCTATTGCAAAATTTAATCTTTTAATTATTATTTAAATTCTACATATGCTTTACAGATTCTATCTTTTTTTATATGTAAGCATTTCTAATAATTTAAATACAACAAATGAAACTATTTCTATGCAATATGACGTAATTATATTTTTATTTATTGAATACTTTAGCAAATATAAATCTTACGATAGGACCTGCTATTAGTAATTGTAATGGTAAAGCTACAATAAAATTCATACCTATTCCTGTTATGTACGCTGATGGTAAATCTTTTGTTAATCCAACATTATGTATAGCTCCAAACATTGACATACATAATACCATACCACATACCATAAATGTTGAAATAAAAATAGCTATTTTTATTTGCTTGTCCTCTTTCTTTATAAATTTAAATGCTAATGCTTTTGCAGGTTTTGATACAATAAACCAATCACATATCATTCCAACTATAAATGCAAGTGGAAATCCCACTAGTGCTTCCGTGATAACATCTTTTGAAAAACCTCCTGAATGTACTGATACATTGTATACACTCATAACAAATACCATAAATGCACACATAATAATTGTAAAAACTAAACTTTCCTTTTTCGTTGTTGGCATAATTTTATTCCTCCTTAATTAACATTAAGAATTATATCAGCTTTTTTTAAATGGATGTAAGTTTCTATTTTGTTAACAATTTTATTTGATTTAATCAAAATATAAATTTTACTCTCCTTCCAGTTATCTTATTATCCTTATAAAACATAAAAAGCATCTATATTAAAGATGCTTTAATTCCATGAATTATTTTTAATTTACTTATTTCTTACATATCATTATTTGAATAATTTCTTCTTAACAGGTATAATGTAGCTTTTTATTATTTTTTCTATTTATTATTTTGTGGTAAAAATACTGTTATTCTTGTACCTATTTCCCTTCTACTTAAAACACTAAAGTATCCCCTATGGTTATCAATAATCCATTTTGCTATAGATAGCCCAAGACCAGTTCCACCATCTTTTCTAACTCTTGCCGTATCAGCTCTAAAGAAACGTTCAAATATATAAGGTACATCACCCTCATCCATCCCTATTCCACTATCCTGAATAGAAAAATAAGCTTCTCCTTTATCATTTCTTCCTATCCTAAGTGTTATATATTCTCCTTTATCTGTGTATTTAGCTGCATTTTCAACTAGTATTCTAGCAGTCTGCTTAAGTAGGCCTATATCACCATAAACACTTATATTTTCTGAATTAATATAATTATATATATGGTTTTTATCTATCATCTTAGATTCTTCTAAAACTTCATTCATCATATCATTAAGTGAAAATTCATTCATAGTAAGCTGAGTTTTTCCATTAATACCTCTAGCTAAGAATAATAACTGCTCAACCAAATTTTTCATATTTTCAGATTCAGATTTTATTGCTGTAATAGATTCTTCTAATACACTCTCATCATTTTTACCCCAACGATCTAGCATATTTGCATAACCTTGAATTACAGAAATAGGAGTTCTAAGTTCATGTGATGCATCTGAAACAAATCTTGCCTGCTGCCTATAAGAATCTCTCATTCTATCTAAAAGTTTATTTATTGCATCCTCTAACCCTTGAAGTTCACTATCACCCATGTGTATTCTTTCATCAGATGTTACAGGACTAATTTTAGCTATAGCATCCTCAAGGCTCTGAAATTTTTCCTCATCAAAATCCATATTACTAAGCCTACTTGCTGTTTCTGCTATTTCATTAAGTGGTTTTAAAACCTTTCTAATTTTTGCTGTACCAAATATTATTTCTTCTAATAAAAATATTCCTTCCACTATTCCTAAAACTATAATTATTTTTATAATACTATATAAAAAAGTACTAGCTTCTTTAACCATAGTCTTTCCATTATCCCAAGTAACTGTATAGTTTGCTGTTTCTATAGGATAAAAATTAAATGACCTTTGCGCATTTTGTACTAATTCACCATAGAAGCTCTTTTCAGATTCCATGCACCAAAGACCAACTAAGATAATGATTAAACATATATCAATTAAAAGAAACTTAAAAAATAAATCTCTTACAGAGATAGCATTCATCTTTATTGCAATAGATGTAACATTCTTATTCTTATTCTTTTTACTCTTACTCATCTTTTATTACATATCCTACACCACGTACTGTAGTTATTATTTTCACCTTAAAAGCATCATCAATTTTTGTTCTTAAATACCTTACATAAACATCTATTACATTTGTTTCTCCGAAATAATCGTAACCACATACTTTTTCTATAAGCACATCTCTAGTTAGTACTATATTTTTATTTTCCATTAATATTTGTAGCAAATTAAATTCTCTATTAGTCAATTCAATTTCTGTATTATCATAAATTACTTTATGTCTCATTTTATCTAAAGTTAATAGACCACAGCTTAGTACATCTTCATCTTTTTTTATTGTAACTACTCTCTTTTTAAGAGCTGTCCTTATTCTTGCAAGTAATTCTTCTATTGCAAAGGGCTTTGTTATATAATCATCTGCTCCTGCATCAAGTCCTGATACTTTATCCATAACAGCATCTCTTGCAGTAAGCATTATAACAGGAATCTCTGAACTTCTTCTTAGCCTTCTTAATACTTCAAGTCCATTAAGTTCAGGAAGCATAACATCAAGAATAACCAAATCAGCTTCTCCCCTCTCTGCAATTTCAAGGCCTGTTCTACCATTATTCGTCTTTATTACTTTATACCCCTCATGTATTAACTCTAGCTCTATGAATCTGGCTATTTTTTCTTCATCTTCAACAATTAAAATCTTAATCATTAATTAAACCCCTTTTTAAACTTATCTTTTATAATTTGGGCATTTTTTGCTATTTCACTAAATACTTCATTTACTTTATCTACCTTATCCGTATTAATACTTTTAGACGATACTAAAAATTCTATCTCAAAGAATAATCCAACAATCATTAGAGGTATGATTATCCAGAAGGTAAACAATAAAAGTAGTATTAATACAGTAAGTGGTATCTTTAAAAGTCCTATACCGCTTCTTCTAATCTCAACAAAGATATTATTGCAAGTATCTATAGCTTTACATATAGATTCAAAAATTCCCTCAAAGTTATTTTTACTTTTAGAATCGTTATTATCTCTATTTTCACTAATATTACCTATTTCTCCCTGACTAGTGTAACTTTCTTTATATTCATTGGTATAAAATATGCTAACAGAAGGCTTTTCTACTCTTCCATTCTCTTCTAAATACAGCATGGCATCTAGTATATCCCAATTATTATTTTCTAAAGCACTCTTAGCTTCTTCATAACTTATATTAGTTCTATCTCGTAATTTATCTACAAGTTTAAGCTTCTCCATAAATAGTCCTCCATACCTATGGCATAATTAAAATCAATTATCTTAATTCTATCCTTATCTATTAAATTATATCATTACCATTAGTATTTCCACAGCATAAAAATAAAGAGACCTTGAATATTTTCCAAAACCTCTTTGTTAAACTTATATATTATTTTTCGTACCCTTCTTTAAAATCACTTTTAATGTTTTCTGCTGATTTTGATACCTCTTCAAAGATATTATTTACTCCATCATAATTAACATTAGGACCTGAAATTGAATATTTATATCCACAGAACAATCCTACTATTAACAAAATTATACTTGGCACTGATAAGACTACTAATAAGAGTACTGATATTGTTAATGATATTCTTATTGGTTTTTCATTTTCCTTTCTAACTTCAAAGAAATGATTATTTCCTTTTTTTAAAATCTTCCCTAAGAACTTAAATACTCTTCCTACAACTTCTCCAATACCACCAAATTTCTCATCATGCTCTTTATTATCTTCTTTATTCTCCTGCGACTCTTCCTTCTCTTGATCTTCTTTCTTCATTTCGATTATAGCAGTAGTTTCATTATTTTCCACTTTTCCGCTTCTCTCTAAATAAATAATAGAGTCTAAGAGATCCCAATTACATTTTTCTAATACTTCTTGTGCCTCTTCACAACTTATATTAACCTTTTTAGTTAAAATTTCAATCATTTCATTTCTTTCCATTTATATTACCTCCACAAATTCATTACTTGATTCATTATGGTTATATAATACTTTTAGAAAATTAATCTAAAATATAAGAAAGATTAAAATTAGATTAAAATCTTATTTAGAAGTATTAATATGTGTAATATAGATTGTGATAGATACTTCTTCCGTAGAAAGTAGTTTGAGAGATATTGTAGTAGACAATGAAATAGAGATTGGAATAGCAGATTTGATTGCTAATGTAATATAAGGTTCTACTTAGAATTTCATAGATATGTACTTTTTAATTCAACTATAATTATTGTAATTCAGTATCGAGTGCAAATATATAAGGTCTTTAAAAACATATTTATAATTCAATAAAATAGCTAGTAAAACTTAATCTATTTTACTAGCTTCTAATTTTAAAAATTTTATATTTTTATGTCCCACAATAAGTTTTATATTTACAATTTGATGGTTCAGGTAATATAGAATAATATTCCTGTTCCTTAGAATAAGCATATGGTTTTGAAAGAGCATCTAAGAGTCTATCCATAACGCTATAATCTCCATCTTTTACTGCTGCATCTATAGCTTCCTCTACTCTATGATTACGTGGAATTACTGCTGGGTTATTATTTTTCATAAGCTCCTTTGAATCATCCTTTGATTCTTCTTGTCTTTCTAATCTCGCCTGCCATAACTCATACCATTTATTAAATTCATCATTACCTGAAAGTTCTGTACTCTCTATTTTATCAAAAGTTAGATTACGGAATGTATTAGTGTAATCTGCACCATACTCTTTCATAATATTTAAAAGATTTTCTATTAGCTCTTCGTCCTCTGCCTCTTCATTAAATATACCTAGCTTTGCTCTCATTCCTGAAATCCATTTATCTTTATAAAGCTTTGCAAAATTTGAAACTGCATCTTGCGCCAGCTTTAAAGCCTCATCTTGATTGATATGCAAAAGTGGCAATAAAGTTTCTGCAAATCTTGCAAGATTCCATCCTCCAATACCAGGTTGATTACCATAGGCATATCTACCTTGAATATCTATAGAACTAAATACAGTTGCAGGATCATAGGTATCCATAAAAGCACAAGGCCCATAATCAATTGTTTCTCCACTAATTGTCATGTTATCAGTATTCATTACTCCATGAATAAATCCAACTAATTGCCATTTTGCAATAAGCTCTGCTTGCCTCTTAATAACTTCTTGAAGCAAGAAAAGATATGGATTTTCTTTATTTTCTACTTCTTTAAAGTGTCTTTTTAATGTATAATCTGCTAATTCTCTAAGTTCTTCAACTGTTCCCCATTGTGAAGCGTATTGAAATGTACCAACACGTATATGACTAGAAGCTACACGAGTTAATATTGCACCAGGCAGCCTAGTTTCACGAATTATTGACTCACCTGTTGTAACTACAGCTAAACTACGAGTTGTAGGAATACCTAAGGCATTCATTGCTTCACTTATAATATATTCTCTTAGCATTGGACCAAGTGATGCTTTTCCATCTCCACCTCTAGAATATGGAGTTCTACCTGAACCCTTAAGCTGAATATCAACTCTCTCACCTTCTGGAGTTATATGTTCTCCTAGTAATACAGCTCTTCCATCACCTAACATAGTAAAATGTCCAAATTGATGTCCTGCATAGCTTTGCGCAATAGGTTTAGCTCCTTCTGGAATCTTGTTTCCTGCAAATATGTCTACTCCTTCAGTACTTTCTAAAGCCTTTGCATTTAATCCTAATGACTCTATTAACGGATAATTTAATTTAATTAATTTTGGTGATGGTACATGACTTGGATTCTGTTTAGTAAAAAACTTTTCTGGAAGTCTAGCATAAGTACTTTCTAAATTAAACCATCTCTCTATTGTTCCCTCTTTTTCTCTCATCGTATCTCCCTTTCTTCTTTTATTTTTGTATAGTTTTTATATTAAACAAAAAGCATAGCTTCTATTATTTTTCAGATATAAACATATAATAACTAAGCTCTTTTTAGTTTATACTTCTCATAATTTATTATTCTAGCTATCTTTTCTTTAAGTTCTAACTATTTAATAAATTTATATTACTAAAATATTGTTTTTGCAATATTAATCTATTATTTTAGAATTGATATTTATATTAAAATGGCCTTTATTCTAACATTTTAATATTTAAATCTAAATTCATTATTTATTTCGACTTTTTTATGTACCAATATTAACAATTTGACATATTATAACATATAAACTAATTTTTATAAGAGGTGTTTTGTATGTGTGATAGAGATTTTGATAGAGGTTGCTTTGATGAAGATTTCGGTTGTAGCAGTTGCAATGGAGATTTTGGGATAGGTTCTGATAGAGATCGTTGTCCTAGAGAGTGCGAACGACGTTGCCGTAGAGAATGCGAGCGAGAATGTAATAGACGCTGTCGTAGGGAATGTGCAAGAATTTGTGCATGTTTACGTAGAGAATGTGAAAGAGATTGTGAACGACGTTGCCGTAGGGAATGCGAAAGAATTTGTGAGCGTTTGCGTAGAGAATGCGAAAGAGAATGTAATAGACGTTGTCGTAGAGAATGTGAAAGACGTCGTAGAGAATGTCAAAGAATTTGTGCACGTTTGCGTAGGGAATGTGATAGAGAATGCGAGAGACGTTGCAGAGAATGTGAAAGACGTTGCCAAAGAATTTGTGAGAGAATTTTAGCATAGAATATGAAAGACTTTGCCACAGAAATTGTGATTGAGACTGTCATCTAGAATTCCATAGAGAGTGCCATAGAGGTGTACTTTTTAATATAAATAAACTTAATCTAATTAATTATATAATTTTAAATTTTTAGATTAAGATTAAGCTTGTATAATAAAAAAGAACTTATATATAAACTCTCTTTTTGATTGTCTATTATATAAGTTCTTTTTTATTTTTAGATTTATAAAATAAATGTTTATTTATGAGCTAAAATTTTTAGTTAGTTACAGCTGCTTCTTTTTCTAAACTAGTTAAAACTGCTTCTTCTAACTTAGCTGAAGCTTTTTCCCTTCTTAATCTTCTAATTTTCTTTTCTTCTCCATAAGCTACTACAAGAAGTAAAATTACACCTACGATAAGTGCTGCATAGAAGACAACAAAAACATCATTCCATCCATGAAGATTTGTCCCAAATACAGTTATACCTGATGATTTTGGATCTGCAATTTTTGCAAGTGCAACTTTAGCAGTTGAATCACCAAAAAGATAACCAAATGTTCCACTTAATCCATTAGTTACTGTGGTTGCCTTTTTGGGAGTAAATCCTACTATTGAGACACCTATTAAAAGTTGTGGTCCAAAGATTAATGCACCTAAGCAGAATAATGAAACATCTATCATTGCAACACTAGTTGCATATCTATATCCAAGTACTGCAAAGGCAGTTATTCCTAAACAAAAAGCTGCAAGTATTGCTCTTCTTCCTTTTAGAAGGTCAGATACATATCCCCAAGTCATACTTCCTAAAAGAGCTCCCATTTCAAAGTAGAATATTGTATCAACAGCATCTGTCATTCCAAATCCTAAATGTTCTGTAACATAAAGTGGAGCCCAGTTGTCTATTCCTATACGAACAATATATACGAAAACGTTCGCTACGCAAAGTGTCCAAATCCAAGGATTCTTTAAAACATATTTTTTAAAGATTTCAAACTTAGTCATTGATTCACTTTCGATATTATCTTCATCTACAGGTTCACCAAAGATGTCTTCAACTCTATTCCAACCTAATTCTTCAGGTTCATCTTTACCGACAAACATTAATCCTACACCAACGATAAGTGCTATTATTGCTGGGAATATAAACATCCCTGCAACATTTCCATGGAAGAAAGTATTAGCACCCCATAGTGCAAGTATTCCAGCGATTGCACCACCTATATTATGAGACATATTCCAAAATCCTAAATATCTACCTCTTTTAACTGTTGGAGTCCATCTTGATATTGTAGAGTAAGCAGCTGGACCTCCTGGTGCTTGTAAAAATCCACTTAATCCCCAAAGTAATAATATAATTCCTGATGGTTGTTTACCACTAAGTAGTAAAATACCTATTATTAATACTATTGTTGCTGACATTGCTAATAAAAATGAAACTATACGTTTTGCATTTCTACCATCAATTATGTAACCTAATAATGTTTTACCTATTGCATATGTAATTGAAAATCCAAATCCTATGTATCCAAGCTCTGATGTAGTGTAACCTAATTGTTCTTTTAAAAGTGGTTGTGCCGCTTTAAAGTTATTTCTAATTAAATACATACAAGCATAAACAACAAATACAACTAAAAAAGCTTTTAAAAATTGTTTAATCCATTGTTTTCTTTGTTGTTCTATTGGTACAGAAACTGACTTTTTATCGATATTAAAAAAGTTAACTATTGCGTCCATTTAATTCCTCCATTAACTCATATATTCTGAAATATTCTAGAATATATTTTAATTTTTCAAAAAACGTTTTCTGAAAATGTTTGCAATATAATGATAAAATAATTTATACACAAAAAAATCTCCTATATGTTTCACAAATGTAACATTTAGAAGATTTTAATTTTCAAACTTTTATACCTACCTTGAGTAGACTTTTTAATTTTTAACCTTATATAAAATATATATAATTATAACCCTAAATTACAGTTTATATAAGCTAATTAATTATATTTTCTAAGTCCTCAACTGTACTATTTATTATAATTATTAAATCTAACTGTTTTAATTTCTTTATTAGTATTATCTATAAAAGTCCAAGTTTCATACTCATTGTACTTTTCTAAAAAAAGATATAACTATTAGAATACTTATCATTGAACATAGATATAATTTTTTTATTTTCTAATAATCCATTATTCATTATCTCTTTTCTCCTAATAAGTTTTCTATAAATATACTCTAAAATATTATTAGTATCTTGCATCCTTATATCTCCATTTTGTCGCACTTCACTAATACATATACAACTAAAACGCATAAACCTAATACAAATAAATTAGAATAAGAATCAAGAAACATATTCATTAAAATATAAAAAATAGCAAATAATATAGCTTTTATAATAAACTTAAAGTACCTTTTTCTTTTAAGCAAAAGCTCACCTCTTTATCATATACATATACTAAATTTTATGTGTAGAAATTATCTTTTAGAATGAAGTTCATATATAAAAAAGACTAAGTTCTATAGAGAACTTAGTCTAAATTTATCACTAATAATAAATCATCAAAGTATATATTTACTTGAATCTTTTAATTGCTTTCTTTTATTAAAAAACGTTTTGTAAGTTAAATATGTAGATATCATAGTTGATATAGATGCTGATGATAGAATCATAAATGTAACCATTATCTGAAACTTTACTGCAACTATTGGTGATGTTCCACCTAATATTAATCCAGTCATCATTCCAGGTAATGATACTATTCCTAAAGTTTTTGCTGAGTCAATAGTTGGCATTATAGAAAGCTTTATACTTTCTCTTATGATATCCCTTGAGGCTTCCTTTATATCTGCTCCTAATGACAGTTTAACTTCAACAGCTTCCTTTCTCTCTTTAAAACTAGTATTTAAATTTCTATAACTTAATATAATTGCTACCATAGAGTTACTTATAATCATACCTGCAACTGGTATTACATCACTTGCTTTAAATTTTATTGCATTTGACAGTATTAATATTGTCATAGTAATACTTGTCCCTATAAGAATAGAAACAAAGGATATAACAATTTGATTTTCTATAGAATCTCCTTTTTTCTTAGTATTTAATGCTGCAATAAAGATCATAACCAAAATCAACATTATTGTATATATTGGGTTTTCTAATCCAAATATAAAATTTAAAAGATATCCTACTATAATTAATTGGATAATTGCACGAGCTACACTTACTATTATATCTTTTCCTATATTTAATTTATCTTTATATGAAATAAATATTGGGATTACTACTAAAATTGATGAAAAAATTAAAGCCTCTGTACTCATTAATTTAACTCCTCCATTTTTTCTATATTACCCTTTGAAAAAATTATTCTTTTATTAAATATGCTAGTGCTTTGCTCCTCACTATGAGTAATCCATAATACAGTTACACCTTCACTATTTATTTTTTTAACATAATCCTGAATATTTTTTGTGTTGCTAATATCTAAAGCTGATGTTACTTCATCAAGTAATAATATATCTGGCTTAAATATAACATTTCTTATAAGTCCGACCCTCTGCCTTTCTCCTCCTGATAATGATGATATTTGCTTGTCTAAATAGCTTTCATCTAAATTAAATAGGTTTAGAAAATATATCATTTTATCTTTATCTACATCGTTATTTCTTATCTTAAATGGAAACTCTAAATTATCATATACAGTATCTCCAAAAAGACATGCAGACTGTGTACAATAACTAACTTTTCTTCGTAATTCAGTGGGCTCATAATCTTCGTATTCTTTATCTCTATATTTTATACTTCCACTTTCAATTTCTATTAAATCTGCACATACCTTCATTAATGTGCTTTTACCACTTCCTGACTCCCCTATAATAGATATACAATCTCCTTCATTTACTTGAAAGGATACTCCATTTATTATATTTTTTTCATGATCTACATCATAGTAGACCTTATTTAACTCAAGTATTTTCATATTAATTCTCCCAACCCATTAATAATATATCAATATCAAATTTCAATATCGCATTTCGATATTAACACAAAAATTTTTCCTTTTCAATATAAAAATAGGTTAGTAAATTTAATTTTTTAAATCTACCAACCTATTTTCTACATAACTTCACCTACTAGAACCTTTAAGCTTTCCTTTAATTCTAATAAAAGTTCATTTCCTTTTTTTGTACTTTTATAATATTTTCTTATCTTGCCATTAACATTTTTTTCTTCCTTTTCTAAAAGCCCTTCCTCTACCATAGTTTTAAGAACAGGATATAATGTTCCAGGACTCATACTATATCCATGTCCCTTTAGTTCTTCTATCATCCAGCTTCCATAAAAACTTTCTTCATCTGCATGATGTAATATATGAATGTATATTAATCCATTAAATATCTTTCTTATTATCTGTTCCTTCACTCTGTTCAACTCCTTAAGTTTTACAATCATTTTTAGTTTTATTTATACAATTATATCATTTTATAATATATAAATTTAGATTATTTTTTCTTAAAACTAATAATACACTTATTATCATATGTTATTATATTTCTTTTATAAACTGCATTTTATTAGTAATATAAGTATTTTTAAACATAAGTAAAAGAAGGTAGCTTAAGCTACCTTCTTTCTTCTTCAAAGTTATCCCATTTTGAATCAATATGATTTTTTTCCTATCATATCTTTTGTAATAGTATCTGCATGTTCTACTAATTCTCTAAGTTTTTTTCTTTACTTTCATTATCATTAGCAAAATGAAGTTTAGCATCTCCCCATGTAGCATGATCTGAACCATTTCCATTTCCACCATCAGTTACTACAAGCTTTAATTCTTTAGCATCATTTATATTAACTTCAACATATTTTTGATGATCTCTTGAGTTCATTAACCCACTATCAAATTTCTTTTCTCCATCTACATATACTTCAAACTTTACTGAACCTACACTTCCATACATAGCCCTATCTACACCTACATAAGAAGTGAAGTAAGCATAATTTTTATCAGTTAAATCATAGATTATAGTTGATGGTGCATGAGCTCCTATACCTTTAGCATAAGTAACTTCTTTATTATTATCTCCAGTAAGTCTTAAAGCATTACCACTTACTGCTTTATCCTTTTTAACAGTACTCCATCCTGTTTTAGCACTTTTCCAGTTATACTCAGTTAGATATTTATAATCTTTCATATTAACTACTGCAACTGTTCTAGTTTTAACTACTTCATTTCCATCACTATCTACCACTTTATAAGTTATAGTGTATTTTCCTGGTTTATTAAAGTTAACGTGCCCAGTTACTTTAACTTTAGATGTTAAGTCACCATCTTTATTATCATGTGCACTATATCCAACATTTAAATCTATAGGCTCTCCTACTTTTGTAGATTCAGACTTCGCTATCTTTAATGTTGGGAATGTTGCTCTTATTAATTTCTCTGCTTTATCGAAATCTCCTTTGAAAAATTCGTAAGCTGGATAACCTTTAACTTCTTCTTTAAATGCATTTAATTTATCTAAAGTATTATATGCTTTTTCAACTTCAGATTTAGATTTATCAGTGAATAATTCAGTTGATATCTTCTTAGCTATAGTATCTTCTTTATAGAATCCTATTTCATTCATACTTGCCCAATTAGCATTAGCATCTATAAACTTAAACTTAACCCTTCTTGCATTAGTTTTATCCATATCAAATTCAACAATATCTGATGCACTTCCCTTATATTCACCTTTTCCTGCTAATATAAAGTCATTACCTTCTGCTTTGTTAGAAACATATATTTCAAACTTAGTAGCAAATCCTTTATTACCTGCATCTCTTCTAGCGCCATAGGCTATTTTTGAAATTTCTTTAGATTCACCTAGATCAAATATTATTTCATTTTTGAATGAACTACTATTTGGAGTTTTAGTTTCCCAATGTGTATTTTGCTTACCATCTATAATGTTTCCTATAACACTATTACCATAGTTTCCCCCGTTGTTACTTACAGAAACCACTGGTATCTTATATTCTTTATTGTAATTAACTAAGTTATTAACCTGTCCATACTTAGACTTTTTAACATCTAATTTTTCAAAAACAGTCACATATACAGTTTTTGATGTAGTATATCCCCTGTCCTCAGCTTCATAAGTAACTTTATACTTTCCTTTAGTTTTAGTGTCAGCATTACTCGTTACCTTTATTCTAGAGTTTGGTATGGATTTTTCATCAAATGTGAGTGCACTCACATGTTCTAAAGGATTGAATTCACTATTTTTCTCTACTAATATATTTTCAGAATCTACTCTTAAAACTGGCTTATATATTATAGATGAAGTTTTGAATACTTCACTTTTACGTTCATTTACTCTATAGTCAAAAGCTACAACTTGATAATCGTATTCTTTAGAACTATCAGTTACGTCTTTATAAGTATCTGTTCTTGTGAACCCAACAAATTCTCCATCTCTATATATTTCATAAGCTACAGTTCCTTTATTGTTATCACTTGTTCCCATATTTATTGTAAATCCATCTTTATCTTTCTTTACAGAAGTTATAACTGCCTTAGTTTCTTGATTAAATGTTTCAACCTTATCCTTTATTTTCTTATAAGTATCTAGCGTCGTATATCTTATCTTTTTATTGAATGGTTTAAACTGAGAAGTAAACTCTTTTGTCTTATCAGTTACAGGGTAGTTATAATACTCAAAGTGGCCAGATAAATCATATCCTGTTGCTTCTGACAGTGCAGTAATTATAGCTTGATAATCCCCAGTTGCTCCATATCTAGAAGGATTTTCTCTAATTAGTCTACTTGCATTAGAATAGGCTTCGTCTCCGAAATAATTTGTTATTTGAGTTATAACTAACAATCTTTCGAATAATCCAAGTTTATATTTAAAATTATCACCAAGGAATCCACCAAATCCTTTAGTTCCTTTAAAAGTAAAGTATTTATCAATATTAGCTTGATTCCAAGTAAAGTCTCTTCCTATATAACCTATGTTTGATTTATGTGCTGCTATTGAGAATAGGTTGTTAGTAACTTCTAGAAGTCTCATATCACCATTTTCTATTTGATGTCCAAACTCATGACCTATTCCCCAATCAGAGAAGTTTCCTGCAAATATATCTCTTGCTGTACTTCCTTCATAATGAATATATTCATTAGATGCAAATAATCCCTTTGCATTACTACCTTTATAGTGATATAGAGCTTTTGATGGTCTATGTATTGGATTTGGATCGTTTTTATCATATCCTGCTAATTTGTCAAATGAAGATATAAGCTTTTTAAAAGCGTTAACTGCATCTAATGGGCTTTTACCTCTATCTACATATGCTATCTTAGCTTCACTATTTTTTCCTGATATTAAGAATCGCTCTCCCATTACATCTGTCATGTTGGCGCCTTTGTGATTCTTCACTTGTTCTATGTAATCATCTATATTTGTTTTACCATATATGTATATAGGGTACTTTTTTAAGTTCTCCCCTGCCACTCTAACTTTTGGTGCATATGTTTGTTCTTCAGGTAAAGCTTTATTAGTAAAGTATATTGCAAATCCCGTTGTTCCACTTGGAGCTTTTATTATATTTCTACCTGCGTTTAAGCTTCTTATATGCCTTCCCGAACTATCAACTTCACCAACTTGTGCCATAACTAATTGTGGTAATATACCATTTTCATCTGCATCTACATATACTTCAAATGCTTTATCCGGCATTGCATAATATCCTGTTAAATCTAAATTTCCACCTGCAAATACTTGTCTTCTTTTATCTCTTTGATTGTTTTCATTACCCCTTTGAGATAATGTTATTATTTGACTTGTTTCTACTTCCTTTTTACTTACTATTTTTTTGGCCGCATTAATTATTTCCATGTGATCATTCTTTAGGGGATGATTATTTATTTCTTCTTCTAGCTTATTTAATTTATCTATCGTATTATAGTCTTCAGATATTTTAGTATGTAACTTATCTTTAAATACAGAGTTTACCTTTCTTGTCGTTGTATCTTCTTTATAAAATGACATATCAGCAAGTCCCGCTCTATAATCATAAGCAGTTACAAATCTGAATTTTAACTTCTTAAATTTAGTCTTAGGAAATACTATTTCAGTGTCTTCTGCCATAACACCATTTGCTTTTCCTTTAGAAATTAATTTATATGTATTGGAATTTTCATTTAGAGAACCATATATTTCATACTCTAGAGGGAACCCTTTATGTTCTTGACCTTTTCTAGATGACATAATAATTCTTTCTATTTCTTGTATTTCTTTAAATGTAAATACTACTTCATTTTTAAAGTTATCATCATTTCCTCTACCTGTTTCCCAATGAGTATCTTTATTACCATCATAAAGTTTTGTAAGTACACTACTTCCATAACTACCACCATTATTAGTTACACTTTTGAAATTATCTGTACTTATCTTGTATTTTTCATTATACTTAGCTAAATCTTTAGATTTTGCTATATCTGATATTTTAATTAAAGAATATGTTGATTGTTCTTCATCATCACTACTATGTAAAAGATCTTTAGCTATATTTATATCATTTAAAAGAGTTTTTCTTAATGGATGGTTTGCTACTTGTTCTTCTAAGTTCTTTATTATATTTATATCTTTGTATTTATCTTTTAATTTATATTTAGTTTCATCTGTAAATAAATCATTTACTTCATCCGTTGCTTTATCTTCTTTATAAAGCATTATTTCTGAGGCTGCTGCCCAATCAGCATTAGCTTTTTCAAATACAAATTTTACTCTTTTAAATTCTGTAGGATTAAATTTAATCTCTAATAAATCAGAAGTTACTTCAGATGAGCCATACGAGACTAATTGGAAGTCATTGCCCCTACTAGTACTTGATGTATATATCTTAAACTCTTTTGCAAAACCTTTGTTGCCAGGTCTTGATTTATACATTATTCTATTTAATGTTGTTTTTTCACTAAGTTCAAATACTACTTCATTTTTAAAATTTGAATTATTTGGTTTCCCTGTTTCCCAGTGAGTATTTAAATCACCATCTATTATTCTATTTAATACGCTACTTCCATATCTCCCACCATTATTAGTTATTGAAATTATTTTAGAATTATCAACTTTAAAAGCTTTATTGTACGCTTCTAAGTTTTCGCTACTAGCTAAATTAAATTTATTTACAGTAGCTTTTGTTGCTTGTTTATTTTGATTACTTTCATTTGATATGTTTTGAATCACTTTATTGCTATTTAATTCATCTGCAAAAACTTCTACTGCTGTAACTGAAAAGTTTGTGATTATTGCAGCCATAATTATAGCTGCTACTTTTTTCTTATTCATATTTCTTCCCCCCTGATTAATTTAATACCTCAGAAGTACATTAAAAAAGCTACTCAAAAAAGAGTAGCTGTATACACATAATGAAATTAATAAATTATAATTATAATCAATATTTATAATTAATTAATCTTAAAAACAAAAAGTATAATGTACCCTTTGGCAACTGGCTGACATAGTTTTAAACCTTAGTCCCTATAGCTTTGCGTCCCTAAATTTCTCTAGGTTTGCCTATTTTATTTTATTTCTTAGTGAAATTTTACTATTATTTTACATAAAATTCAATATATTTTCTATTTATTTTTTGAAAATTTCGACAAATTATTTTTATGTAATAAAAAAGCTCCCATATAAAACTTTATATGAGAACTTTCAATTCTAATCATAACTTTAAAATCTATTTATGAACTAATTATTATTTTCTCTATTAATCTAACTTAGATTTCAGATTAAATAGAACCTATTAAGTATATAAATAAACTAAAAATCCACATATACCTATTTGGCATATGTGGACTTCTAATATGTAAGTTATTATATAAAAAGAAATATTAGCTTAAAATTGTAAAAATATTTATTTAACTAAGGGTTGTTAGTATCCTATAAATAGGCGTTACTTAATATTACATAATCTACAAGTAAAACTCAATAACTTAATCTATTCATCTTTTTTATGCTATATATTAAAGCTTTATATCCGCTAAATAAGAAAGGCTACAAAAAATGGTTATATTAAAATTATTTTTAACTATTTTAAGACAGATATTTATATTAATTTCTACCTTTAAAACTAAATATAAATCATTTAAGCTTTGTATCTCCTTAAAAGTTAACATTATTTACTACTTACAATAGACTATATTTTTATTATGTACAATATCCCTTATATCAAATTATAACACGAAATAATAATAGGTTTAATCTTATATTTAAATTACACTTAACTATTATTTATAATAATAAAGAACCTCCTTATATACTATAATTTAACCCATACTTGTATTATAGGAAGAAATAACATTGTCAAAAGAAAAATCCAATGGGAAAGTGTGGGGTCATAAAATTATTATTAATTATTAAAAAAATCTTCAGCATAATTACTGAAGATTTTTTTAATAATATTTTCTTTTTATAGTATTGATTTATAATAAGATGTTAAATCTTTATACTCTATATTTCCATCTGCTTCATAAAGAATACTTAATTTATCATTGTTAAAAGCTAAGCAGGAATACCCACCGCCAGCTTTATTTCCATCTTTAGGATAAGGGACACATAGTTCTTTAATTCCTTTAGATACGTCATCAAAATCAATCATATAGACAGTAATATTATCTCTAGTATACCAGCCTTTAGTGTTCTTAGGTGCTGAAATTAATCCAATTCTATGCCCATTAGAATTGGTAATTTTAATAAATGAACCTTGACAGCCTGAACCATAACCAGTTGAAATTTTACCATTTAAAGGTTCATATACACTCCATGTAGATCCTAAATCATGAGATATATATGATGCTCTATAACCAGCTGAGTCATCTCTAGCACTCATAATTAAAGATCCATCTAGCTCTATTACCATATTTTCAGAAGTTTTTGATTTAGGTACTTTATTTCCCATTGTCCATGTTTCACCATTATCTTTTGAATACATAATTGATGAATAATAATTATTAGTATTGTTTTCTCTTAATGCAATTTGTATTGGCATTACTATTGTTCCATCAGACATTGTAATACCTGATCCAACTCCACCTAACCATCCAATTGTATTACTTGGCTGATTTTTTATTCTTGATTGATTTGTAGTTAAATCTATTTTATCAGACCATGTTACGCCATTATCATCAGAGTAAACCATCTGAACAGACCAATCATTTCTTAATGAAGTTGTACTATTTGCCCAATTACCGTCCTTATTCCAAGAGCCTGCAATTAATATAACTCTACCTGTATTGGTAACTACTGTTGTTGAATCCATTACACGAGAAAATTTTGAATTAACACCATCATTTTTCATTGCTACTTGATAACTCCACGTTTTTCCATCATCAATACTACGTGCACATCCAATATCAATATTCCCATGGTCTTGAGGACCATTATGACGAATGTCAGAAAACGTTAACATAGAGCCATCCTTTAATAATTGCATACTTGGAATTCTAAAATACTTTGCATTCCATGCATTGTTAGTTTTATCAAATACTGTTATTGCTGACTCCTCAGTATTAGTATTTAGTTCACTTGCAAATACAGGATTACTAGTACATAATACGCTAATAGTCATTATAGATAAGATTCTTAGGTTTTTAATAAAATTTTTTTTCATTTCTATCCCTCCATTTAAATTAGTATTTAAAATATTTTATAGAAATTTGCACATTTTAAAATTGATTAAATTTTTGTGCAATTTTTTATAAATCCTGAAGGCTGGTATATAAGTAATAAAACAATACATACCTAAATCACTGCTAATAATCTATCTTTTAAGTATCTTATTCTTAATAATCAAATTACAAAGAAGAATCCTTAAATGTTTCCTTAAAATTATAAAAAGCGCCTTTAAGTCCAGCGGTATTTCTAAGTTCTGCAAAAGCTATATTAGTATTGTTATAAACTGACTCTATTAAATACTTTTTCAAACTTTTTTCAATTAGAGGTTTAAAAACTTCCTCTCTAGCCATTATTCCTCCACCTAAAACAATAACTTCTGGGTTTATTAAATAAACAATGTTTGAAATTCCTAGTGCTAAATTATCAGCCAATTTCTCAACTTCATCTCTGCATATAATGTCCCCTTTTTCATAATTATCTAATATGTATCTACCATCAATTTCACTAGAGTCAACATTCTTTCTTTTAGCTACATTTTTTACCAAGGTACTTGCTGATGCAATTTCTTGAATTTGTTCTCCGTTAACTAACATATATCCAATTTCTCCAGCTGAATTACTAAATCCACGAAGTATTTTGTCATCTATAATTAATGCTCCACCAATTCCCGTACCTATTGTTAAACATGCCATTGAAGATTTACCTTTACCAGCTCCCCCGAAAAATTCTCCCAGCGCAGCACAATTAACATCATTCTCTACAGCGCATGGCAAATTAAATTCTTCCTCTAATATTTTTTTCACTTCAACCCCGGTATAATTAGGTATTGTTGGTCCAGCATAAACAATTTTGCCTTCTTTAGGACATACCATTCCTGCTGTTGATATACATATTCCTTTTATATCATAATTAGCCTTAATATCTTTAATTATATCTTTAACTTTATCGAGTATACTTAATCCACCTTTATAAGCTTCAGTATCTCTATCATTAACATTTATTAACGTTTCTTCTTCATTTATAATTCCATACTTTATGCTAGTTCCACCTATATCTATAACTGCAAATAAATCCATATTTATCACCTCTAAAAAAATTAATACCTTATAAAATTTATTATAAGCAATAAAGGCTGTATTAAAATAACTTAAAATAAAATTATAAACCTAATCAATCACTTTAGTTTCATGGTTTATTATTGTAAGTTTTAATACAACCTCATAAAATAAAACATTATAAAATCACTTTATAAATAGCCTTTTTTATATCAGAAGACTCCTCACTAGCCTTTAGACAAGTCATGTGTATATCCTCTGGATAACAAATTAAGAAGTCCCCTTCTTCTAAAACAACTGAAGAATTTTCATCTCCTTCAAACGCTAAAAAATCATCATTTTCAATAAATTCTTTAAATTCTAAGTTTTCTTTAAAATTAAGATTTATTCTTTCTTTTCCACTGAAAACAACATGAACATCTATATATTTTTTATGTCCTTCCCAAAAACGATCTTCCTTATTTTTTGTAGTATAATTAACCCTATTAAAGAACAGCTCTTCGCCTTTTATTTCATGAGTACCTGGAGCAAACTCTATTACATTATTATTTTTTGCATGTAGCAAAGCTTCCTTAATAAGCTTTGGTAAATAATCATAACTTTCTAAATTTCTTAAATTGCCAAATATCATTTCATTCACCTCTAAAAACATTAAATTTTAAAGTAGTGCTGATCTTCAAATGAATAGTAAGGATCATTTAAAAATCAACACTTAATCTAATTAAATATTATACATTTATTTATATTATTAATT
Organism: Clostridium sardiniense; assembly: GCF_019753795.1. Taxonomy (NCBI): domain Bacteria; kingdom Bacillati; phylum Bacillota; class Clostridia; order Eubacteriales; family Clostridiaceae; genus Clostridium; species Clostridium sardiniense. Next base: position 353,075 of record NZ_JAIKTU010000001.1, on the reverse strand, counting down.
TTTATTGTAGTACATTGTTGCTTTATTTAAAGTTTTCTCATCAACCAATTGAGATTGAGTCATTAATGAAACTATCATTCCAACTATAACTGAAACTCCGATTGATATGATTGAGTATGACCATATACTTACATCGAATCCGCCATATTTACATACAATAACAGCTATTGCTGATGCTATAAATCCAGCATATGCTCCTGTTTTTGTAGCCTTTTTGAAGAATACTCCTAATACAAATATTCCTGCTAAAACTCCAAGAACAAGTCCCATAAATCCATTAAACCATTCATAAGCTGAGTTTACTCCACCATTTGCAAGGATTACTGCCATTATTATTGAAGCTATACCAACTCCTAAAGATATATATTGAGCAATTTTTGTTTGTTTTTCCATTGACATATCTTTTGTTATAAAGTTTTGAATATCTAAAGTCCAACTTGTTGCAACTGAATTTAATCCAGTTGAAAGTGTTGATTGTGCTGCTGCATATATAGCTGCAAGAACTATACCTGTTATCCCAACTGGTAATTGGAATGCTATGTATGATGCAAAAATTTGATCTTGTTGAGCAGTTTGTAATAACTGAGGATTTTGACTATAGAAAACATATAAAGCTGTTCCTATTAAATAGAATATAGTTGCTACAAATAATGATAATACTAGGTTACCATAAGTCATTTTCTTTAATTGTTTTATATCTGTAGTTGTAGTAAACCTTTGCACTACATCCTGACTTGAAATATATGATGAGAAAGTATTTAATCCTCCTCCAACTATTAATAAGAATACACTTGTTTTAAATATATTAGCATTAAATATCGGTTCTGTTGAAGATAAAAATTTTCCTCCTTCAGTTAATTCACTCATAATAGATCCGAATCCGCCATCTATTGTTGAAATTAAGAATACTAATGCGAAAATAATACCTGCTATAAGTACACATCCTTGAATAAAGTCTGTCCATAATACTGACTTTAATCCACCTGTATATGAATAAATTATTGCTATTACGCCCATTGCTATGATAAGTAAGTAAACATTTATACCAGTAAGCTTTGCTAATACCATTGATGGTAAATACATTATAATTGCCATACGTCCAATTTGATAAATTATGAACATTATAGCTCCAAGAACTCTAAGCCCTTTATCCTTATATCTTATTTCTAAATATTCATAAGCAGTATCTATATCTAGTCTACTATAAATTGGTAAGATATATCTTATTGTAAGAGGTACTGCTACAAACATACCAAGTTGAGCAAACCACATTATCCAAGTTCCTTTATAAGAGTTACCAGCTAATGATAAAAATGAAATTGGACTTAAAAGCGTTGCGAATATAGAAACCGAAGTAACCCACCAAGGAATAGTTCCATCACCTCTAAAGAACTCTTTTCCTTTCATTTCTTTCTTAGAGAACTTTAAACCTGCATAAAGCACTGCCCCTAAATAAACAACTAGTACAACTAAATCAATCTTCGTAAACCCTTGCATACCAATTCTCCTCCCCTATTCTTTTATGTAGTCTAACTTTTTAAAGTTAGACTACTGTTTTTCAATAAATATCACTAAAAATACTTTTTGTTAATTTCCTTAGCTTTTTCAACCATTTCTTCAGTAGCTTCCTTCATAGGTTGTCTGCAGTATCCAGCATCCACACCTTGCTCTTGAAGAATTAATTTAATTGTTTGGTAAAGACCATTGTTTAAAATATCAGTTATTAAATCATTAGTTACATGTTGAACTTCTAATGATGTTTGTACATCACCTTTTTGAGCAGCTTCAAAAATTTGTCTTGCTCTTACACCGTTTACATTGAATGTTGAACCAATTGCTCCATCAACACCAAGTACTGTAGCAGGTAATAGCATTTCATCAAATCCAGCAAAGATTAATTTATCTGGGAATGCTTTTCTCATACGCTCTAATAAGTAGAAGTCTGCCGCTGTAAACTTAACGCCTATGATCTTATCGTTTTCAAAAAGTTCAGCAAATTGATCTATTGACATATTTACTCCTGTTAGGAATGGAATTGAATAAATAATCATTTTATTATCTACTGAATTTATTATTGTTTCATAGTAATGTTTTATCTCATTAAAATCAAATTTATAGTAGAATGGTGTAACTGCTGATAATGAATCATATCCTAGCTCTGTTGCAAACTTTGCAAGTTCTACTGCTTCTTTTAAGTTTACTGACCCTACTTGAGCTATTAATTTAACTTCTCCTTTTGCTTCATCCATTGCAATTTCAAATATTTTTTTCTTTTCATCAGTTGAAAGCATAAAGTTTTCTCCAGTACTTCCTCCTACATAAAGACCATCTACCTTACATACATCAATATTATGTCTTATTATTTCTCTTAACCCCTTCTCATTGATGTTTCCATCCTTATCAAATGAAACTAATAGTGCTGAATAAATACCTTTCATTGTCTTTCTCCTCCCAAAATCATTTAATTTTTAATTTATTTTAAAACATCAGTAAATCTCTTTGTTATTTGTTGTGGTCTTGTGATTGCTCCTCCAACCACCGCTGAATATGCACCTAATTCAAATGCCTTCTTTAGTTCCTCTGGAGTATTTATCTTTCCTTCGCAAATAACTGGGATTTTTACCGTTTTTATTAACTCTTCTAAAAGTTCAAAATCTACCTTGTTACTTTGTTTAGAATATGTTGTGTACCCTGAAAGTGTTGTTGATATACAATCAAATCCTATTTTTTCTGCTTCAATACCTTCTTCTAAAGTTGACACATCTGCCATTGCTTTTTTTCCCTTTTCATGAATAGCATCAACTAAATCTTGTATATTTTCATTGTTAGGTCTTTTTCTTTTTGTAGCATCTAATGCTATCATTTCACATTCTGTTTCTAAAAGCTCGTCTACTTCTTTAATAGTTGGCGTTATATAAATTTCTGAATCATTGTAAATTCTTTTTATTATTCCAATGATAGGAAGTTTTGCAACCTTCTTTATTTCATTAATATCACTAACACCTTGTGCCCTTATTGCTACTGCGCCACCTTCCTTAGCTGCGATTGCCATTCTTCCCATAATAAAAGAGCTATGCAAAGGCTCATCTGCTAAGGCTTGGCAAGAAACTATCAAATTCCCTTTTAATCCATCTAACATTTTATATATCACCTTTTCCTGAAAATTATTTTCTCTATATTCTTATTGTAATCATTTTCTAAAGATATTTCAATACCTTTTTGAAAATATTTTTCAATTTATAGTTATTTATTTTCCAATATGGATCTCTTCTCTCATATAATCAAAATCTATTAGATAAATTAAATCTTACTTTTCTTTATGTGAACTACTTTCCCTTAAAAATAAGCAATAAAAAAAGTGCATAAATTCCTACAATTTTATGCTAGAACTTTTATGCACTTTAATATTAATATCTATAGAAGAATTTAATTTATATAAAATTCTTAAAAGGAGAATCTGGGAAGCCAAATGATTTCCATTATTATTTTTATTTATCACTTTGATAGCTTATCTGCATTTTTCTCCGAGGTATTAATCATTAGTTTCATTATAAAATAAAATGGTATTCCCCATAATAAGGCTGATAAAAATATCATCATTATACCAGTAAAATGAAAACTCCCATCAACATACACTTCATTTCCATTCATTATTAATCCAAATATAATGCTACCAATAACAACCCTTATTTTAAACTCCTTAAGAGTAACCTTTTTACTATTTCTCTTTCTTATACTACCAAATATAAGAATTCCATTCTTTATATACTTATATGATACATATAACCCTAGTATAAAGAAAATAAAACCATTAAAACCAGATAAATAAATATTATCAAATATAAATACATAAATTGCACCTATACAAATAGTAAATATATATGCGGCCTTAAAGCTTTGTGATATAAATTTATTTCTAAAGGTTACTATCCCCTCATCCATTCCTTTTATTAGATCTTTTAAACTAATGCCTAATATAAAGCATCTTACAATTATGTACAAATTACATCCAACCAATATATAAATCTCTGTAATTATAGAAATTAAATTGATATCAATAGTAAATGCTTTTATTAATAGACTTATAATACATGCTATTTGAATCAAAAGATATGCTACTATATTTGTAGAATTATATTGTTTATCAATTCTTTCATCCATCCCGTAAATTTTCATTTTACTCCCCCCAAAATAGATCGTTTAATGTTTTATCTAATTCCTTACAAATAGAGATACAAAGTTTTATTGTTGGATTATACTTTCCAGACTCTATCATACTTATTGTCTGACGGGTAACTCCAACTAGATTCGCTAAATCTTCTTGTGATAAATCTTTTTCTATTCTTGCTATTTTCATTCTTTTATTTTTCTTATTTTCCATATTAATCCTCCTACCAGAATAGTAATACTTACATTGCTTAATGTCAAATATATATGACATATTTTTATAGACTTAACTTTGATTTATTTTTCTTTTTATAAATCACAATATGATGATATTACAAATTAATAAATAAAGTATGTTCTTTGAAAATTGAATGATATGGTATTAAGATATATAATGAAAATATAGAATATTTAACCAGAAATCATATTGCGGACTAAAGAAATAAATAATAGTAAATAATCTCACAAGTAAATAAGTAAAATAAATATTAACATAAATGGAGTGATAATAGTTATGATACATAAAAATAGAGAATTAAAAGAAAACTTAAAAATTGATTGCACTAATTGTTTTGGGTTTTGTTGTACTGCATTATATTTTTCTAAGTCAGATGGATTTCCAAATGATAAGGAAGCAGGAAAACCATGTATAAATTTAGATAGAAGTTTTAAATGTAAAGTTCATAAGGAACTTAGAAAAAAAGGTTTAAAAGGATGCTCTACATACGATTGCTTTGGCGCAGGACAAAAGGTTGCTAAAGTTACTTACAAAGGGAATAATTGGAGAGACAGCCCTGAAATTTCTAATCAAATGTTTGAAGTATTTCTAATAATGAGACAAATTCATGAAATGCTCTGGTATTTATCAGAAGCCTCAAGAATGCAAGATAACTTAAATATTAAAAATAAAATAAATAATATGATTATAGAAATGACTAAAATATCTAACTTAGATGCAGTTTCATTAATAAATTTAGATTTAGTTTTATATAGAAGTAAAGTAAATGCACTACTTTTAGAAACAAGTAAATCTATACGAAATAAATATAAAAAAGTTAAAACCTCCAATATAAATCGTAAGAAATTAATTACAGGAAGATTAAATTTAATTGGCTCAAACTTTAAAAAGACAAATTTAGTAGGTGAAGATTTAAGTGGAGCACTTTTAATTGCAGCAGATCTTAAAGGAAGTAATTTAAGTGGAGTGGATTTCTTAGGAGCTGATTTAAGAGATACTGACTTAAGAGGTGCAGACTTATCAAGAAGTATTTATCTTACACAGCTTCAACTAAACTCTGCCAAAGGTGATATAAACACAAAATTACCAATATCATTAAGTCGTCCAGAATATTGGTGTGATTAAATATTTATAAATACTCTTCTTAAAAAGTGGATCAAAGAAAACCAAATAGCTCCCTTAAAATTAGTCTATATTTTAAACCAATGCCAATAAGTTACTATAAATAAAGTGGATACGCTTCTACTTATCCACTTTACTACTCAATATATATAATTTAAAAATTTTTCCATTAATTTTAATCAGTTTATTCTTTATAAAGAACTTCAAAATCTTCAAAAACTACTAATAATTCTTCAGTAAATTCATAGCCTATTTCTTTACCCTCTTCTTTAAAAAATCTTATATGACCACCTCTCCAAGTTTCTAAACATTCGTCTTCCCCTTCTCTTTTACAGATATCATAAGTAATATCTTTAAATGGAATAATCGAAATGTCTTTAGTTTCTATTATACATTTAGGATTTCCATTCCAATCTGTTACAATACTTAAATCACCTACCTGTGGAGGTCTTACATCTTCTTTTTGATATGAAATCAAACTACTTGAAGTTGCTTTTTTCTTCCCTTCAAGTACAAGCTCTAACAATTCATTTGCTAAGTATTCTGTAAGTTCAAAATGAAAAACTTCTAAATATTTTGTGCTCTTACCATAACCACTTTCTTGTAAAAATCTATTCCAAAACAAATCTATTTTATTCATTTTATCGCCCTCTTCTTATGGATAATAATTTACAAATATTCCTTTACTTTATACACACCACTTTCAAAGATATTTGAGTAGTTGATCATTTTTTAGTTATTTCACTTTTTCTATTACCACGTTCATCAAAATTTTTCTTTAAGGCTCTCTCCGTAGGAAAAATAGAACCAATTAAGAAAACAATCTGTATACCACAAAGTATTCCACCAAAATTTCCTACAACATCTTTATCTTTTCCAATTACAAATAACATGGCTATTGCAGAAATAACAAGCATAATTCCTCCTATAGTTAGCCACAGTTTTCCACAATAGTGATGTGCAAACTCCCAAGTATCTTTATTTTTCATAGACATAGAGGTTCTGTACCCATAAACTCCATTGATTTCTTTTGGTGCACTTTTCATAAATAATTTACCAAACCCAACCATTGTAAGTGGAATTAATAAATCTGAAACCATCATAAAAATCCAAAATCCCATTTTAATTCCCCCATAATTTAATTAAATTCTTTATATATTCCATTATATATATCTTATAGATAATTAATCCAGTAATATTTATAAATTATTATATTTAAATATTTAAATTACTTTTCTTAAAATAATTTATATTATCATAGCTGTAAGGAATATTTCTTTATACTATAAAAATTTAGTATCTACATCACCTTTTTCATTAAAATATATAAACCTATTTGAATCATTTCAGATAACTAAATAATCAATAAGATTAATTATAGTAATTTTATAAAATAAAAAGATATGAGAATACTAAACCCCTCATATCTTATCAAAAACTTATATTAAAAATTTCAAAGTTATTTCCTATAAATTCTCTATTTAAATCCTAAAAGTAATCCTACTTGATATACAATTGTTGATACTATAAGTGCTACAACAAAAGTTCCTACTGCTGCAAAGATTGTCCATTTAGTTGAATTTGTTTCCCTCTTTATAGCACCAAGTGCTGCAAGACATGGAGTAAATAATAAAGTCATAACCATATATGACATAGCTGAAAGTGGTGTAAAGTGTGCTGCAATTGCTGTAGTTAATGCATCTCCTTCAGATACTCCAGCATATAACATACCTAAAGTTGCAACAACTGTTTCTTTAGCAATTATTCCTGAAAATAATGCAACTGAAGCTTGCCATGTAGCAAATCCAGCTAAAGCATATATAGGTGCTATAAATCCACCAATCATACCAATTATTGATTCCTCACTATATTGTTCTACACCAAATGGTAATACTGATAAAATCCAAATAACTACAACTGCTGGGAATATAACAATTCCTGCTTTTTTAATAAATGCTCCACCTTTTTCCCAAGTTAATGTTGCAACATTTTTAATAGATGGCATTCTATAACTTGGAAGTTCCATTACAAAATATGAAGTTTCACCTTTAAATAGAGTTTTACTTAGTAACTTTCCACAAAGTAATGCTATTATAATACCTAATAAATAAAGACATAATAAAATAAGTGCTGCATGTGTTTGGAAGAATGCATCTATAAATACAAGATATATTGGAAGTCTTGCACCACAAGATACAAATGGATTTATAAGTATGGCTATCATTCTATCTTTTTTACTTTCAAGTGTTCTAGTTGCCATTATACCTGGAACATTGCAGCCTGATCCAATTATCATTGATACAAAAGTTTTACCATGAAGACCAAGTGCTTTCATAATTCTATCCATTATATAAGCAGCTCTTGCCATATATCCACTGTCTTCTAAAAGTCCCATTAAGAAATACATAACCATAATTAATGGTACGAAGGTAAGAACAGCTCCAACCCCTGCAAATATACCATCATTAACAAATCCAGTTAAGAATTCTGATGCTCCAAATCCTTCTAATTTACCAACTACAAAAGTTCCTAAATCTTCAATTAATTCTCCTGCCCACTCTTGTAAAGATCCACCTACATTAAATGTTATACTATATAAAACATACATAATTGCTGCAAATATAGGTATTCCAAGGAATTTATTAGTTACAATACTATCTATTTTATCTGACATTGTTTTAACTGATGTCTTTGGTTTTTTAAGTATTCCTTTAGTTATACTGCTAATATAGCTGTATCTATCGTCTACGATTGCCATTTCTGGGTCTAGACCCTCTTCTTCTATGTACTCATCTATAAGCTTATCTGATGTTTTTACTATATTTTCATATCCTTTTTTACTCATATAATCTTTTATATAGCTATCATTTTCTAACAGCTTTAACGCTATCCATTCTGATGAATAATCTAATCCTTTTGCAGTACCTTCAATCTCTCTCTCTAATAAACCAACTTTTCCCATTAGCTTTTTATTTATATTGAATCTTCTAGTACTTTCTTTTTTAAGGTTTATAGTTTTCTCTATAAGCTTGTCTATTCCTTCTTTCTTTGTTGCAATAGTTTCAACAACTGGAACTCCAAGTCTTTTAGATAACTCATCAGAATCTATATTAATTCCCTTTGCTTTTGCATTATCCATCATGTTTAATGCAACAATAACATTTACTCCAAGTTCAAGTAATTGAACTGTTAGATATAAGTTTCTCTCAATATTTGCAGCATCTACAACATTTATAACTACATCAGGCTTATCTTTTATTATATAATCTCTAGCTACTATTTCATCTTCAGAGTAAGCACCTAAACTATAAGTCCCTGGCAAATCAATTACATTATAATCATTTCCCTTATACTTTAAAGTTCCTTCCTTCTTTTCAACAGTAACACCTGGCCAGTTACCTATATGTTGTCTAGATTTTGTTAATACGTTGAATAAACTGCTTTTTCCACAGTTTGGATTACCTGCTAAGGCTATATTCATTTTTGTACCCCCTAAAATTTTACGAATAGTTAAGCTATTTTTTTCATAACAACTTAACAGATTCTTTTTTTCCTATTCTTCTACTAATATCTTTTGTGCCATACCTCTATTAATTGCTACTCTCATTCCACTTATCCCTATAATTAATGAAATACCATCGTTTTTGATTATGTCTATTATTGCTCCAGTATTAACTCCCATTTCTTGAATTCTCTTGCCCATTTTTTCATTTATCCTCACATCTTTAACTGTCACTGATGTCCCTTCATCAATAAAAGCCATTGGTACCATAAAACCACTTCCTTAAACTAATATTGCATTTGCCTCTTCTTTTCTTAATGTTAGCTTGTACCCTCTTACATAAACCTCAATTGGATCTCCAAGAGGTGCTTTTCCTGTTATTTCAATTAAAACTCCAGGTGTTATTCCCATATCCATTAGCTTTCTTTTTACCTTGCTATCTTTATCAAGGCCTTTTACTTTAATCTTGTCTCCAACATTATACTTAGATATCTTCTCCATAACTCTACGCTCCTTTTATTTTCTCTTAATTAGATTTAAAGCTTTATCAGTGAATTCCCATTGAATAATTGGATTTAATGACTTTTCATTGCATCCACAGCTACACTTCTCACAAGCTGTACTACTGCAATCACCTTTTTTTATATACCCTGTAAGCTCAAGTTTATTTTTATACTCATCTACTACTTCTTCACTCATCTCTAAATTTTTTGCTATATTTTTTGAAGAGAAGTCTTTATTAACATACATATAATTCAATATATCTTTTAACACTTAACCGCCTCCCAACTGATATTGAATATCATTACCTTCAATTTCATATTAATAGTTCGTTTAAAAATTGTCAAATTTATTAACTTCTTCTATTATTTATTTGAATTTAATTAAAAGAACTTATCTTTCATTTCCTTTATAATTGTACTTTTTCCTATAAATACCTTATTGTCTTTTTTTGATTAAATATATTCAATAAAAATAGAGCATTAATCAGAATTATTTTCTAATTAATGCTCTATTTAAATAATATAAATATATTACTTTTAAGAATTCTTAAGCGCTCTCTCTTCATCTATTTTCTTTTCTAATTTTTTTATATACCCATTTTGACCATCATCCATCTTTTTTATTACTCTTTTAGGGAATAAGTCTTGTAATTCCTCTTTATAATCGTCACCACCATTTGGATACCTATGCCCTATAACTTCAAAATCATCATTTACCTTTAATTGAACTGGCGTAGATACTACACTTTTATCATTTGCTTTTAGGAGCCAAATATAAACTTCATCATTATTAACCCCTAGAATTTCAAATGCATTATAAGATCTGTTATTTGTCTTTTCACAAATATCATCAGTTTTACTTTCTATATATCTTGTTAAGTTCTCTATTTCTTTTGTTGTTATCTCTTTTCCACCCGACTCTACCTCTTCATCAGACTCTATATCTCCACTAGACTCTATAGCTTCCTCACTAGAGTTATTATTTACATAATAAGATCCACCTATTAAGAGCGCTAATAAAAGACAAGCTACTATAAATTTTTCCATAGAATACTCCTCCTTGAAATTTAAATTTCGTACATTTTAAAGGAATTTGTAATAAATCGTTACAATATTAATTCTATGTCAAAACCTATATCTTTTATTCACTATATTATCTTTTTATATAATTTTATTCGTCATATTTCTTTTCAAAAACTAAATCAAATGTTTTAATTTGACCATTATTTCCATAAAACTCAGTTGGTATAGCACTTACATATCTCCAACCCTCTTTGCTATAATTATCTATTAATTCCCTGTGATCTGCTTCCCTAAACATTCCACTAGTAGTTGCCTCCACATACATATATTTATACATATAAACCCCTCCAATAATATTATAGAAATTGTATTTATCAAATTAATAACCCTATTTATACAATAATCAACAATTAATTTCAAAACGTTATCATAATTATAACATAAATTCAATAATTTGTATTTTAATGAAATAAAAAAGACATTAGCTAGACTATATTATCTAAGCTAATGTCTTACAAATTCCATTATTTTATGATTCTTTTATTTTGTAACTTTCCTATTCTGCATCTACTATATCAACAGCTGCATCTATTGATTTCCTATTAAGAATATTAATCAATAAAGAAACGCCTACTGCAATTACAGCTGGTACTACCCATGCAAATCCTGCACTAGCTAATGGTACAAAGTTAAATAGCCCATTAAGTGCTGTTACTCCAAATTGAGTGTGAAGCACATCTAAAATAGATACTACAAGAGTTGTGTATACTGTAATTTTGTAAGTTAACTTACTCTCTACTCCAATTACATTAAATAATATAAGAATTATTTGTATTGGGTAGAAAATCATAAGTATTGGTAATGCAAGTTTTATTATGCTACCTATACCTGCGATTGAAACTACTGCTGATGCAACACAAATTATTGTAACTATAATTTCGTATTTAACCTTTAAAAGTTTTGAGAAGAACTCTCCTACCATTGCAGTTAATCCAATTGCTGTTGTAAGACATGCTGCTGCAACTGCTATTCCAAGTGCTATCTTACCAAAGTCTCCTAATACCATATGTGCAATACCTATAGTTAATTCTGTTTGGCTTATTCCTTGTGGGAAGTACCCTCCAAGAGCTGCACCTAAGAATAATAATCCTCCATAAACAAATACAAATCCAATACTTGATACTATACTTGCTTTTTTAAGTATAGATTTCTTATCTGAACTTTTAGTGTATCCTAATGCTACAATAGCATTTATAGCAATTACTGCTGTAAGTGGTGCACCTAAAGCATCCATTGGTTGGTATCCATTTATAAATCCATAACTAAATGAATTTCCTGTTCCTTGTGTAAACATGTGCTCTGTAAAGAAGATACCTTTAATTATAATAATTGCAAGAATAACCAAAATAATTGGTGTTAACACCTTTCCAATATATCCTACTATCTTTGTTGGTCTTAAAGTCAATACTAAAGCTATTCCAAAGAATATTACTGCAAATACCCATGGGCTTATTACATTACCTATATTAGGTAATATCCCCATTTCATATGTACTAGCTCCTGTTCTAGGAATTGCAACGATAGGTCCTAAGCATATAAGTATTAGTGCTGTATAAATATTTGTAAATTTAGATCCTATCTTTTCTCCAAACTTTTCAAGTGATCCTGCTTTATTAATTGCCAATATTCCAAGAAGGGGTAGTCCTATTCCTGAAACAAAGAATCCTAATAAAGCCATAAACCAATTTCCACCTGAATTTATCCCAATCTCTGGTGGGAATATTAAGTTTCCTGCGCCAAAGAATATGGCGAATATTGTGAATCCTACTGCTATGAAATCATGTTTTTTATTCATGTTCATACCTCCTATACTACTATAAATTTTTCTTCTTTTAAGCATCTACAATATTACTTTTAAATACTTAAATCCTACGTAACTATCTTCTCTTTTCACCTATGCTACTATGCTACATATTTTGTCCTATTTTATCATAGAAATTAATATTTTGTAAACACAATTTTCTATTTTCATTTGATATTTTATTAACTTTTAGTATAAATTTTGTATTCTTAATTAAATAATAGAAGCTATTTTTTATAATATTATAAAAAACTTTTCTAAACTTTTTTTATATGAATTAATATTTAAATATTTTTTTACTTTTTATAACATAAAAGAAAACCCTATCTCTAGGATTTTCTCTTAATAGCTATACATTACTAAAATTATTTTTAGCATTATATTAAAACGTAATAAATAAAGTTAATTCATATGAGCTGAATTCTAAGAATCTATGTTTCAGCATTATACTTAAACATAGCCTAATTATTGAACATAATGTTATTCAAACAACTTTTTATATACCTTATTTATAAACTCATCTTCTCTAATATTATCTAAACCATTTCTAATATCAACTACTCTATCTTCTGAAATAATCACATATTTTTTAAAATTATCATCAGAATATATTTTTATATTCTTAGTTAAATTAATATTTCTTTCACTCATGTTAAGTTCATATTCATCAAGTTCATTTAACAATCTATTTTTATAAAGTTTAATTACCCAAGGATATTTACTTTCAATAATTGTGTAATCTAAACTATTATTATCATAGTCAGAACTATATTGTATTCGCTTGGCCAAAACACTTGATTGAATATTTTTATATGGATTCTCATCCGCTTTATCAATTTCAAAATCCGCTACTGTTAAATTTAATTCATAAGCTATATTATTATCTTTTAAATCAAACCAATTAACCATTGGAGATGCTAAAACCTCAATAACCATAATAAGACTGATAATAGTTATTCCTATAGTAATAAAGATATTAATCCCAGTAGAAACCTTAAGTTTATCAATTAATTTATAAGCGATTACCATAACTATAACTGGTATAAGTATTAATAATAAATCTACAAAGGTAATCCCATCTCCAATAATCATAGAAACTATTAATGTAATTACAGCTAATACAGCATTTAGTAGCATAATAGAATTTTTTATTCTTAATTGTTTACAACTACCATAGTGTTTAAACTCATTTTCTTTAAGCTTTCTTTTAGTTTTTAAATACCAACAGAAAAAGCTTACAACCTCTATAAGATTAATAAGTATTATAGTCACCATAAGTATACTTAATACTATACTTAAATTTGAAGAAAGCCAATGGTCTGGTGTTCCAGAAAAAAACTGAGAATAAATATTGACCATAAATAATATAACTATAGCCAATTGATTAAATACATAATAAGATGAGGATTTATAGATTGATTTAAAAAGCTCTTCTGGCTCTTTATAAATAGGGATAGCCTCCCATTCATATTCTGAAGCAAATATTTGCACCTTATTAGCCTGACATATGAATCTCCACCCATCAGCTTCACGGCCCTTTCTATATTCTAATACTTCATCATTATCTTTAGTATCAAAAATAGAAATTTTATGAAGAGTATCTACTGAGTAGCTTATCGTCCTAGGCTCTATTTTTTTGAACTTGAAAAAGTTCATTGATATTGATTGTAGCATCCACCCTTTTTCCGCCATGCTTTCTAAATATTCTTTAACAGCATTGCATTCATAAGGTTCAAATAAACATAGTGTTATTTTGGTATCTTTAAATCTCATACGCCCCCCTTATATAAATATTAATTACACTTCTATATAAGTAATTATATAGAAACTTTATATATAATTAGTAACATTTTAGTAATATAATTACATATATATTTAAAAGTTAGTAGTTATAAGTTATTAAAATAAATAAAAGGCAATAGAAATAATTCTATTGCCTTTCAAATCATATTACTTAATTAAAATCTATTATTCTATTCTTATACTGATTTCCCCTCACAAGATTAGATCTCTTCTCTGTTAATTCCTACTTTTATAAGTTGTTGATTTTTAATCTATTTAAAATGTTAAAATACAAATTGTGAATAGAGCGATTGTTGATAATGCCAGAAAAGCCAAAGAAACACCTGCTTTCTTTTTTCGTGATTCCATTGCAAGCTTATCAGCTTCACTCATAGAAGATGTATATTTTCTTCTCCCAATCAAATATAGTAATAATCCACCGCATCCATCTCCACTCAACGAGAAAACTCCCCAAAACTTCGGATGCTTCAATCCTCTACTTACAGCATCAAGTTCTGTCATTTTATAAACTTGATAAGCAAGAGTTAAAGCTCCTAACATTACAACAAATACTACTACAATTAAATACCAGCTCATATAAATCCCCCCTAAAATTTCTTGATTATTTGATAGAATAATACCGTTGTACTTAATACACCAACAGATGCACTGCCTATCATAAGATAATTATTCTTTACTATAATACTATTGAAAAAGATAAACAAAATCATAAATAACACATTCAATCCAATAGCAATTATCAGCTTTTTGTTACTAGTCACAACATTCGTGCTTTCCTCCAAATGTTTTATCATGTTGGAATCTCCTTTCAGTAATTCGTCCAGACTGATACTATAGAGATCACTCAATTTGATTACACTTATAATATCCGGATAAGATTTTTCATTCTCCCAATTTGATATTGTCTGTCTGGAAACTTGTATTTTCTCAGCTACTTTTTCTTGAGTAAATCCAGAACCTATACGTGCATTTTTTAATTTGCTTCCAACCTCCATAACACCCTTCCTTTCACTAACATCTTGTCATAGTTGAGAATATTCGTCTATCAAAACTCTTTTACATGGGATTTTTTCTATGTAAAAATACTTTTACATGCCTATTTTACAGGCTTTTTCATATAAATTAATTATAAAGAGCCTTGTTGTTCTTTATATAATTAGATTAGTTTTAAAACATAATATTTTTTATTTTATAAATTGGATTTAACTTTTAAGAATATTTCCGCTATATCAAATTCCTATTTATTTTATATTTATAATATATATTAACGTCCAACTATCTATTATTCACTATAACATTTATTGTAAATATTGTATATTATAATCATTTTTTCTTATTACTTATGATACGATATTTTCACTCATAAAAATAGTCTTAGCCAAGTAAAATTAATGACTAAGACTAACGCTCCCATTTAACTGTGCTATATTTTTGTTATATTGATATAAATATTGTCATTTCAACATTAACAATAATTAAACCCTCGACTAGCTAGTCGAGGGTTTAATTATATATATGGGATTTACCTTACCACTATACCTTCATTCAACCTTAATAAAAAACCAAATTTACTTATATGAGAATCTTCTAGCATTCGCTGACTTAGTAAATTCTCCTTATCCAAATCAAATATTTAGAATCTTACTTATGGTACTGTCCCCGTAAATATTCCAAGTAGTAAAATTATTAAAGTAACCGTATAGACAGCAATAAAATTTATTTTTCATCCATATAAGTTTATTTTATTTATTTAACGTTTATTCTATACCAAACTTATCTTCTGGATTAAAATCATCCGGATACTTCTCTGAAATAATAAGTTTTTTATTTTTATCTACACCTGCATAAAAAACATCTTCAATATTATTTATCTTTTTCTTTTTAAGTTCAGATTGTAACCACTTTTTATCTATACCGGCTATTTTAAGATTTTTATCTCTTACTTTCCCATCAATTATAATATCACTTAGCAAAGAAAGTCCCTTTACCTTTAAATCCATATCATATGGAGTTACTGGCTTTTTATCAGCTTTTATTAAAACTGATAATTTACCATTACTCTCCATTATTGCAAATTGTACATCTTCTAAACTAAAAACATCTTTTTCTCGAAGCTTCATCATAAGTTCATTTATTGTGATTCTAAGCTTCTTAATATTTTTATCAATAATACGTCCATTTTCTACTAATATTAATGTCTTAGCATTTATTATGCTCCTAGCTGTATAACTTTTTAAATTTAAATAACTAGTTGCTATAGTTAATAATGTAAACATTATTAATGCTACAAGTCCTGAAAATACTACATGATCCTTATCAATTATAATTTTAGCAATCATTGAGCCTATGGATATACCCACTATAAAATCAAAAAAATTTATTTGAGAAATGATTTTAATACCAATTAATTTGCTGAGAATTAGTGCTAAAATATATATTAAAATACTTTTAATTATCGTACTAATTAATATACTAGTATACATTCAAATTTACTCTCCTCATCTAAAATATAGTTATATTTTAAGCAAGTGGAATAATTTTATTCATTAATACTTTTTATTAGACTAAGATATACCAGTATAAAATGAACTCTTTTTATATAAAAAAATCATCCACTCCAATAGTAGCGAATGCTATGTTAATTATATTTCAATATCAAACTTTAATTATATATTTTTATAAAATAGTAGTTTGTTTAAAAAACTACTTAAAAACAAGGGCACTAAAAACTTAAACTTTTTCAGTACCCTCATATTTATATATATTACTTTTTAGACTAGCTCAATATCATTTTGTTAACTAAATGATATTGAAATATTGCCTCCATCCTTTTCTTCCTATCTTAAAAAGAGCTTCAATATACTAATATCTTAATTAATCCCTATTTTTTCTTTACTGGAATCCAAACTTCGCTATAGTAATTTTTATCTAAAATTCCCTTTTCATACTCACTTGGATCATTATACATTTCTATATTATAACCTGCAGCAATCTCATAATCTCTACAGTTTGGTAACCATTCTGAGAATATTTTCTTATTAGTTTCTTGAATTGCTGCTGGGCTTGGTCCATAACAAGGGAAAACAGCCCAAGTAAACTTAGGAATTGTTTTAACTATATATCCTTCCATACTTTCTTTCTCTTTAGAATAATCCTCTGCAATAAGGTACTCAAATTCATTACCACCCATTTCCTCATCAATGTTAATACCATACATTCCGCATATATCCTTTAACTTTCCTTGTGAAATATGCTCATTCCAGAATGAAGGTACCTCCATAAACGCTGAATCATATTTAAATTTCTTAGATGCTCCTATAACCTTAAATGCATCCTTCTCAAGTATTTTATAATCCATAATATATCCACCTTCCAATGAAAATTTGATTTTAAGGGCAACAAAGGACTTTATCATTGCCCCCTCTTTACGAACCGCAGATGGTGTAACCCCATGAAATCTTGTAAAAGCTTTAGTAAAGCTGTCTGGAGAATCATACCCATACTTCATTGCAATATCTATTATTTTCCCATTAGTAGATAAAACTTCACTGCCGGCAAGTGCAAGTCTTCTTCTCTTAATGTACTCGCTTAGAGAATAGCCACATAACATTCCAAATCCTTTTTGAAAATAAAAAGGAGAAATATTTACCCTATCTGCAATTTCTTTCATGGATAAATCCTTGGTAATATTCTCTTCAATATATGAAATAGCTTCTCTAATACTTTCAATCCATTCCATAATTTTACCCCCTTACAATTCGTTAATCTAATCTTATCATCATAAAAGATTGGCATCCCGACTTTTTAAGCTTTCTTTTGTCCTATTATATAATTGACTTTAATTTAATATTTTACAAATTTCTTTTAATTTTGGTTCTTCACAGATATACTTCTCCGTATCAGACATAAAGGAGTTTTTTAATGTTTTATTATAATTCATTTCATTATAATAAAACATTAAAAAAGGTTGTAGTTTACACTACAACCTATAACAATCTAAAATTATCTTCTATTTTGTTCTTTCTTAGCTCTTCTACAAGATACACATCTTGTTGGCTCATTTTCGAATCCTTTTTCTTTATAGAATTCTTGTTCTCCTACTGAAAATATGAATTCGCTTCCGCAATCTCTGCATGTTATTGTCTTATCTGTCATAAATATTCCTCCTGAAATTAAAGATCCTAAATTGATATAATAATCTCTAATTTACGAGAAACTATTTACCTAAATGAAACTTTTTTTGTTAGCAACTTTGCTACTTACTTATATTAACATATTATTCATATCATTGCAATACTTTAATTAAAATATTTACTATAAATAAGTTTTATTGCAATTCATAATGTATAATCTATGATATTAAAAATCATTTTTTGAAAATTCTCTAGGCCATGAAAGTAAACTCTTTCTTGATATTTTTAACTGTTTTTCATTTGGAAAATTTAAATCACAGAAATAATTATGATAATTAGCTATCCACACATACTTGTCCCATACTCTTATATTTTTTTTATTTAACTCTAACATTTCTTCAACTTTAGCTTTATGTCTAAGAAGCAACTCTATTTGTACTCTTTCAAACTCATATTCGTTGTTACATTCTGTGTAATATTTAAATACAGTATTTAAATAATTTAAAAACCACTGCCCATCACTATCGATAAGTATTTTCTTGTGTTGTGGCGCAACATCATAATTGTCTATATACTTTTGTAATCTACTCACTGTCTTATGGTCTAATATAATTCTTGGGTAGCAAGCTAGATTACTTTCAGTATTGTGAGCATCCAATAGAGCTGGCCCAAAAACAATCTCTTCATTTATGTAAAATTCACCTACACTTACGCCCCCTCTAACAAAAAGCCCTTCTAATGCTAAGTTAAATTGATATTCTGATACATTATCCAATATTTCATCTAATTCTTCCTCACCATCATCTTTTATAGGGTATCCAACAATCATATTATCAGTATATATCTTTATCTTCCCTTGACTATACTTATTTGGGATTATACATTGTTTGTTCTTATTTATAAGAACGTTAATCTCATTAAGTAGCCTGTTTCCATTCCCCTCACTACAAGAGTCTACTATCATTTGTGAAAATCCTAATATATCTATAGTACATACCATAGAATTAATAAGCTTTGGATTATCCTGATTATATTTTTGCATAACTCTTTCAACACATCCTTACTTAAACTTCTTCTATGGCTACTATTTTAACATTTAAGGTAAGCTGTTGTGAAGATATTATGTTATCTCAATGAAAATTCACATTATTAAATTTATAAAAACCTCATTTATATGAAATTCTGCTTGCACTCACTCGCTAAGTAAATTCGCCTTAGACAAATCGAATATTTTGGGGCTTACTTATGGTGTGATTCTCCGTATCAGTAGAAAGTGAGGTTTTTAACTAATATCTTTCATCTCTATTATAATAAAACATTAAAAAAGGTTGTAGTTTACACTACAACCTATAACAATCTAAAATTATCTTCTATTTTGTTCTTTCTTAGCTCTTCTACAAGATACACATCTTGTTGGCTCATTTTCGAATCCTTTTTCTTTATAGAATTCTTGTTCTCCTACTGAAAATATGAATTCGCTTCCGCAATCTCTGCATGTTATTGTCTTATCTGTCATAAATATTCCTCCTGAAATTAAAGATTCTAAATTGATATAATAATCTCTAATTTATGAGAAACTATTTACCTAAATGAAACTTATTTTTTGTTAGCATTTTTGCTACTTACTAATAATAACATATTATTGAAATTATTACAACACTTTTCATTATTAACCTATTAAGAAATCTAGTACATTCCATCCATCACTAGTTTTTGCTTTATATAATTCCGTATATCCACATCTTGTACAGCTTATTGTAATAAACTTCTTATTTTGAACATCAAATATTTTTGCAAAGTTCCCTCCAGTTGCTTGAAATTGATCTGATTCATAATGATCATTTCCACACTTTGAACAAATATATTGTTTCTTTTCCATAAATACCACTCCCTCTATATTAATTAAATTATATTTTACTATTAAAATTGCCTTAAAATCAAAATATTAATCTTAAATATAAGTCTACATTAATGTATATTATAGTTAAAACTTTTGATACTCCTAATATTAAAAAAAGGTGCTAAATTCATAGCACCTTTATTTTCATATAATATTTTAGCCTGCCATTCCTATATACATTCCTACGAAGTATGGTATTAACCATATAAACCATACTACCATACTGAATTTATGGAATGCTTCTTTAGCTTTTTCGCTTCCTCTATTTAATACCCAAGTTGCCCATACAGCATGACATAGCATTAATAATATTGCAAGCATACCTGTTGATTGATGAATTAAAAGCTGTGTAGCTGTTATTGCTTTATCAGTACCTGCTTCTGCAATTTTGCTCATTGTGTATGTTCCTAATGTGTCACAAACTAAACCACACCAGAAAATAATAACGTGTTTCTTTCTTAGTACCTTTGCTCTATGCTCTCCCCATACACCTACTGTATAGAAAATTAAAGCACATGTTATAAATATAATTGCTGGAATTAATAATTTTGGCATATAAATCTCTCCTTTTTTATTTTAATTTTTTTGTATTAAATTACTTAACTTTCCTAAATTATTTTCTATAAGTATTAGATCTTCTTCAGAAATACTATTAAATATCTCTTTAAAACATCCATTTATATCTTCTTTTATTTCATTTGATAAGACCTGTCCTTTTTTAGAAAACATTATGTAAGTTATTCTCTTATCAGTTTCATCTTTAACTCTCTCTAAAACTTCCATCTTTTCTAATCTATCAACAATTCCTGAACAAGTAGATTTTTTAATTGACATATAATCACTAAGTTCTGTGATTGTTAATTTTTTAAAATGCGCAATAAACTTTATTACTGTAATTTGACTTTGAGTAAGCCCTCTTTCTTTAACTCTATTATTTATCTTATTATTTATTGTGGAATTGATTTCTTTTAAATAAAGACATATCCTAAATTCATGTGCGCCTTTCATCGTAGCCTCCTAGGATTAAATTAGTTAGCATCCTAACTACTTTTTCATGATAATACTTTTTTCGAGTAATTACAATGAACATACTATTAAATAACATTTAACAAACAAATACTAATTTTTAAGAAATTCATAAATTGAGAATGCATATATATAGATGTTATAATTAGTTAAATCAAATGAAAAGAAGGGATGAGATTATGTTAAAGAAACTTACTGATAGAGTATATTATATGAAAAATAGAGAGTCTGGAGATAGACCAGCACTTGGGGTTGTAATTGGTGATAAATATAGTTTAATTATTGATGGGGGAAATTCTAAAAGTCATGCTGAGGAATTTTTAAATGAAGTTAATAAGCTAAATCACTCACCGCTTAAGTACCTAGTTATAACTCATTGGCACTGGGATCATATAGTTGGTGCAAATTATATGAATTTAATAAATATAGTAAATGGTATTACTAATGAAAAGTTGGATAAGCTTAGAGATTTAGAGTGGACAAACAGTGCTATTGAAGAAAGAGTAAAAAGTGGAGAAGAAATAGAATTCTGCCTAGAGCATATAAAAATAGAACATCCAGATAATAATAGAAAAATTTCAATTCCTACAGGAGATATTATTTATGATGAACTCTTAAAAATAGACTTAGGTGGAGTTAAAGTATTTGTTGAGCATATATCAAGTGATCATTCAAATGATAATTCAATAGTTTTAATTGAAGAAAATGATAAAACTACTGCCTTTATTGGAGATTCCCTTTACCTAGATATGTACAACGGTGAATGGAGCTATTCAAATGATAAATTTATACCACTTTTAATAGAGCTTCAATGTTATGAGGCTGATTATTATGTTCCTTCTCACCATGGAATATATACTAAAGAAAGCTTTGATGAATATGTAAATCATATGAAATCTATAAGTAAACTCGTTTCTGATAAAACTTCTATTGAAGATTGTATAAATGAATTTAAAAAAGAATTTAATAAAGAACCTAATGAAGATGAAGTTTATGATATGAATTGTTTTGTAGAAGGTAACAAAAAAAGCTATAAAGTACACTTAAGTTAAAATTACTTTATATTTATAAGATTTAAAGTCGAGTGCTCTTCTATATTTTTATAGATTAGCCTCGACTTTATTATATTCTTATAACTTTACTCTTCTATTATTCTTTTTCTCAAAGCTATAACCAAAGTTTAATACTTCTTTATTAACCTTTCCTTATAATTTTACTTTGTCAAAGTCCATATCCCTTACTTATAAAGGAAGCACTTTGTCTAAAAACATATCATATAATGTTATAAGTTTATAAAAGGAGTGATAAATATGCATAAATATCCTCTAGAGGATAATATAGAAATGTATAACCTCTATCAATACACTTTCTTTGGTAGCGCACCAATATATAAATTAGGCACTGAAAGTCAGAGACAGTTTCATAAATTGAAGGATTATGGACCAGAGCCATTTGTAGTTAATATTAATGAAGTTACTAAGGAAAATAATACTTTCCGTACTGCTTTATGGACAGGACGTCATTTACAAGTTACCGTAATGAGTATCAATGTTGGAGATGACATAGGCTTAGAAGTCCATCCAACAACTGATCAATTTTTGCGTATTGAAAAAGGTCAAGGACTTGTTAAAATGGGGCCTACTAAAAACAATTTAAACTTCCAAAGAAAAGTTTATGATGACTATGCTATCATGGTGCCTGCTGGTACATGGCACAATGTAATTAATACTGGAAATACACCGCTTAAATTATACTCTATCTATGCTCCGCCTGAGCATCCACGTGATACAGTTCATACAACTAAGGCAGATGCCGAAGCTGCTGAACATAGTCACAGATATTAATTGATAAACAAATTATAGAATAGGCATTTTGTAGTAAAAAATATTATTATATAAAGAAAGGTCAGAAATAAATTTGCTGACCTTTTTAAAACCTATTATATTAATATTGAAGTGGATTTTTATATTTATTTTAATTCTTTTGAAATTTCAGTAAAGATAACACCTAAAGCATAGGCACCTGCATCTGGATATCCAATACTTCTTTCTCCTACAGTTCCTGCTCTTCCCATACGAGCTACTATTTCTTCTGTATTTTTAGCTCCTTCTACAGCCGCTTTAGCAGCATTTTCAAAAGCTTCTATAACTCCTTGTTCTTTATCTGAACTTTCTGACCAAGAGTCTGCACAAGGCACAAGTGCATCTATTAAAGTCTTATCTCCTACTACTGCTCCTCTTCCAAAAGATCTCTTTCCTGTGTCTTGGATACCTTTTACTGTACTTTGTAGCATACTAGCAAAATCCTTAACTGATAACTCTGATAAATCTCCAACGTTTTTACCAGCAGCTCTAAAAGCAGATCCCCAAATTGGGCCTGATGCTCCTCCACAGTTCTCCATTATGATCATAGAACATGCATCTAAGAATGAACCTATATTCATATTTTTATCACTCATGATATCTTTCCATTCTCTCTTTAATTGTCTAAATCCTTTAGCAACACTCATACCAAAATCTCCATCTCCAGCATGGGCATCTAATTCACAGAATGGAACTTCATTAGATATAATGCATTCACTCATTTTATCTACAATATATATCATGTTATTTAATGTAATCTTATTATCTTTTATAACAGAATATGCTTCATCTGTTTCTACTTTAAATGATACTTCTTCATCATTTAAATCTTCAATCTCTACATCTGTATATTCTCTTGATTCTATATGCTTAGATACTTTAAATGCAGGAGTATCACAAGGCTTAGTTAGTAATTCCTTTAATTGATTATCTAATTTCATTATAGATATAGACGCTCCAGCCATATCTATACTTGTCATATAGTTACCTACAAAAGTCTTATATATCTTAATATTTCTCTTTGCAAGTTCCCTAGTAACTGAGTTATTAAGTAAATATAATTCTTGTGTTGGTGTTGCTCCAAATCCATTTACTAAAAGAGCAATCTCTTCATTACTACCTTCACTTATTCCTAAATCATTTAAAACTTGATTTACCATTCTTTCAGCTAATTCATCTGCTGATATAACTTTTTCACGACGAATTCCTGGCTCACCATGGATTCCTACACCATATTCCATTTCATCATCACCAATTTCAAATGTTGGTGTTCCCTTAGCCGGAACTGTGCATGAAGTAAATGCAAAACCTATGCTACGTACGTTATCAGCTGCCTTTTGTCCAATCTCTTTTACATTTTGCAGACTCTCTCCAAGTTCTGCTGCTGCTCCAACTATTTTATGTACTAATACAGTTCCTGCAACACCTCTACGACCTACTGTATAAAGACTGTCTTCAACTGCAATATCATCTTCTACTTTTATATAATCTACATTTATGCCATCTTCACTTGCTAGATATGCTGCATTCTTAAAGTTCATCATATCTCCACTATAATTTTTGATTATAAGTAAAGTTCCTTTATTGCTAGCAGATTCTTTTATTCCTTGATATATTTGAATTTGTGATGGTGATGCAAATACATCTCCACAAACAGCAACGTCTAACATACCTTCTCCAACAAATCCTGCATGTGCTGGCTCATGTCCACTTCCACCACCACTTATAAGCGTTACTTTATCTTTATTAATTTCTCTCTTTTTAACTATTTTATATTTACTTATAAATTCTAGCTCAGGATGAGCCATAACCATTCCATTACATAATTCTCTTACTACATTTTCTGGTGTATTTATTATCTTTTTCATGTTTTATCTACCTCTATTAATTTTATATTCTTTACCAATCTTGTCGGCTACTACTATTGCTGCTGCTACTTCTTCTACTGCTATATCAAATGGCATTGAATGAACTGATTCCTCTGGAATACAAGACTTTATAGCTACTTCCATTAACTCTTCATTTGAAATTTCATCAACACCTATATCTGAAAGACATACTGGTAATCCTACTTCTAAACAAAAATCTAGTACTTCATTTATTTCTTCAGTTGGTGCATTTTCAAGAACTAATTGTGCAATAGTTCCAAAAGCAACTTTTTCACCATGGAAGTACTTATGTGTTCCTTCTAATATAGTTAATCCGTCATGAATAGCATGTGCTGCTGCTAATCCACCACTTTCAAATCCTAAACCTGATAAAAGTATATTAGTTTCAATTATATTTTCTAATGCTTTAGTTACTAAGTTACAGTCACAAGCTTCCTTTGCTTTCTTACCATCATTAAGTAATGTTTCATAACATAGTTTTGCAAGTACTAATGCTGCATTAGTTCCTCTCGCACGTCCACAGTCTCCTTCTCTAACTCCACAAGGTAATCCTGCATTTACATTTGAATAAGATTCTGATGTAGCTCTTGCTTCAAAATATGTTGATAAAGCATCTCCCATACCTGAAACTAAAAATCTTGTTGGTGCATTTGCAATTACTGTAGTATCTACAAGTACTACACTTGGACTTTGTTTGAAATATGCATAATCATCAAATGCTCCATCTTCTGTATATAATACTGCTGAGTGACTAGTAGGAGCATCTGTAGCTGCTATAGTTGGAACTATTATTAATGCATCTCCCTCTGCAACACACTTTGCAGTATCTATAGCTTTTCCACCACCAAGACCTATTGTACAAGCACAAGAATTTTCTTTTGCTAATTGTTGTAATCTCGCAACTTCAGTTCTAGAGCATTCTCCTTTAAAGTTACTTTCTATAAACTTAATACCAAATTTCTCTGCTGTTTTATCTAATTTAACTCTTACACGTTCTATATCATCTTTGTGAGCAATTAAAAGTGCTGATTCCCCAAACGTTTTCACGAAGTACCCAAGATTTAATAGTTCATCTTCTCCTTGAACATATTTAGTTGGGCAAATAAATGCTTTTCTCATAAAAAGTCCTCCTTTAATCTTAACTATCCTGTTATGATAATGTTTTCGTAAGTTCATTATAATCCCTCTATTATTTATTTTCATTGGAGTATAATGATGAAATATTGCAATTTGTAATCGTAATATTTTGCTACAATTTAAAATAATTATACTTTTATGATATTGGCATTATTTTCTTGTACAAAGTTATAGGCACTAAAATAGAGTTTTTATTATTTATGTGATAAAATTAATTTTATATTATTAATAGAATAAGAAAGGAGATTTCATTGAAAAGTAGACACCTAAATTTAAATAAAATTATTGATTTAGATAAATGGCAAAAACTCCAAGATTCCCTTTCCCTAGTTACAAAAATGGCCATGATAACAGTTGATTATAAAGGTATCCCGGTATCTAAGCACAGCTCTTGCAGTCAATTTTGTGAAGCTGTTAGAAAAGATCCAAAGTTATCATCTTACTGTCAAAAATGTGATTCTAGGGGTGGACTTGAAGCAGTTAGAGAAAATAAGCCTTATATTTATCTTTGTCATTATAATATCGTTGATATAGCAATTCCTATTATTGTAGATGATAAATATATTGGTGCCATAATGGCAGGCCAAGTTAGATTAAATAAAAAAGAAGATGAAGATTCATTAGAGCATATTTTAACTATACCTTCAAAGTCTTTTGTAAATGATAACATGGATCAATTAGATGATTTATATTCTAATATACCAAGTTTATCTTATGAAGAAGTTAAAAACACTGCTGAAATGCTGTTTCAATTATGTAATTATATAGTTGAAGAATCACTAGATAAGAGTCTTATTCTTGAACTCTATGAAAAAGAAGTTATACATAAAAACTCCTCTGATAATCAATTAGATTTATCTAGTTATAAAGTAAATAATATAAAAAATATAAAAGATGAGCTTTCTAATGCTATTACAAACTCCCATATAAAAGATTTATCTTATGAAAAAGATATAGTACATAATTCAATCTTAAAACCAGCTATTGAATATATTTATTCTCATAAGAATGAAAACGTATCACTTAAAAAAGCTTCTGATTTATGTCATATAAGCCCTAGTCATTTTAGTAGAATATTTGCCAAGGACGTGGGGCAAAATTACTCTTCATACTTATCATTTCTAAAAATAGAATGGGCGAAGCAGTTACTCATATCAACAGATTTAACTATTTCAGAAGTCAGTGATAATCTTGGTTTTAATGAATCTGGATATTTCATAAAAATCTTTAAAAAGCATGAAAGTATAACTCCTTCACTATATAGAAAATATCACAAAAAATAAAAATAGCCTTAGCTACTTATTGAGTGTGCTAAGGCTATTTTTAATATTTCTCTTTTATTAAGCTTGTCTCTATATTATTGTATTTTTAATTGTTTCATGAATATCACACACTTCATCATTAGAAAGTTTAAGTGCTCCGTTAAATTTTCTAAATAACTTTTTAAAAAATTATTTTATAATATTAATAAAAAAGAAGTACAATAATAAATTATAAACAATTTCATTATTCTGTTCTATTTCTCTTATATCAGGTCTATAATAAGTTTAATATAGCTTTAGTATAATATTTTGAAAAATTAGGAGGAAGATAAAATGTTTGAAAAAGACACATATATAGAAGATGTAAAACTATTTGAAAAAGTACTTTCTACAGAAGCAGATAAGTTATTATCTACTAAAGATTTAACTGTTGTTTATATTGGTAGAGGAACATGTCCATTTTGCCGTAAGTTTGCTAAAAAATTAAGTGGATTAGCTAATGAAATTAATACAACTATTTATTATGTAGATAGTCAAAATTCTTCAGATGATGGACTTAATTCATTTAGAGATCAATATAATATTGCAACTGTCCCAGGATTTATTGTTGGTAAAAAGGGAGAAATAGAAGTTCGTTGTGATTCTTCACTTCCAGAAGATGAAATATTAAATCTATTAAAATAAATAAGCCTAAGTTATAAGAAATAGTCTTAGATATGTTTTATCAATATCTAAGACTATTTTTTTGTTTATTTCTTTTATTATTAAACTTACAATATTCTTATATAAAAAACCATATTAAAACTTCAGCAATAATACCTCTATGTTTCAATACGGTTTCTATATAATTATCTATTTAATATTCAATATTTATTAATTCTCAGTAATATTAACTAAAATTCTTACATATCCAAGTTATTTTAATATTATATTATTTATAAATTAAAGTTCCAGAATAAATTTTGTCTGTTCTAGTACCAGGCTTGATTTCTCCATTTATTGAATATATATGGTCTTTATCAAGAACTAATCCCTCTCCACAAGGTGCATTAAATGGTACTTCTCCTATGGATGTCCATTTATCAGTAGCAGCATTATAAATTAACATTTTTTTGTTCCAATTAAACTCTTGAGGATCTGCTCCAAAATAAGACTGTTTAAAATCATCTAATTCTTTATCCTTTGATGATCCTAACTTCTCTACAGCATTGTCATATATCTTTTTATTGAAACCACCTATTACAAGCATTTCATCTTCATTTAATTTAACTGAATTTGCTCCTAAAAGAGAAATATCTTCATCTCCGATTTTAACATCAGATACCTTACTCCATGAATTATTTTTTACATCATACTTGTATCCATCTGTATAAGCAACCTTATCTCCACCACTAAATACATATATATTATCTCCTAAAATTTGAGCTACAGCTTGATTTCTAGTAGCTTCTCCGGGAATAGATTCTAATTCCTCTGTTTGGCCATTTTCAGTATCGAATTTAAAGAATTTATTGCTTGGCTTTCCATTTTGCTTTCCAAGTCCAACATATATATTCTTATCCTTTTTTACTGCAATACTATCACTAAAAGTGAACGGTAAATCCCCTATGTGTTTTGTAGTTATATTACCCTTATCATCAGCTGTAATAAGTGTGACATTATCTCCTTCTTTTTCATCTGGACTTCCACCAACATAATAAACTCCTTCGTCAGTAGTTATTGAACTTCCGTAACCAATTTCATAGTCTAATGTTGTATGATTTACCTGATTTAATTTTCCATCCTCTTCTTTTAATACATAGATATCTGGATATACTTTCTTTTTTCCACCTTTTGCAGCTGGCTCGTCAGGAAAATTGGCACCCCCACCAACAATAATAAAACCATTTGATTTACCTGCAAGTACACCTGCGGTACCAATATTTTTACTATAACCTTTTTGGGCCTCCAATTCTCCTCCTTGTTCCCAGAGAATTTTTTTTATTTCCTTCTTACTATTAGATGTTTCCCCTTGATCCTTTGTGCCATTAGTAGTGCATCCTACAAGAATTAATGATGTAGCTGCTATAGCTACAATAGACTTTAATAACTTTCCCATCTTCTCCTCCTAACAAACAGTTTTTTATAGAGCTTTGTTAATATTTACCTATTAATAATATTATCATGAAATCGTTTTAATGGCAATTAATTAGTAACATAAGAATATTCTAAAAAGCTAGGAGTAAGATAAAATGTTTGAAAAAGACACATATAAAAAGGATATAAAACTATATCACTTTCCTCATTTTAATAAAAATAAGTTAAATTTTTGTTGAAAATTTTTGTTTTAGTTAAAATTATGTTAAAAAAATTCACATAAATATAAAATTGTTTAAAAAATCTTTAATAATTTTACACATTGTTGTATTATAAAGGTGGCAATATAATCTAAATAATGAACAAAATACTAAAGTGTATTGAGAAAAATCAAATATTAATAATAGAGGTGAACTATGATACATATCGAAAAACTAAAAAAGGTTTATAACAATGGTTATGAAGCTCTAAAAAGTATTGATCTTCAGATTAATGAAGGTGAACTTATCTGCCTTTTAGGACCTAGTGGTTGTGGTAAAACTACTATACTTAATCTACTTGCTGGATTATTAGATCCTACTAGCGGAGATATTAGATTTGATAATGAGTCAGTTATTGACAAGCATCCTAAGGATAGAAATATAGGATTAGTATTCCAAAACTATGCTTTATATCCTCATATGTCTGTACTTGAAAATGTTATGTTTCCTCTTACTGTTGGAAATAAAAAGAAAACTAAAAATGAAGCAATGGAAATTGCAAAGAAGTATATGAAAATTACAAGTATTGAGGAGTTAGCTGACAAGAAACCTGGTGAAATGTCAGGAGGTCAACAACAAAGAGTTGCTATTACAAGAGCATTAGTTCAAAATCCTAAGATTCTTTTATTGGACGAGCCTTTAAGTAATCTAGATGCAAGACTTAGATTAAGAATAAGAGAAGAAATAAGAAAGCTTGTTAAGGAGATTGGAATCACTACTATATTCGTTACTCACGACCAAGAAGAAGCTTTGTCTATAAGTGACAGAATAGTACTTATGAATGAAGGTATTGTTCAACAATTCGATATTCCTCAAAATTTATATTTAGAACCTACAAATTTATTTGTAGCTAAATTTATGGGAAATCCAATTATTAATATATTCGATATGAAGAAAACAGGAAATGTTTTGGAAAGCAAAGACCTTTCAATTGATTTAAGTCTATTAGATAAAAATAGATTTAAACAAGAATTAAATGAAGAAAATTATATAGTTGGTATTAGACCTGAATATTTTAAAATAAGTAATTCTCCTTTATTTAAAGCTGAAATTAATTATGTTGAATTAATAGGAAAAGATTGCATATTAAACTTTAACATTAATGGTATAGATGCAAGATTAATTACAGATATAAGCAATAAAGTTTCTGAAGGTGATAAAGTAAGTCTTGATATTGATTATAGTGGTATTTACATATTCAAAGAGAATGGAGATAGAGTGTACTAATGAGAAAGTTTAAATTTAAAAAGTTTAAGTACAGAGCTGAGAATTCTCCACAGGCATGGCTATTCCTTCTGCCTGCTTTGATAATAATAGGAATATTTAATGTATTACCATTAATCAAAACCTTCATTATGTCCTTCCAAAAAGGAACTTTAAATAACTTAGCATTTAATGGAGTAAAGAATTATGAATTTGTATTGCAAGATCCAAAATTTCATAAGGCAATAACAAACACATCAATTTATGCATTCGTTGTTGTGCCCTTAGGGCTTATTATTTCAATGTTTATTGCTATTACAATTTACGAGAAGATAAAACACAAACAAATATTTGAGACTATATTTTTTATACCATATTTAACTAGCATTATCGCAGTTGGTATTGTGTTTAGGTTTTTATTAAATAAAGACTATGGATTTGTAAATTACTTATTAGGTATTGTAGGTGTTGATCCAGTAAACTTCTTAGACAATCCTGCTATGAGTATGGTTACTCTCATTATATTTGGTATTTGGTCTGGACTTGCTTTTAATATAATTATATTACTTTCTGGGCTAAGAAATGTTAATAAAGATTATTATAAAGTTGCAGATATGTTTGGCGCCTCAAAGGTTGAGCAATTCTTTAGAATAACTCTTCCACAAATGCTACCAATTATTACATTCCTATTGATGGTTAATTTTATTAATGCATTTAAGGTATATGCTCAGGTATTTTCTATATTCAATGGAAAAGCTGGTATTGCAGATAGTGCTACTACCGCTGTTTTCTATGTATTTAATAAGTTCTATGTAGAAAATCGTTATGGTCAAGGTATGGCTGCTGCAGTTATTTTATTTATATTAATTTTAATTTTCACATTAATTCAAAATCGAATATTAAAAAAATTATCTAAATAGGTGAAAGTATGAAGAAGATTAATTTAGTTTTATCAAAAACATTTATTATTATCATGGCGCTTATTACGCTATTTCCATTTGTATATATGATTTTGTCAAGTCTTATGACTTTCCAAGAAGCAACTAGTATTCCACCAAAACTTTTCCCAGATAAGTTTCAGTGGGAAAACTTTTCACTAGCAATGAAGCAAGCTCCTTTTGTTAGATATTTCTTTAATACTATTTTAGTTGCAGGATTATCAACAATTGGAACAATATTAACATCTATACTTGCTGCATTTGCTCTAGTTAAATTAGAGTTCAAATTTAAAAATGTATTAATGCTTGGTATGATTGCATTATTAATGGTACCTTATGAAGTTGTAGTATTTACAAACTATCAAACAATCGCAAAGCTTGGCTTATTAGATAGTTATGTAGCATTAATAGTTCCATCCCTTGCAAGTGTATTTTATATATTCTACTTAAAAGAATATCTTACAAGTATACCTATCTCCTACTATAAGGCTGCTAAAGTTGACGGATGCTCCGATTTAGAATTTATAAAGAGAATTTTAATTCCTTTAGCTAAACCTTCATTATTCACAATGGGAATACTTAGCTTTATTAATGGATGGAATTCATTCCTATGGCCAATACTTGTAACTAACAGTAAAGAGATGAGACTTTTAAGTAATGGATTAAGTTCTTTCGCAACAGAAAGTGGTACAAACGTACAATTACAAATGGCTGCATCAACAATAGCCATTGTACCAATTTTAATCTTATATTTAATCTTTAGAAAACAAATTATTAGAGGAGTTGTTAAGAGTGGTATTAAAGGATAAAAAAACTAGAATTACTTTCCACAATGGTATCCTAACTATTGGTGGAACTATTATAGAAATTACTTATGAGGATAGTCATATATTCTTTGATTTTGGTAGCGAATATAATCCCAAAGCAGAGGTACAACCTGAAGATCTTCAAGGATTATTAGATGAGAATTTGGTTCCATATTTAAATAATATGTTTGATCCTAAAATACCTTTGGTTGGATATGAATCAAAGGAAGATAACTTTAAAAATACAGCAGTATTTTTATCACACGTTCATTTAGATCATTCTAAAATTGTTAATTACTTAAATCCTAATATACCTTTATATACTTTAGAAGGTACTAAATCATTATTAAATACTTTAAATATTAATGATGATTTTCTATTCCCTCTTTATGAAAAAAATGAAGGGGCTAACACTAGAGAAATCGTAGGTGTTTCTGAAAATGAAGTTATAAATGTTGGGAAAATTAAAGTAAAGGTAATGCCAGTTGACCACGATGCTTATGGTGCTAGTGGATTATTAATAGAAACTCCAGATTTAGTAATATCTTATACTGGAGATATTAGACTTCATGGTTATAGAAAAGATGCTACATTAAACTTCTGCAAAGAAAGTGAAAAATGTGATGTTCTATTAATAGAAGGTGTTAGTGTTTCATTCCAAGAGTTTGATGAGGATGTAAGTGATAGAGAAATATCAAATGAACCTGAGTTAATAGAAAAGATAAATGAAATTGTTAAAAACAATCCTGAAAAACAAATAACATTTAATTATTATATTTCTAACATAGAAAGAATTTTAAATATAATAAAGACTAATCCTAGAAAAGTAGTTTTAGATGCGTATTACTCATATGTACTTAAGGAAGCTACAGGATATCAATCTTATTACTATCAATTAGATGATAAAGAGTATGGGCTAGATAAAAATTATAAGATTGATTTTGAAACACTTTTAGATGACACAGGAGAATTCTTCTGGCAATTAGATTCAAATGCTCTTAAGCATATTGATAAATTAAAATCTAATGGAATTTATATTCACTCAAATGCAGTTCCATTAGGAGATTTTGATCCAAGCTATGTGCCTTTTGTAGAAAAGTTTGGAGAACATAATATTGAATTTGTTAGAGTATCATGTAGTGGTCATGCTCATCCATACGACCTAATTGAAATAATAAATTTAATAAAACCTAAGTTGTTAGTCCCTATTCATTCATATCGTCCTGAGAGACTTTACAATGAATGTGGAGATATATTATTACCAGAAAAAAAACAAACTATTTAGTGGGGGGAAAGAGAATTATGAAATTAAAAAAAATATTACCTTTAATGCTATCGCTAGGATTACTTACTGGTTGTGCTAGTACAGGAGGTAAAGGAAATGATGAAATAGTAACAGAAATTAAGGAGCCAGTTGAGATAACATTCTGGCATGCAATGAATGGAGAGCAAGAAAAATCTCTTCAAAAGCTAACAGAAAAGTTTACATCTGAAAACTCAAACATTAAGGTAACACTACAAAACCAATCAAGTTACCCAGACTTACAACAAAAAATAACTTCAACTGTTTCAAGTCCAAAAGATCTACCAACAATGACTCAAGCATATCCTGATTGGATGTTAAATGCAGTTAAAGATAATCTAGTTGTTGATTTAGGTCAATATATAAATAATGAAACACTTAAATTTGATAATTATGATGATATCTTACCAAGCCTTAGAGAAGCAACAACTATAGATGGAAAGACATATGGAATACCTTTTAATAAATCAACAGAAGTTATTTGGTACAACAAAACATTATTCGATGAATTAAAATTAAAAGTACCAACAACTTACGAAGAATTTGTTAATGTTTCTAAGACAATAAAAGAAAAGAAAGGTATACCAGGAGCTGGATTTGATTCACTAAATACTTACTATACTACTTTCTTAAAAAATGAAGGACAAACATTTGACCCTAACTTTGATGTAACTAGTGAAACTTCAGTTAAAGCTGCTGACTATTACTTAAAGGGTATAAAAGAAGGATACTTTAGAATAGCTGGAACAGATAAATATCTATCAGGACCATTTGCAAATGAAACTGTTGGTATGTACATTGGTTCAATGGCTGGAGAAACTTTTGTTAAATTAGGAGTTGGCGATAAATTTGAAGTTGGTGCTGCTCCATACCCTGCAAAAACATCTATCCAACAAGGTACTGATTTATACGTATTCCAAAATGCAACACCTGAACAAAGAACTGCAGCATATGAATACTTAAAATTCTTAACTACTAAAGAAAATCAAATAACTTGGGCTAAAGAAACTGGATATATGCCAATTAGAAAGAGTTCTATTGAATCAGATGAATATAAGAATTCTGGAAGCTTAACAGCTAAAATCTTATCAGATGCAACTAAAGACTTATATATAATGCCTGTTGTACCTGGTGCTGATAGTGCATTCCGTGAAATCAACACAGTATTAGAAGGTATCTTATCTGACACTAATTCAGATGTAAATAAAAAGTTAGAAGAATTTAAAAATACTTTAAGTTCAACTTGGGAATAAAAGAATTATAATATAAATAAAAAGGTGTCTTAAATGTAGTTTTTAAGTCACCTTTTTTATTAAAGGAGAAATTTTATGAAAATTGCTATATATCAAACAAGCGACCTACATGGATTTGTATATCCAACTAATTACGTAACTGATCAAAATCTTGGAATCCTTAAAATAGGAAGTTATATTCTTAAAGATGAAAAAAATTATGATGCATCTTTAAAGATTGATTGTGGAGACTTAATTCAAGGGTCAGTACTTACAAATTATTTATCTAGAAAAGATTTTAAAAGTAATCCTATAATCCAAGGATTAGAAAAAATAAATTATGATGCTTATGTATTAGGAAACCATGAATTTAATTACGGCTTAGACTACCTAACTAATTCATATTCTGAAGTTTCAGATAAAGTTATAAATGCTAATATTAAAGGCCTATCCTTTGATACAAAACCATATAAAATATTTGATTTTAATGGATTTAAAATTGGATGTATTGGACTTACAACATCATTTATACCAAATTGGGAAAATGAAAATAATATAAAAAACATAGAATTTTTAGATCCTGTAGATATGTATGCAAAATATGAAAAGGAATTAAAAGAAAAATCCGATTTAATTGTTGTATGTTATCATGGTGGATTTGAAAGAAGCTTAGATGATCATATGACTCCAACTGAAAGCTTAACTAAAGAAAATCAAGGAAGTGAATTACTAGAAAAATTTAATTCAATTGATATCATTTTAAGTGGTCATCAACATCGTTCATTTATAACTAAGGTAAAAGGAGTTATTTGTTCTCAACCACTTAATAATGGACAAACTTTTACTAAGATTATATTAGATACTGACACAAAAGAACTTAGCTATGAATTAGTAGATGTTAAATTGCTAAATGATAATATAGATGAAAACTTAGAAAGAATTTTTACAAGCGTTCAAGATGATTTAAAAGACTTTTTAGATACTGAAATTGGTCATTTAGATAAAGATATAATTATTGATGATATTTTCTTAGCTAGATTAAAAGGACATCCTTTTATTAATCTATTACATCAAATTCAGCTTGATATTTCTAATGCCGACTTCTCTGCTCTTTCATTATTTGACTGTGCAATAGGATTTAAGAAAGATATAACTATTAAAGATGTACTAATTAATTATCCTTATGCAAATACTTTAAAGGTTCTAAAGATTAAAGGATCTCAATTAAAAGAGGCTATTGAAAAAAGTGCTACATACTTTGTTGTTACAGATAATGAAGTACATATAAGTAAGGACTTCCTTCTTCCAAAGGTACAAAATTATAACTATGACACATACGGTGGTCTAACATACGAAATAGATTTATCAAAGGAATTTGGAGATAGAGTTGTTTCTATGAAAAAGAATAACGAAACAATTAATATGTATGATTACTATACTATAGTTTTAAGTAATTATAGAGCTAGTAATACTTCTGTTTACCCAGCTTATGAGAATTCTGAAGTATTAAAGGAAATTAATCTAGATATGAGTGAAATCATAATGGATTATTTACAAAAGAAAGATAACATTGATTTAGTGGATGAAAGTAATTATATAGTTAAGTATTAGGCTGATTAATATATTTAATATTTAATATTTTCTACTTAAAAAGGCTACTTATATTAGTAGCTTTTATATTTAACTTCTATATTATCACTATATTAAATTAAAGCCACATTAAATAAAAACCTCACCTACTTATGATATTATTATCCGTATCATCTTTAAGTGAGGCTTTTTATTATAAATAATTCTTAAATATATTATTATTTTAATGCTACCTTATCAACTTCTGGTACTTCACCTTAATTCTTTAATTTTAGTTTTAATCCTACAACAGAATGTGCTGGAACCTCATATTGAATTTTATCAAGGTCTATAATAGCTTCCCCTTTAACTATATCTACATTATTCGGATTATCCAAAGAGTTAATATCATAAACATCATCTCCTGAAAGTGTCATTGTTTCTATTTTATTATTTTGTACTACTTCCCCATCTATATCAAATTCAACTGTAAGGTTTTCATCTCTATTCATATTTATAAGAAGAACATAAATATTATCTTTATCTTTAGTTATCATTGAATGAATGGAATCTACATTATTGTAGAACTTTTTATTGTTTTTAATGTTACTTTCTATAAGATTATTAGCTGTCATTTCATTTAATATGCTAAATACCTTTAAAGAAGGTGTTCCATAAAATCTATAGCTTCCATCTGCTTGTTGTATAGATTGTATTAAGGCTTGTTTACCAGGCCCTAATATATCTCCACCGGGAAAATCTATTAAACAATGCTTATTAGTATAAGCGGTATTAAACTTCATAAATTCCATAATATTTGATGCAATATATATAGCATGTGTTTGTGATTGTACAACATCACTAGGATGATTAAATATTCCATATTCTGATATTGCTACTTCCTTACTTCCATCTGGCCAATATCTCTTTAAAGCATCCTCTCTACTTCTAATCTGTCCTACAACACTAGTTTCAATTTTTTCCATTATTTTTTCATAAAATAATGGATCATTATCTTGTATTTGACCTTGAGTATGAGAGTATGGATGTACAGCTATGCCATCAAATTTCCCACCATCTTTACTCGCTTTCTCAGATTGATTAATCGCTTGAGCTATATTTGAATTTGAATATCCTGAATATATTTTAATTTCTGGATCAACTTTTTTCATTTCTTCGTAGTAATCAGCTAAACCATCTTTGTAAACAGTATATGATACTCTAATGTCTGAATCTTTAACAGGAATTGCACCATTTACTCCATCACCAAAAAGTATTTCTCCATTTTCATAATTAACTTGAGCTACTTTTTCATTTGCCCCTGCTTTCTTAATCTCATTTACAATTGTCCACTCTTCATTATTTACATATACATGTACACTATCACTTTTAACTTTTTTTGATTTATCTATTTGATCAGTTACATCATTTGCATAACGCATATATTTCTTTTGATTTGCTGTTCCATCACTAAAATATGATGCCTTTGATTTATCAACAGATGTGTTCCAATTATCTATTTCTGCTACTTTTTCTTTTTCAAATGTTCTAACTGCACCTTCTGCATACATTGTTGCAACATCTAATCCACTTCCTGACCATTGATCAGGGCTATTTTGTAACCAATATCCACGACCTTCGTCAACCTCATTACCTATTTCAAACATTTTAACATTATAAGGTTCAATATGACCATTATCAGCACGAACTTGAGCCCAATCAATACCACCATTTGGATTTTGTCCAACTTCACAGTTTAAGTATTCAACTAAGTCAGCCGCATCTAAAGCTGAGCCGTTACCAAATCCATATACATAAACCATCTCACTGTTACTTTCGTCAATAATATATTTAGCAGCCTCATCTAAACCAAAGTTAGGTGTAATAGTAGGTTCATTCCAATTCCCATGAATAGTTGTAATACGATTTTCTATATTCCCAATAGACCTTTTCCATTGAAATAAATTAGCTACAATTCCTCCTGGATATCTTACTGATCCAAATTTAGCACTATCTGATAGTTGTCTAAATTCATCATATAAATCTTCTGTTTCTGGATTATAACTTCCATAACCATCCATATGATATCTATGATTTACTCCAAACATATAATCCGGTATATTTTTAATTACATTATTATAATCAATTGATATTTTTACTGGCAATTTTTCCACCACTTCTGTATATATATCAATTAGTAATTGTAGTTCTGCCTTTGCTCCCATTATCTCATTATAAGATGAATTTATAGTAATATTTTTAACTTCTTCAATTTTATTATATAAATCTGTATACTCACTGTATTCATCTGTTAATATTCCATTTTCTAAAAGCTCCGTAGCCTCTTTAATTAAATTATTTAACTCATCGAAAACAATTACATTTTTATGTTCATCAAATAATGCATTGATCATATTTTTGTCCGCTGATTTATTATAAATACGAACACTATCTATCGTACCTTTGAATGAATATCCTGTACCTGGATTTTTATGACATCCAAACTGTAAATCTGTAATACCTCCATTAATTAAGTTTATATCCTTAATTAATTCTTCTTTAAGTAATTCTCCATTTGAATATATTTGAAAAGTGATAGTTTTGTCATCGTTAACCTTACTCGTTATAATAACATTTTGCCATTTTCCATAGTCTTCTATGTTATCAGATATAACGTCACTTCCTGAAACAAAACTCCCATACTTTTTATTCTTTAAATATAAAAGTGTTCTCCCAACCCCTGTTTGTTGTATAATATTTATTGATGTTGAGTTAGTTGGCTGTGTTACATTATTATATATCCATAGTGAAATTGTATAATTTTCCTTTGCATTTATTACTTTTGGTATTCTAAAATAACTTTCTGTTCCATCAAATTTTAATCCTTCTCCTGAAATCCCCCTATCTACCCTTATGTTAGTTGAGTTAACATTACTTAATGAACCTAGTCTCCCATTATATACCTCTCCAGTTTTAGCAATATTCGTAACTGTCATATTATTTATACTATTGTTATCAAATACATAATGTCCTAGCAATGAATTACTTAAATCATATTTTGATAAATTTTCAGCCATAGCTAGTTTAGAATTAAAGCAACTTGTAATTAACATAATAGCTATTAGAGTAATACTAACACACCTTTTTCTCATAATTTTCCTCCATTAACAACGTAATTTTTCACATCATTATTTTATATTATATTTTAATAAAAAATCTCAATAATCACCCTCTTTTCTTTTATTTTGCATATATAGTTTAATATTATATGTTTTACTTTAAGTACCTCCTATTCTTTTGTTATTTATCCAATATTATATATATCCCAATAAAGTTTCCACATTTTAACATATAACTTGTCTATAGTTTGTGTGAGAACTTTATTTATTTATTTATTCTATGAAATTATTTACCTCAACTCTTACCTTGGGTAAGGAGGCAAAAAGAATACATTGTTTATTACAGAAGACTTTAACCATCCCAATAAACCCTCTATCAAATTAAGTTCAGGACTATATGCTGGTAAAAACATTAATTCTAATCTGTCTTTAAATTCATCTAAAAAAGGAAATTTACATGCTGCCATTGAAAGAGCAAAAGAAAAGTTTGAGTGTAAAGAAATTGAATAAAAAATATAAGATTAAAGGATATAGTGAGTTACATTATATCCTTTAATCTTTACAGCAAATTGAAATTTGGTTATATATTGAAAACCTTAAATTTGTTAATTATCTAATTTATATTTTCTATTTCCATTAATAATTCATAGGTACTAAATTTTCTATTTCCTAGTATAGTTACCTCAATTTCTTTATTAGGATATACTGTTGACTCAAAGCTAACACCAGGATCTCCACCAATTATAGAGTATTTATAAATACTATCATCTCTTTTTACTATATAAATACCATAACCATAGTATACGTCGTAATTAACATATACTTGTGGGGTCAATAATTCATTAGTAATATCCTTATTTAATAATTTATAATTTAATAACCCATCCCATAGCTTACTTATATAATTGGCTGTTACAAAAACTCCACCATCTCCTCCGCCAACTATTGGGATCGAAAATATATTAGCTTTTAAAGTAGCATCACTATTTTCTTCGTATCCATAAGCACAGTTTTTAGGTAACATGTCCATACTAAAATAACCGCTTAGCTTCATCCTTATAACTCTGATATGAAATATTTGGCAAAGATAATTTATCCTTGCCAAATTTAATATATGCCTTAATTTATCTTGGACAGTATTCTGAATATTGAGGAGTTCCTAATGCAAAACCTCCTGCAACTTCATGAATCATTCCTGTTACATAACCTGAATCATCAGAGGCATAGTATAAAACTGCATTTGCTATATCTTCTGGTCTTCCTACTCTATTTAAAGGAACATGTCCTAAGAATGAGTCTCTAAATTCATCAGTCATATTTTCGAGTGCTGCTCTAGTTCCTATTAAACCAGGTAATACTGCATTACATCTGATATTCTTTCTTGCATATTGTAATGCTATGTTTTGAGTTAAAGAGTTTATAGCGGATTTTGATACACAGTAAGCTATTCTTGATATATCTGGAACAACTGATCCTATAGTTGAGATATTAACTATGCTTCCACCGCCTACTTTTTCCATATGTGGTATAGCAGCTTTTGCTGGTAAGTATACACTTTGAACGTTATCTTTTAATATTCTAAAGAATTCATCTGTATCTCCAGCAGTTAAGTTCTTATCTAAATTAACATTTGTTCCACCGTAGTTATTAACTAATATATCTATCCTGCCTTCAGCTTCAGCAACTTTTTCTACCATTGAAGTGTAAGTTTCTTCTTCTCTAGCATTAAAGTAAACAAACTTAGCTACTCCACCTTGCTTTTTTATATCTGCTATAACTTCATTAGCTAATTCCTCTGAACGTGCTGCTAGATATACTAAAGCACCTTCTTTTGCTAATGCTTCTGCAGATGCACGTCCTATTCCTCTAGTAGATGATGTTACTATTGCGACTTTTCCTTCTAATCTTTTCATTATGTTCACTCCTTAAATAATATATCTATTACAAATATAAGTTTTATGCCATATGATCAAACATTTTTCCTAGTTTTGCAATTAAATCATTTCTATCCATTGCATTATTTTCCTTCATTTTTTCTCTATTTAACTCTCCAGCTAAATAAGTAAATTTCTTTCCTAATTGTTCAAATCCATCTTTTATAACATCTTCTGGATACATTGCTGCTGCAACCGCCTTAGGATCTGATGGTTTATTTTTTAACCAAGTAGGTGTGATTGTTGAACCCGCTGATAAAAGCATTACGTCAACATTAGTATTTGCACATTCGTAAGCAACTCCTTCTGTTACTGTCATCATATAAGCTTTTTCTGCTGCATATTCTGCACAGAATGGTAATGATGTCCATCCTGATAAAGATCCTATTGTTATGAATGCACCTCTATCTCTTTCTTTGAATTCACCTATATAGTGATGTAATAATTTTGAGAATGTTCTTATATTAACTCTATACATTTGTTCATATTTAGCGTAGTCAACTTTATTATATTGTCCCATTGCATGTAGACATGCAACATACTCAATGACTCCCATATCTAAATCTTTAGTTGCTTCTATTAATCTTTCTGCAGCATCATATTCAGATAAATCTTGTGGTAATACTCTGATTTCTTTTCCTGTTTCTTCATGTATTGCCTTAGCTAACTCTTCTAATGCTTCTTTTCTTCTTCCAACTAAAATAACATCCATCCCTCTTTTAGCTAATTCAAAAGCACTAGCTTTACCAATTCCTTCTGTTGCCCCTAAAACAATTCCCCATTGTCCATATTTTTCTCTAAAATTCATATCTAAATCCTCCTAAATTCACAATAATTTATTAAGTAATCAAGATAAGTAGTACTTATCTTGCTGCTTTCTTTTTATTTGCAATATTAATTGCTACTAAGAATGTACCAAAAGTTATAACTAATAATACGATAAATATCATCCAAGTTATTTTGTATTCTCCAGTAACATCAAAGATAAATCCTGATAATGTAGGGCCTATAGCGCCTCCAAGCTGGAAGAACATCATAACTACACCTAATACTGTTCCATAGTCCTTTCTGCCAAACATTTCACTTGTTAAATATGATGGTCCCATTGCTGCTATAGCTGCAAACATACCAAACAATACTGCAAATAATATTGCAAGAGTTGAAACTTTACCTAATAGCAAACATATTATTGCGATTACCATGAATATTCCAACAGTAGTCATTCCTTTTTTTAATCCAGCTTTCTCTAATAATGCGCCTATTAATACGTTAGAAACTATACCTACAATTGCAACAATTGAAGTTACTGTAGATGCAAAACTAGCACTATGACCTATACTTTGCATATAGCTTGGAATATGCATTTGTACTCCTGCAAATACTACCCCTAGCAAAATTATTGCTGCTATAAAAATCCAAAATATATTTGTACCCATAGCTTCTTTTAATGTATATCCTTGTGCTTCCTTTTTAGGTGCTCTTTTAGAGTTTGATTTTGCTAATTTTTCCTCATAACCATATGGAAGCTGCCCCTTATCTGCTGGTTTTCCTTTAATTACAAATAATGAAACCAATACTGTTATTACTAACATAATTCCACCTAGGATAAAGTAACATTTTTCATATCCTATAGTTGGTATTAAATTAGAAATTATTATTATAGTTAAAAATGATCCTACATTCCCTCCTGCAAAAGCTATCCCTGTAGCTACGCCTTTCTTCTTTGACGGGAACCAGTTAGTAATTATCTTAGAAATTGGAATTTGAGTAATTCCTGTAGCTGACACCCCAACTATTGCAGCCAATATGTAAAATTGCCATAATTCAGTTGCTAGTCCAAATGCACCAAATGCTATTGATACTATCCCACCACTTATAGCCATAACATATCTAATATCATACTTTTTCAATAATTTACCCATTACTGGTGATGTTAACGCTGTTGCTATTGCCACAATTGTAAACACTAATGAGAATTGAGTTGCTGAGAATCCTAATGCCTCTGTAACTGGCTTAAGAAATATTGAATGTGCTAAAAATATTACTGCAAAAGGCATTGCCATTATAAAGAATGATCCCGTGGCAACTTTCCAGCCATAAAAACCCTTTTTATTTTCCATTGTTATTTCCCCCACTTTGTAATTTCTTTTATTAAATATTTAAAAGTTCTTGTTAGATTGTTTTTATTCTATCTAACTAGCTACGGCAAAACAAACGAATAACTGTGGCAACTTTGTGGCATTTACATATCTTTTTAATAATCAATAAAGCAGGTGACTAATTCATGATTTTACTCTTTATAATATGCTATAATTATGTTTAACAAATTTATGCAATTTAGAGGTGATATATTGAAAAAGATGATATATTTAGTGGATGATGAAGAAAATATATGTGCACTTATAAAATCATTTCTTGAAAAGGATGGCTTTATAGTAAAATCATTTAATATAGGTTCAGATTTACTTCAGGAGTTTTATAAAACTCCTGCTGATTTAGTTATTTTGGATGTAATGTTACAGGATATTGATGGAATAACAATTTGTTCTTTACTTCGTAAATTAAGCTCTGTACCAATAATTATTGTTTCTGCACTTGGTAGTGAAATTGATAAAGTAACAGCTATTAATATTGGCTGTGATGACTATATAACTAAACCATTCTCACCACTAGAGCTATTAGCAAGAATTAAAGCTATTTTTAGAAGAATTGATCTTGATCAAGTAGATAAAACAAGCCCTGCTAATTTAACTTTTGGTAATCTAATAATTGATGAAAGGAAACGTATAGCTACTATCAATGGTGAAGAAATCAATTTAACACCTACAGAACTGTCATTTATAATTTACCTTATTAAAAACTCTGATCGTGCTATAAGTAGACATGAACTCTTAAGAAAAATATGGAACTTTAATTCAGATACTATAGATACTAGAGCAACAGATGATACTGTAAAAAGACTAAGAAAAAAATTATTATTATTTAATGCTAATATAACTATTCAAACTTTGAGAGGAT
Organism: Clostridium sardiniense; assembly: GCF_019753795.1. Lineage (NCBI taxonomy): Bacteria > Bacillati > Bacillota > Clostridia > Eubacteriales > Clostridiaceae > Clostridium > Clostridium sardiniense. Next base: position 308,189 of record NZ_JAIKTU010000001.1, on the reverse strand, counting down.
ATGGTTTTAGAATTATACAAAATGATAGCTATGAAAAATAAGCCAGTAAGTATAAGATACAAGATTCTTAGTTTCTTATTAATAGTATCAATATTATCCTCATTTATAATTTACATTCTTTTTAAATTAGCAGTATCTCCTGATATTGAAATGTATATTAATACTAACCTACTAGATTTAACAAATACAATTGAAAGTAAATATAATCAAGATGTTATTGATAAGGACATATCTCCTGAAGAAAAATTTAAGGATTTAATTGATATATTGAGTAATGAAATTAATGATTCTAAATTAATGTCTGGTATTCATATAGCATTATTTAATAGTTCCTCTAAGGTCTTGTACCCACATGATAATATTACATCTGACCTAACTAATGATTTATTAAATCAAGCTTTTACTTCAATTGACTTTAAAAATCAAAGTAATAAAAATAAAATTTTAAAACTTTACTCAAATAATAATAGTTATTATGCTTCAATAATTAAAACTGATATTTATAAAGAGGACTATCTATTAATATATCTATCTAAAGATATAATTGATTCTTTTCTTAAGCCACTTGATTATACAATGATAATAATTTTAGCTTTAACGACCCTAATATCTATAGTTCTCTCTCATTTTATGGCTATATCTTTATCAAAACCTATTAAGGAGCTTTCTAATATTACAAAAGATATTGCAAATGGACATTATAAACCATTAAAAGATGATAATAATATAAAAGAAATCATTGAACTTAATGAAAACATAAGCCATATGGTTTATAGACTTGAAAAATATTATTCATCTCAAAAGACGGCTTTTCAAAATGCTTCACATGAATTAAGGACTCCTTTAATGTCTATTCAAGGATATGCTGAAGGAATTAAATATGGTGTATTTGATGATTTAGATACTCCAACTGATATTATTATAGCTGAGAGCAAGAGACTTAATGCAATAGTAGAACGTCTTTTAGAACTTTCAAAATTAGATACTTATGATTTTGAATTGAAGTTAGAATACTTAAATTTATATGATGTCCTTAAAGATTATTCAAATAGATTAGTAGGCTTAACATATAAAGATGATTTAGAAATTTTAATTGATTGCCCTAAAAATATTCTAATACATACTGATGAGTATTTATTATCTAAAGTTATTCTAAATCTGTTATCTAACTGTTTAAGATATGCAAATAAAGTTGTTATCATATCTGCTCAATTAGATGATTCTTATATAAATATAAAAATAAGTGATGATGGCAAAGGTTTTGATGAAGACGATTTAAAAAACATGTTTTCTAGATTTTATAAAGGTAAGGGTGGAAAATTCGGCTTAGGATTACCTATAGCTAAATCTGCAATTACTTATATTAATGGAGAAATTAGTGCTAATAATACTGATATTGGTGCTGAATTCACTATAAAGCTTCCTTTATAAACAATAAAGAATAATTAAAAAGAGGTCTATATTCTAGACCTCTTTTTATATATTAATTTAATTATGTTTTTCTATTTTTCATATATAATAATATTTTGAAATACTGATTTATTACTTGTAATATTTTTATACTCATGAGACTTATTAGCTATAAATTTTATTGATTTCCCTTTATCTAATACATAATCATTTCCACCTATATTCATTACTATTTGTCCTTCTGTTACGATTATGTACTCTTCTACACTATCTGAATGTGGCGCTGAAATATGATGACACCCGCTCTCTAGCTCTATTGTAAATATTTCAAACCCCTTATTAGCGTCAAAGGGGAATATTGGATATAATCTCATCTTTTCATCACTTTCAATAATTGGTATAATCTCATCTTTATTCACTATCATTAACTCATCTTGATTCTCTTCTATAAAAATTGAAAATGATACTTTTAACCCTGTAGCAATTTTCCATAACGTAGATACTGTTGGATTAGACTGCCCTCTTTCTATTTGTCCTAACATAGCTTTACTAACATTAGTTAATTTACTAACTTCATCTAAACTTAAATTTCTGCTATTCCTTATTTCTTTAAGCTTTTTTCCTATAAGTAAATTTAAATTTTCCATACTTCTACTCCTTACCATATCTGCTTTTGTATGTTATAACATACTTTTTTATTATATAACAGTTGCAAAAATGCTATCGTCTTTATATAATATAACATATATTATATAATATAGCATACTAAATTAGCTATATTATATATTTACTATATTGACATAAGGAGGATAAAAATGAGAAAAGCATTTACTTTAGGTATTGTCGCTTCATTCTTTTTTTCATTTACATTTATACTTAATAGCCAAATGAATATTTCAGGTGGAAGTTGGATTTGGAGTTCTTCTCTACGATATTTATTCATGCTTCCTATATTATTTATTATTACATTACTTAATAAAAGACTAACTACAGTAATAAAAGAAATAAAAAAAGCTCCTTCATCATGGATACTTTGGAGCACTGTTGGTTTTGGATTATTTTATGCCCCTTTAAGCTTTGCATCTCAATATGGTGCTTCATGGCTTGTAGCTGGTACATGGCAAATAACAATAATTACAGGTGCTTTAATGGCTCCATTTTTTAAAGATAAAACTACTAAAAAAAAATACAAGCTTTCTAAAAAATTCTTATTTATATCTTCTATAATACTATTTGGAGTATTTTTAATGCAATTTGAAGAAGCAAAATCTATTTCTTTTGCAGAATGTTTATTAGCCGTACTTCCTGTAACACTAGCAGCATTTGCTTATCCTCTAGGTAATAGAATGATGATTAAGGTATGTGACAATAAGTTAAATACAATTGATAGAGTTTTTGGAATGACATTATGTAGCATTCCTTTTTGGTTAATACTATCTACCTTTGGCATTGCTTCTATTGGACTACCAAGCACTGGACAAATTATTCAATCATTAATCGTATCTATATTCTCTGGAGTAATTGCAACAGTATTATTTTTTAAAGCAACAGATTTAGTAAGTAATAACCAATATAATTTAGCTATTATTGAATCTACTCAAGCTGGCGAAGTAATCTTTACTGTTCTAGGAAGTGTACTTATTCTAAAAGAGGCAATTCCAAGTCCTATTGCAATATTAGGTCTGATTCTAATTATTATTGGTATGATTTTGAACAGTCTATCTAATTAGATATGTTCTTATTTAAATATGCTTTAAATTAATAATGACTGGCTATCAATAGCCAGTCATTATTAATTATATTTTTGCAATATTCAATTTTATCTAAGAGTCTTGTTTTCATATATTAACCTTGATGTACCACATATAATATTACGGAATCCATTTTCTTCCCTAATAATTTTCTTTGCATCTATTAACTTCATACTTCCTTCTAGTCATTCCTTATTTAAATTTTATTTTAATTATATACTTTTAATAAACTTAGCTGGAACCCCAGCATATACAGTATTACTAGGTACATCTTTAGTTACAACTGAACCTGCTCCAATAACAGAATTCTCTCCAATTGTTACTCCTGGGCAAACCGTTACTCCTGACCCAAGCCACGCATTACTTCTGATTTTTACGCTCTTTAGAATAACACCACGTCTATTTTTAGGATCTAGTGGGTGATTAACTGATAATATTTTTACGTCAGGCCCAATAAGAACATTATCTTCTAATTCAATACCACCTAAATCAACAAACATACAGGACTTATTAATAAATACTCCTTTGCCTAATCTAATATTAGCTCCAAAATCTGTGTTAAATGGCGTTAATACTTGTATAGAACTATCAATTTTACTACCAGTGATTTTTGATAATATATTTCTGATTTCTTCAGGTGTTTTATACCCTGAATTTAATTCATTTGTTAATTTTAAAGTATTTTCAAGAATTTTATTAATTTCAATAAATATTGGTTCCTCATGTGAAATAAACTCTCTTGTTTGTATCTTCTCTAATAACTCTCTACTCATTATATCCCCCTTAATTGTCAAATATCGCTATGTGTATACCATATAGTAGACTTTATTAATAACTCTATTCTGCCTTTATAATCAATATATAAATTGATTATATCACTTAGAGTTAACTCCAAATCAATAAAAAACTACTCTTATTCCCTTAATATTTTTACTTATGATAAATTTCCCTGTATCCTACATAAAAAAGCTTAAACTTTTTCTTATACAATATAATTAAGATTATTTCAAATTCAAGTTTTGATCATATATTTATATAAAAAAGAAGATAAGCTTTCACCTATCTTACTAATTACAGCTTATTCCTCTTTTCTTTTATCATCTTCACTAATATGCTGTATTCCTACAAATACAAGGTTTATTAGTTCTCTTATATTTTTCCATTGAGATTCATTTGAATCAAGATAGTAATAATTTTTTGTTCCTTCTTTACGAACATTTACAATTTCTGCTCTCTTTAATATTTGCAAATGATGAGATACAGCAGGTCTAGAAAGATGCGTTTTCTTTGAAATTTCTCCTACTCTTATTCCATTAAAATCACTTTCTAAAAGAGTAAGCAAAATTAATTGTCTAGTTTCATCTCCTATGGCCTGAATAGCTTCGCCGCAGATTTTAAATTTTGATGCTATTTCTTCTAATCGTTCTTTACATTCATTTTCCATACTTGTTCTCCTAACCTTTATAAATATCTAACCATAGCTTCCTCTTTTTTAGTGGTTCTTCTATATTTCACATTTGGGTATCCAATTACCAAAGTTGTTACTACATTATCCCCATGTTTTAAGTTTAAAATTCTACGTAACTTTCTTGAATAGTTTGCTACACTTGTAAAGAATCCACTATACAATACTCCTAAGCCATAAGATTCTGCCATTAAAGCCATATTGCCTGCTGCAAGAGAACCACTAACTTTATCCTTAGTTACTACCATAATTGCAACAGGTGCTTTCTTAAAAAAGAAATTATCATCAATGGTAACTTCTCTTGCATCTTTCATCCAAAGTTTTGCAAAGCCTTGAATTTTTCTGAAAAATTTTACTGCAACTTCCTCGTACTTTCCTTTATCTTTACCTAAAACAATATATGATACATTTTGAGCATTTTTAGCACTTGGAGTTACTCTTCCTGCCTCAATAATTTGCTGTATAATTTCCAAAGGAACTTCTCTATCCTTAAACTTACGAATAGTCCTTCTAGTTTTAAGTGCCATTAATAAATCCTTTGGATTTAGTGTAGATTCTTCTGTAATTTCCATTGTTTTTTCACTAAATCCAGTTAAAGTAATAGCAGCTTTAGGACAAATAGCTTCGCAATGTCCACACTTAATACAATCCTGATTTTTAATTACTGCTTTTTTTTCTTTAATGATAATATTATTTACTGGACAATCACCACTGCAAAGCCCACAACCAATACAAAGATTTTTATCTACTTGAATAATATGATCTTTCATAAATATATTTCCTACCTTCCGTTCATTTGTTTAAACCATTATAGCAAATAGATATTCTTTTTGTTCATTGGTAAAGAAATTGATTACCATTACTTAAATTTAAAATTAATATTTAGGTCTTTAATCACTTATCAAATACTATAAAATAATATTTTAATAATACGATTTACTAGCAGAATAAAAATCTATCATAGTAAAGTATATTAGTTTATTTCTAGTGACTAGAAGCTATAGTGACCAGAAACTATAATGTTACTAAGCCTTTATCTAATCTATCTAAAACATGCTTTGCAAATTTACAGTTGCCTTTCAATTTTCCAATAGTCATACCTTACTTATAATATGGTATTTTTATAGTTTAAAACCCTATAATCCTAGTCTTGTAATCACTTTGCAAGAAAACCTCACTTATTTGTGATACAATTCTCAGTATCAGTAGTAAGTGAGGTTTTTGCATTTTCTCCTCCTTGGCTAATGGTGAACTATTTCGCCATAGCTAGTGAATGGTGTTGGATATGTTTAATACTTTTATAAAGTGTATATCAGTTATTTATGTCATTAGATTAATTCTAAAACATAATTTTTTAATAAATAATTTTAAAATTAAGATTAAATTTCTTTGTCTTGATATAGAAGTTAAAAGTAAAGAAAAAAAGTGCCACATCCTGCAAAGATTAGCACTTCTTCTTAATAAATATGAAGGTGTTCTAATAATAATAACTTAAAATTCTTTTCGCTTATATATAGCAAGAGAGATAAAATAAGAAGATATAAATATTACCACACTAATAACAATACAAGCTATTCTATAAACCATATTGGGATTGTTTAGTTCAATCAAGTATGGTGTTAAAATTTTACTTCCAGCATTAAATAAACATAGAGTAATTGCAACGGAAATACATAGCATTATCTCTGATTTATCTGCTCCGAATTTTAATACTAATGGATATAAAAATGCTGGAACTAAAAGAGCAAATATAATTCCAAAACTATATCCATAGCCTACTCCTTCAAGGTTCGTTGGTTGAGCTGAAATAACAGAGAATAATACTACAGTTAATGTGGCAAGTAAAATTCCTATAACAGAAAAAATTAAAAAGGAAATGTATCTTGCCATTACAACATTACGTATTTTTACTGGTAAAGTTTTTTCATATTTACTCCATTTTGAAGTGTTATCCTTTTGAAGTGCAGTGCCAGTTAAACCTACAAAAGCCCCTATTTGTCCAATCATCAATATTGATAAAAAGCCGTCATTGCTTGGAAATCGCATTGCTCCAATTATAACCGCAACATTTACAACAATGCAAAAAGCTATTGTCCATCTTAAAGAACTACCAACTGAATAGAAATTATTTCTTATTAAACCTTTCATTTTGTTTGTTCTCCTTTCGTAATAAGTGGTAAAATTTCATCAATGCTTGTTACATCTAAAGTAACATTTGGATATTTTTTTGAGAAACTAATTTTATCCGAAATTAAAACCTCAATCTGTAAGCCTCTTTTCCTGTAAGAAATATATTCAGATTTTTGAAGTTTATCAAAATCATTTCGTTTCATACGGGCAATACCATAATCATAAATTAAAGTATCTTTACTTTCCATTAAAATAACTTTACCATTATCAATAACCACAATATAATCAGCAATTTTTTCAAGATCACTGGATATATGAGATGATATTAAAATAGAGTTATTCTCATCTTCCACAAAATCTAAAAATGTATCCAGAATTTCTTCTCTTATAACTGGGTCAAGACCAGCTGTAGCTTCATCTAAAATTAGTAATCTAGCTTTATGAGAAAGAGCAATACTGATTGATAATTTCATAGTCATACCACGAGAAAATGTTTTTATCTTTTTATTACTCGGAATTTTGAATTTTTCAAGATATGAAAAAAATAAATCTTTATCCCAATTTTTATAGATGTCCGACAAAATCTTTTCTATATTTTTAGCAGTTAAATCTTCGTGAAAATTAACTGTATCAAATACAACACCAATGTCTTCTTTAATAGAAGTGATATCATCACTCATATCGCAACCAAAAAATTTTACTGTTCCACTATCCTTTTTAATAATATTTAAAATTGAATTAATTGTGGTGCTTTTTCCAGCACCATTTTTCCCCACAAACCCCAAAATGGAGCCTTTAGGGATACTAAAAGTCACATTATCTAATTTGAAATCCGTATTTTCATAAACCTTACAAAGGTTTTCAACTTTTAAAGCATAATCCATTTATTAATTCTCCTCATAGAATATTTTAAGTAGTTCTGTTATTTTTTCTAACTTAATACCATTGGTACGAGCAATATCAGCCGCTATCATTAAATGCTCTTCAACTTGTTTTTGCCGCTCTTCTTGTATGAAATCTTTATTCTGAGCAGCTACAAAGCTTCCTCTTCCAACGGAGGTTTCAATAAAACCATCTCGTGTCAAGTCTTCATAAGCCTTTTGAACCGTGATTACACTAACATGAATTGTTTTAGCAAGTGAACGCATAGAAGGAATTGGATCACCTGTTTTTAACTCTCCACTCATAATCATAGCTTTCATTTGTGATGTTATTTGCTCGTAGATTGGCTTACTTGTATTACTACTGATTATAATTTCCACGTAGTACCTCCTTCCGTAATGTAGTGTACTTATCGTACAAGTACACTATAGGAAATAAATACCATGCTGTCAAGACATAAAAATAGCAGACTATATTTCAAGTCTGCCAAATAGTATATAGATACTTGGTATTTCATCACCTTTTTATTAAGTCTGGACTATGCATTTTTTCTGTTTCTATACTTTTTCCTTCGATAAATTCAGTAATAAAAAAATTCTTCTTATTTCTTGTAGAAAAAATAATAGGCGCTACGCCTAATTTTGATTCTTTAATATTTGCATCTTGTTCTTTTTCTCTGCTTAAATCTAGATATTCATTTTGATTACTGTTAATCCTTAATACATAGAATTTATTATCTACTTTTACCTTATAAGTAACATTTTATAAACCATAATTCTTAAAGTAATAAACTAATTATAAATAAACAGTGCTAAAATAATAACTGCAACAGGTATCATAACTAAAGTACTACAAATAGACACAAATGTTTTAACTCTTTTATCATCTTTTAATATCTTCTTAATTACTAAGTACAAACCTATTCCAATAATTCCACCACAGGTATTTGTAATTACATCAGTTATATCACTAGCCCCTATTGCAAATACATATTGAAACACTTCAAACAATAATGATATTCCTGCTATCTTAACTATATTTTTGCTTATTTTAGAATTTTTCAAAAATATATTAATATAAATTCCTAAAGGAATAAACAAGATAACGTTACCCCAAATATCAAGGCTATTATAATATCCGTTAATAATATCATTAAAAGGAATCAAATTAATACTTCTAGAAAAATATCTTCCACTACTAAATAACTCCATAGGTGAAACATACTTAAAAAGAATATTCCACAGCAAAAATAAAATATAAAAAACAAAACTTAGCATAAATAAACTATTAATTATCTTCTTTTTCACATTCTCACTCCTTTTCAATAGATCTAATGAATCATAATATACAATATAAACTTCTATATGTTATGAAAATACTATTTTGCGTAAATTATACTTGCTATTATCTTCACTTAATAATTCAGCTTAAAAATGTACTTATAATTGCAATTACAATGTATATATAAGGTTCTAATTTAAAAATAATACTATCCGTAGAAGAAGGCTCAGCTGCAGTCTTATTAGACAGTTTATAAAAAATTTTACTCATAGCCATAAAAATAATCCATCCTAAAATAGCTCCTAGTACATTCATTATTAAATCATCAATATCAGAGGCACGATGAGTAAATAATTGTCCAATTTCAATGATAAGTGAAAATACTACCCCTGCACATAATGTAGGTAAAAACCCTCTAAATTTTCTCCATAAAACAGGTAATAAAAATCCAAATGGCATAAAAAATATTATATTAAGTATAGTTGAAATTTCAATTCCATTGCTAAAAGGAATAAAATTTATAATAGGATTAAATATTGATTTATTTAATTTTAAAGATGTTTGCAAATCACTTATTGAAGGAAAACCTACTACATCTTTTAATGCAATCATTAAGTACAGAATAAAAAGATATCCAAAAAAGTAATGCTGCCATTTAATTTTCCCTTTAATATTATTAGTACTTTTATTTAAACAAATATTTAAAATAGTTATTAAAATCAATGCTAATGCCATGGATATTATATAACTTTTCATCATAATAATTTAACCTCCTCATTTATTATTCAATTAAAACCTTATCACTTACAAATATAGTATATACTTCTAATATTAAGATAATATTGCTAAATTTCTTAATTTTTTCTTATGTCTGCAAATGTAAATCCTTAAATACAAATACATAATAGATTTATTTATTGTTTTAAAATATAAAAACTATATAAATAACTAAAAAAATTAACCACAATATGTACTTTGGGTTAATTTATTTCCCAGTACATATATTGTGGTTAATTTAAAAAGTCTATCTAAATCTACAAGTAAACTTTATGTTTCTATGCTTTATGATTAGTCATAATATTTTTTACTTCTTCAATGAATTCTGGATTTATTAATTCTAGCATTTTCGGAATGAAAGTAGCCATGTATTCTTCATTGAAAGTACCTTCATCTTGCTTTGCAAAACTTTCGCTAAGTAATTTTTTTGCTTTATCTTGATTTTGCTCTTCTACTCTATCCATTATAAAATTAAAAAATCTTTCTTGTCCGTTGTTCATTGTAATTCTCCTCTTTAAGGTATTATTTTTTAAGTGTTTTTTCATTATACTATATATTTTTTATTAATGTTATATATAGTTTATTTTGTAAAGTAACTTTAATTTAAAATATTATACTAATGGTCCAATTGATAGAAATTCACAAATAAAAACTAAAATAAAGAAATTTAATAATGATAATGCAATATAAACTAATTTACTTTCCTTTATAAAAAAGTCAATAAAATATTTTATACTAAGTTTAAAAGATATATACATATAAATAATACATAAGCTCATCCCTACAAACATAAGTGTAAGTCTAAATATTATAACAATACACAACAATAATATATTACTTATAAAAACTAATAATTTCTTTTTTTGTAGAATTTTTATAAATAAATCACCAATAAAAAAAGAAAGTATTATAGAAAATATTATGTATAATTCACGAATGTATGCGGGTACTAAATAATATTTAAAAGACATTTCTGTATATCCAAAGGATAATATAACAATACCTGCAAAACATAAGAATTTAATTATATTGAAAATTATGTACCTTTTATTTGATCTCACAAAGATATCCCCCAATATATAACAAATTATAATTTATTATACATTATAAAGAATTATCATCAAAGCTAATTTTATTATATTAAAAGTAAAAGACTTTATTAACTACTTAGAAATTGTAGTATTTTTGTAGAGTACAATTTTAAGAACATCTTTTTTTATTCTATTTACTTTTTATGTAAAAATGTGGTAAAATTATTAGACTATTTATTGAAAGGGAGGGAAATACCAACAACTTTTTAGAAGTTATTGATATATTGAGAGTTATGGGAAAATCAAAAACTAAATTATTATTATTATTATCCCTATATGACATGATAGTTGATGGTGTATGGGGATCAGCTTCTAAATTAGCAGCCAAAAGTTTCCAAAGGAGGATGCACTTATATGAAGACATACTTAGGTCTATTTAATGAGCTATCTAAAATGAATATATTAAAAAAATTTATTGAATTTGTTCTCTTCCCTTTTATTGGTGGGCTTATTTTTTCTATATTATTTCCTGAAATTCATATAGTAAAAATAATAATAATTGTTGTAGGATTAGAATTGTTAATTGAATTTAAAGTTAAGTCTACAATAAAAAATATAAAAAATGAGGAGTCTTAGCACTCCTTTAGTACATAAAAGCAATATAATTAAATATTGATAACCTTACACAGATAAAATTAAATAAATAATAAAATTCAATAAAAATTAGGGGGTTATAGTTATGACTGATGAAAATAGTATTAAATTTAGAGATACTTTAAATAATGATGAATATGTAAATGAATATTGGGATAATGGTACCACGGTCAATAAAGTAAATCTAGTGTTATTTATAAATTTAATAGCATTTACACTAATGGATTTTGGATTTATGCAATTCAATATTTTAATGTATACTATTTGGCTTTGGTTAACGTTTCGCATTGGTGTTTCTATATTTGAAGAGACTTTAATGGGAAAAATGAAAAAATCTTTTCTTAAATCCAATTTAAATAAAGAGTATTTATATACTATCAATCAACATGGAATAGAAAGAAGCAATGACATTAAATCATTGTTTGTAAAATGGAACTCTATATCAAAGATAACTGAAACTGATTCTGCATTCAAAATATATGTAATTCCAGGAAAAAGAAAAACAGGACTTATTCCTATAAGCTTTTTTACATATAAACCAGGTTTAAATTCACTTCAGAATTATGAGCGTAATAATCCTTTTATAATATCAAAAAAATTCATAATTAATGAACATGATTTGATAAATTTTAGGAGCCTCATAAAAGAAAATTTTAATAATAAAAAATCTACTACTTATTTTAAATATAACTAATATTGACCAAAAGCTATATAAAATTTAGGGGGTTATAGTTATGACTGATGAAAATAGTATTACATTTAGAGGTACTTTAAATAAAGATGAATATATAAATGAATATTGGGATAATGATACCATGGTCAATAAAGTAAATATAGCGCTATTTACAAATTTAATAGGATTTATACTAATAAGATTTGGCTTTATGAAATTCAATATTTTAATATATTTTATTTGGTTTTGGATAGTATTTCGCTTTTTGGTCTATATAGCTGATAAGACTTTAAGGAAAAGATTGAAAACATCTTTTATTAAATCCTTTTTAAATAAAGAGCATTTATATACTATCAATCGACATGGAATAGAAAGAAGCAATGATATTAAATCATTGTTTGTAAAATGGAACTCTATATCAAAAATAACTGAAACTGATTCTACATTCAAAATATATGTAATTACAGAAAAAAGAAAAACAGGACTTATTCCTGAAAGCTTTTTCAAATATAACCTAAGTTTAAATCGACTTCGGGATTATGAGCGTAATAATTCTTTTATAATATCAAAAAAATTCATAATTAATGAATATGATTTGATAAATTTTAGGAGCCTCATAAAAGAAAATTTTAATAATAAAAAATCTACTACTTATTTTTAATATAACTAATATTGATAAAAAGTTATATGAAATTTAAAATCCTAGATTATAAAAAAATGATGAGTCTTAGCATTCCTGTAATAAATAAAAGTAACATAATTTAATTATGTTGCTTTTGTTTTTATATACTTATTTTCTTTGATTAATAAACTCTCTTATAAAATAAAAAATTGTATATATAGTACTACACAAAAATAGAATTGCTGATCCTCCATACATAATCTTAGGAAATATCATGTTTGATTGAATACTTAAGCATCCTGTAACAATAGAAAATACTAAAGTGAGAAATACAAATTTTAATCCATTCTATTTAAATTTATAAAATTCTTTTATTGTTTCCATAAAATATATCCTCCTAAGAATTAATATAAATTACTATATAATATACATTAATTCTTTTTTCTTCACATTAAAAACTCCCACCTCTAATAATTTTTATAACTTACTTAAAATTAATTCTTGCTCTCCATTTATAGGAATATTATTAGAGCTTATTGGGACTTTATATTGAACAAGCCCAGCCCCTTGTAAAACTAATTTCATCTTAAATATGGAACCATCTATTTTAATATATAAGTAAAATGTCTCTTCTTTATTTACTAGTTCAATAGAAAATCCTAGATTAGTAAAGTAATCTTTACAACATTCTATAACCTGCTCTTTGTTTGTTAAGTTATTCTTAGGATATATAACATATCTATTTTTAAGCATATCTTTTCTCCTATTCTAAATCTTAATTACTTCATATTGTATACTTGATATGTATGTTGAGCATTGCATCTATAAATTATCGTAAATTAAATAAAGAAACCATTATAAAAATTATAGTCAATATAACTTCTGTTTTACTAAGCTTTTTCTTTCTATAGTCTCTAATACACATGATTAGTGCAATAATTGAAACTATAATAAGTATAATTTTAAAAATCATATACCTCTCTCCTCACCATATTAACTTTTTTCTCTAAAAGCAATTAGCCTAGAAAATTTATTATAAATGGGAAAAGTACGATAAAGAATTCAAAATATTTATGAATTTAATAAAATATATTAATCATTTTTATACCACTCTTTATGTATCTACAATCTTTAATAGTATTAGATGCAAGAACTTCTTCTATAGGCTCTCCAAAAGCTAACCATTTATCTGATATACTTTTAAGGAATTCATCTCGTTTTAGTTCATTAAAATCTCTAGTGAGTTCAATATTCACCTCAACTTCATATATACCACCCATTTTCCAATAAGGCTCATTTTTCGTATATTTCTTATGTACTATATTATTTTCAATATCTATTATTATACTTTCAAAAATATGTTTAGCCTCATCTTTATTACTTGCATATGCAAATAACCTAATTAACATTTATTTCACCTCATTATTTAAACTTTTCTCTTGTATATGTATGAACCTATCCTTTATTTAAACATTATTTTTAAGGTCAATTCTCTATAATAGACCATGTTATTTCTGATTCATTATAAAACTCTACTACTTCTTTTATATCTATTGATAATAGCCATGTATCAAAACTTACTTCTGTTACATCATAAATAACATCTATTACACTAAATAAATCAGTTTTTATTATAGGTAAATTTACCTCATCCCATATAATATAAACCTCCATGTTACTATTCAACAATTTTTCTTTAATCTCTAAAATATTATGTGCTTCATCTTTTTAATAATTTTATTCCAATCAATTCTTCCCCACTTAGTAAATTGAAATTTATTCTCTAATTTATAGTTGTCTTAGTATCTTTGCAATTTTGATTTTTCTTTCTACTGTATTTTGATGCAAAAACTATGTGATATTTACAATTTCATTTTGTGTGTGATAAACTATTGTTGTCCATTATGGATGCCTCCTTTTGTTATTGAATTTGGCTGCAAACCTAATTCTATTTTAACAAATAGAGGTTTTTTACATAATACATCGCCAAATCTCATCTGAATACACTTGCATAGCAAGTGATTTTCTAAATACAATAAAAAGAGTGCCTATTTCTAGGCACCCTGAGTAAATTTATTTTTAGGAAATATTGCTTATAAAAAAGTTTATTTATCTGTAAGAGATTTTATACTATTACTTATAATTTACTACACTATTTCTATATCAGTAGTTTCTTTAGTTATTATTTCAGCATCTAACTTTTGAACTAGAGCACCACCTGATGTTTCAAAAACACCCTTTGAAATAATTAAATCCATTAGGTCATTAACAGCTGTGTTATCTAAACTTTCCTTTACATCCTTAACTGTAATGTTAACCTTCTTTTCTAATTCATTCTTAAAACTCATAACTAATGACTTTTGTATCATATTCCTTCTCCCCCTAATCTTTTAATATTTAAATTTTAAGCTAGCCTCTATCCTTAAAAGACTTAACATAATTTCTATAAAAGTAAACTATATTAAATTCTAAGGATAGAATCAAAATAACTTTAATTATTCTGATAACAGGCTAGATTCTTCTCTTTCTACAGATACTGCTGGATAGTTTACAACTTCTGATAAAGCTACCCCAACTGCATGTAGATCCTCATCTTTTGCATTTAAGTTTACATCCTTAAATCTTTGATATTTAATTATGTCCTTACCCTTATCGTCCTTACCTTTGTTGTAGGTAATTTTTAAAACTACCTCGTCGATTGTTTTTGTTATCATACTTATCACTCCCTTCACTTTACATATATGCACTAGCCTAAAAAAACTAAAAAAAGATCTACTATTTTTTAATTTTTTTAAAATAGTAGATCAAATATAATAAATATAATTGTTATTTCATTTCACCCATAATCCATAACTTTATAATCTTTTCGTCTCTAAATACCTTATTTCTTTTTTCTCTAAATAATATTCCCTTATTACTTAGTTCTCTTATAAGTTTCATCATAAATAATCTCCTCCTCATATTATTCTCTTAGACTTTTATAAACCATAACAAATACAATCCATATATTGTATTTAATTTCATTATATCACTAATTTATATAAGTTAACCCCTCTTGTCTTATATTTCCTTACTTAAAGAAATTATTTTTTAATCCTCATGTCTTTTCTATTTTCTACCCTATACTTCAACCTTTTATAACATACTTTACTAATCTATACTTTCTATATACTCTATGCTTTGCTACACTATATTCTCTATTCTTTGATAATTCTCTAAATATCTAAACTTTAATATTCCTGTCCTTCCATTTCTCTGCTTTGAAATAATCCACTCCATAATATCCTTCTCATCACTACTTTTCTCATAATAGGCATCTCTATAAACAAATATTACAAGGTCTGCATCTTGCTCTATATTTCCACTTTCTCTAAGATCTGAAAGCCTTGGTCTTCTACAAGACCTTTGCTCTACTGCTCTGGATAATTGGCATAGAAGTATAACATTAATATCAAGCTCCTTTGCAAGGATTTTAAGTGCTCTAGTTACATCACCTATAGCTTGTGTTCTATTATCTGTCCTTCCCATATCCATAAGTCCTAAGTGGTCTATTATAATTGCATCTAAACCTTCTGCCATCTTTAGTGCTGTTGATTTAGCTCTTATATTTAATATATCTTGCCCACTTGTACAATCTGTAAATATCTTGCCTCTCTTTGATACCTTATTAAATACTTCAGTTATCTTAAAAAACTCATCATCGCTTAAAACAGCCTTTTTAATCTTATCAGCTTTAATATTAGCCTTTGCCGCAAGTCTCCTTATTCCAATACTCTCCTCATTCATCTCCATCTCAAAAATTCCAACAGTATTCCCATTATCAGCTAACCCTTCTGCAATACTAAGTGCCATTGCTGTTTTTCCCATAGAAGGTCTACCACCAATTATAGTAAGCTCCCCCTTTTGAAGACCATTTACAGCATTATCAAACTTTGTAAAGCCTGTCTTCATTCCTGCTATTCCACCACCATTTGCATATCGCTCTTCCATATGATCTAGTGTTATACTAAATAGCTGATTTTCATTAAGCATACTTCTCTTACTCGTATAATTCTCCATAAGCTCTACCTCTATCTTACTTGTAATATTTCTTAAATTTGAGGTTTCATCTTGCAGCTCTCTAATTCCATTATGCAAGCACTTTATAAGCCTTCTCCTATAGCTTTTGTCCTTTAATATTCCTATATAAGAATCAATATTTATAACTGTTCCAGTTCCCATAAGTTCAGTTAAGTAGCTCACTCCACCAAACTTTTCAAGCTCTTTTCTTGAGATCTCCTCGATTAAAGTTATAAGGGATATATCCTTCCCTTCCCCATAAAGAGTAATTATTGCTCTATATATTCTCTTATGCTTATCTAAATAGAAATCCTCCTCTTTTAGACTTTCAATGCATTTTGGTATAATGCTATTTTTATAAATCATTGCTCCTAAAACTTCTACCTCTGCCTCAATATTTTTTATCTCCATACCCTAATTTACCCCTTTTCTTTTAAATCTTAAAGTGAAATCTTAAACCCTAAAACTAATTTCTTTAATATCAACATAAAAAACTCAACCCCTAAAAATAATACCTCTACTAGCTAAAGTAATGATTTGAACCCTAAACTGTTTTCTTATCTCACCAACTTAAAATTATTTGCTTGGATTCTTAAAGTTAAGACCTAAATCTCAAAACCAATTAATTTAACCCCTAAACTCCACAACCAGTTACTTCAATCCATAAAATAATCCCTACTCACTTAAAGTATAATCTTTTCCTGACCACTAAATCCTATATCTAATTTACTAAATATCAAAATCAAATTCACTATACATGTCCTTAAATATCTCATCTGGTACACTTACCCTTGAGTATACTTTCTCGTTGAGATATTCTTCAAATTTACTCTCCCTAAAGAGAGTTGATGGTCTTAAATAAGCCTCATACTTAGTTCCTTTCCATGACTTTTTCTTATTCTCAATAACTTTTTTAAAATCATCTACAGTGTACCCCTCATCTAGCCGTCCCTCTATTAACCTAACTGTAGTCTTTGTTATGCTTTTATAATTAGTGTCTAGCTTCTCATTTAAAAAATCTATAATCTCCTTGCAAATCTTTTTTTTATATATTTTTTTATTATCTTTTTCTTTAGTATCTATAGCATTAGTATTCTTTGGTACTGATTTTTCATCGTCTCCTTCTGCGTCAAATTCGGACCCCCCACCTAAATTTTTATCGTCTCCTTTTGGACGCAAAGAATCCTTGTCATTTTTAAAGAATAAATTTTCATACTCACTTCCTATAGCATAAAGTGTATATGTGCCTCCTTCTTTCATTAATCTATAATCTAAAAGCTTATTTTCAACTAATTTCTTTACTCTTCTCATAATCATATCTTTGCTCTTTATATTAAGTAATGGAAGCTGCTCTATAATGTAGCTTGTCTTTATCCAATAAAAGTCACGTCCATCAATTTTTTTCTTAAATATTGATTTACTTATTATAAAAGTACAAATAAACCTAAGTATTATTAGATCCTTTAAATCTAACCCAAATTCTACTGCCTTCTCTTGTGAATATCCAATTAATATGTTTTGCATAGTGCTTTAACCCCTTTCTTTTTCTTATCTTATTTTGTATATATGCAGTAGATTAAATTTACTAGAAAAATTTTTTAAAGTTTTTAAATAAAATTTTTAGAAAGTATATACGTGTCCCAGGAAAAAATTGTTATAATTTAAAATGAAGTGATTTTAAAAGAATCTATATTTAATGAGGAGAGTGGTTACATATGAAAAATTATATAGTTGGAATAATTGTTGGCTTATTAGGTGGCATGGTAAACATATTATTTTTATTGTTTGCACCTGATATTGATATATCAGTTTATGTCTCAACATTTATTACTTGGACAATTATTGGTTTATTAATTTCAAGTAGTAATTTCAAATTAAATGGATTTTTAAAAGGTTCATTAATTGCTGTAATGCTTTCTCTACCATCTATTGTTTATACAATTAGTTTTTCTGTGTTTGGAGCTATTTGGACTTTAATAAATTCAATTATTATTGGTGCAATTATGGGCTTTGTTATAGAGAATGTACAAAAAAAATTTAATCAAAATAACCGCAATATGTAGGCTTTATATTAAATAATCTTTTATAGAATTTTTTAAGAATATTAAAATTAGTTTTTTTAAAATTATATATCGTAAGTACTATTTTTACCTTAAAGTAATATTAATAATGAATATATTGAGGGGGAGTATTATGCTAAGAATTAGTAGAGATAATTTATGTAGAGATTCATTAAGAAATTATAAAATCATAATAGATGGAAACTGTTGTGATGAGATTAAGAGTGGTGAAATAAAATATATAAATATTAATTCTGGTAATCACACAATATACCTAAAAATAGATTGGTGTAGGAGCAGTAAAATAGACTTTAATATTTCAGATAATGAGACAATAGAATTTAAATGCGGTAATTCTATGAAGGGATGGAGAATTCTATTTTCTATTATTTATGTAACCTTTCTTAAAAATAAATATTTATGGATTAATAATACATAAATACCTTATAATAGAATATATAAATTAAATCATTTATATTCTAATTAGGAGATTTATTATATATGAAAGAAAATTTAAAACAATGGTGTAATAAGCCAATTGTAATTTTAATGGCTTCAGTGGTTGCCGCCTTATTGGGAGGACTTTTAGGAGTATTTGCTTACTATGGTCAATGGTTAGGATAAAATTATACTAGTTCTCTATTCCTTTATAAATAAAAAAGGACTTAAGATAACCTTGTTTAATAACAATTTTTATCTTAAATCCTCTCATTTGAATAATATGCTTAATATTATATACTAATCTTTTATTATGAAGTCTTTATTTCTTTTGGTATTCTATTTTATCTTCCATAATATTTCCACTGCCCTCTATATTAATAACTTTTCCATTATCATCTAAAGTTCCGTAATTGAATATATATGATTCCCCTGTAAATTCTATGCCCTTTTTACTAGATAATCTTAATGTTACCCATTTATAATTTGAATCTTCTACAGTATCTTTATAAAACTTTATTAAATTCGCATCTGTAAATTTTGATTTATCCTTTATAGTTACTTCTGCATATGTACCTATTTTATTAGTTTTCTTTTCATCCATTACAGGCTTCTCTGTAACTTGTCCAAAGATTTCTGTCTCTTCTATTTGCTTTACAACATCTTTAGTCTCATTAGATAAATTCTTATTATCATCATCAGTAGTAGTCTTATCTACTACCTCTAAATCATCTTCTATGTTTATTTGTGATATTACATCTTTATTTGTGCTGATTTCTTCATCAGATTTTTTACTAGTAGTATTATTAGTTTTCGTAAATTCAACAATTTCGTTCCTTGATGTGCATGCCACAGCTGCCCCTATAGCTACTACAGCGGCTAAACACATTATTAACTTTTTCCCCCTCATTATGTTCCTCCAATTTTCGCTCTTTTGTTTTAATATATATTTAACATATTATTCAAATTCATTATAAGTTTATAATATTTCTAAGTTTTTTTCAACTATATTAAAATTTTATACATAATTTTAACATACATATTTTTTTGATAATAGTTTATTTAATACTATATTAAATTGATATTATTCAAATTTTTTTGTGATTATTTTTAAAATATTCTCACCTATATTACATTTAATGTATTATTTGTAATTTTATTCATAAATAATGCAAATGACTATATTAATTACCATAAAGAGCTTAATTTAGGGTTTTTATTAACAAATTCCTTCTTTATCCTTTGGTATTACCAAATTCCTTTTAATAAGTTTGTTCTACTAAACTTTCCTTTATCGTTTACTATATCTTCAAATGAATTCAACTTATATATAACTAAAATCCAGTATATATTCTCCACCTATCCTTATATTTATTGATATAAAAAATACAAGTTGCATTTAATATTATTGATAAAAGGTGCTTAAGTTCTATTAAGCACCTTTTGTCAATTTATATTTTACTTATAATTTTTTTACTAATACATATCATTTTAAATATAAAATTAATACTATGCAGTAACAGGGGAACTAGTATTATAAAGTATATTTCTATGGATTCAAGTGATATTAATATTCCTATAGTAATGCTTACTGTACATGAAAGTAATGAAAATAATAAATTATATAGATAGAAAGTCTTTTTATCTATAATTTCATAATTATCTAAATTAAAATAAATAGGCACTGACTTCTTATTTTTACTACATATTATTGAATAGATTAAATATATTATAGTTAAAAATATATTTGCTACACCTACCATTATGCTCATAATAAATCCTCCCCATCACATTGTATCAACTTTTAATTTTCATTATTACATACTAATTAAGAAGATTACCTTCTCTACTTTCTAAATCTATTCTTGATTTTCATCATCATGTGCTATTTTAATAGTCCTAATATTAATATTTTTTATACTTTCACTAATATATTCTAATAGAATTTTAAGCAGTTCGTTTTTTTCTAAAACTCTCAAATAAAATATTAACTCCTAATAATGCGGCTGAAGTTATCAGCGTTGCATTTAAAAATCTCACAGCTCCATAAGATTGTATACTCATTATTTCAGTATAGTTTTCCGGTCTTATTATAAATACAAATGAAGTTATACTATAAATAAATAAAAGTATCCAAAATACATGTAATTTTTTTCTTCCTTTAGTTAAATTATTTTTAGTTAACTTATAAGTACAATATGCTATAACAATTATAGCTAAAATAATTCTACCTATATCCAAATTTAAACACCTCCTTTATACATAAATATCTGCTCCACCTTTAGCTTTTTTCTAATGTTATTTAAATTTATCTTTATGTAGTATATATTAAAATCTTTAGTATTCTTTATTAAAGTAATTGATTATTCATTTTTAAATTTAATATTATTCTTAATTAACTTCACAGATGAAATTATAAAAACAATAACACCTACACAAGATAACATATTAATTAGTACTAATGCTATATCACCTAAATAAGGTATTCCAATAAGATTTAAAAACATTAAAGCATTTTGAAATACAGTAGTTTGTAACAATACAAGCATGAAAGCCCCTAAAGCAGAATAAAGTAATTTAATATCTTTACTATTCATAAAAATATCCCTTCTATTTTTAAAACTTTTTATTTGAATATAATATTTTCTCTATAAAACATTTAATTTATGAAATTCTTATCTTTATAGTATAATAATATTATATACAAATTTAACCTTTTTTACTATATTATCCAATAAGAATATATTATAATATACTTGTACCTATATACTTTCAAAATCTAATTAAAACATTCTACAAAAATAGGGACTTAGATTTCTAATCATTAGATAATCTAAATCCCTATTTTTCATATGTAGACTAACATTTATTTTAAATGTTAGCTAGTATTTCTTTTAAATATTAAATATCTATTTTTTTCTTTTAAATAATTTAAATGCAGCTACTCCTGCAATTAATGCACCTAAACCTAAAGCTACGTTCTTTTTATAATCTACTTTTGATTTCTTAACTGGAAGTGATTCATATATTGCTACATTACTATCTCCTGAATCATTATAGCTTTTATAAAGATTTTTAAGTATTACGTATTTTTCTCTTGAAAAGTTACTCATTAATTGAGTTGTACATCTATCTATGTAATTTCCTAAGCTCTCATTTTCTTTTCTTACAACTCTTTTTCCATTGTCCATTTCAAATATATCATTTAAGCTAGCCTCTTCTTCAAGTCTCTTGACTACAGCTTCATTTTCATTCCATAATAATGCATTTATTAATTGTTCTTTTAACATATATAATCACCTCTCTAGTTATCCTTCGTTTTCTTTAAGTTAATTATAATTCTTTTACAATTATAATTCTTCTACAAACTGATTAAAATTAATTACAAATAGGTTAAAATTTTGCATACAGAACTTTTCAAAAATAAATACTAACTATTCCTCTCTATATTTTGGATCTATATCTGCAATGAACTTTCTGCTACTTAATGCTAAGTACCAAAATCCTATTACTGAAAATACTATTCCTAATATACTTCCAAGAATACCTACTCCAAAGTTACTAAATATTTTATATAAAACTATTATTGCTATAACCCATCCTATAAAAGGTATAAATGTTAACCATACTAGCCATCCTGATACTCCTGCTAAATTATATAGTTTAAATGTATTAATTATCGGTATCCACATAACCCATTTATTTTTAAGATCTGCCTTTTTTGCCATTTTATAAAGCGGATATGCACTTATAACATACATTATAACTAATAATATAAAGCTGACTCCTAAAATGCTTGTAGAATAAAACATATCATAATCAAAATTTTCTATCATATTAATTTCTCCCCTCTTTTGTATACTATTAGTTTCTTACCATATACTAATTTTTATTCCTGTGGTTTTGCCCATATTAGTCTTCATTTATTCCTATCTTTACTGATACTGCTCTTTATTTAACATATATGTTATATTAAAATTCTTATTTTTTCATAAATCAAAAATGAACAATTTGTATCTTTTGATAAAATAATATAAATTGCCCACTACTTCTGTTATTTTTATAATTTTATTTACTATATATTTTATCTATATATTTATTATAAATTTTATATTTACTTAATAAGAGGCAGACAGTCTACAAGTATCAATTTTATAATAACAGCAATAACCATAATCATAGCTACTATAAATAGTATCTTATTTATTCTACTTTTAGCATTTTTAAACTTCTTGTTTACCATTTTAAGATTGTACTCTTCTAAGAAATTCTTAAATCTATCTACTCTTTCTGTATTAAATTGAATACTATAATCTTTACAATTATCTCTTTTAAATATAAGTGTAGCTGATTTCTTATCCTTATAAATTGTAAAATCATCTTTATTAATTTCAAACTTATTTGCTGTTTTATTAAACATATCAAGTTCAATTACAAATAATCTTTTATTTGTTTTTACTAAAGCTGATGTTGATGACCAATTAAAGAATATTGGATTTGAAAAGGCTGGTATAACAAATGACATAAATAATCTTGTTTCTTCCATTTCATTATTAAAGCCTCTAACATAATCTATAATCTTCTCATCTTCATCTAATTCCTTCTTTAATTCTATAAGTGATTTTCTAAACATTTCTCTCATAAAGCTATCGCTACTCTTCTTCTTAGCTTTTTCTACTAACTCTTCATTTATTTCAGTTTTTTCATACATCTCTAGCTCTTCTTTACTTATCATATTACCTTTACTCATAACAGTTATCCTCCTTATCTAAATCGACCTTTATTTTCCGAATCTTTTCCCGAAGCCTACTTATCCGTTTATATATAACACTGCTATTTGCAATATATTTATTTTCCAGCTCCCTCTGAGTTAGTCCAATTATAAATTTATCTATAAAAAGTTCCTTTTCTTTAGGCTTTAATCTATCCATAACTTTCTGTACTATTTTCATTTCTTCTTTTATTAAGAATTCTTCCTCTGCACTTTTATCCTTTATATCAAAATCTTTAAGCTCCTTCATCTCATAACATTTATTTAATTTCCTTTTATAATCAAGTGCCTTATTCTTAGCTATTGTACATATCCAATATTTTAATTCACAACTTCTATTGTGATCCCCTATACTTTTCCACACTTTTAAGATTACATCATCAAAACATTGCACTATAAAATCTTCCTCGTGTGACTTATTTAATATGCTTTTTATAACCTTTAAAGTTATAATCGAATATGTGTCTAATAAATGGCTAAAGGCTTCAACATCATTATTTAATATACCCTCTATTAACTTGTCTTCAGTCATATTATTTCTCCCCTCTTTTTCTTTACACTATATAGACGTTTAGCAATTTATATTCTGACCATTTTTTTAAACTAATCTAGATTGCATTAAAAATTTCATACCAAATATAATGAGCAATTTGTATTAAAGAATAACTTATACAAATTCCTCATTATATATGGTAATTTTTTCTTGTTTACCATATATTTTATATCTAAATTCTGTATAATAATAGTCTCTATTAGACAATAATTCTTATATATGTATACATACTTATAAAGCTTTTATAATATAAATATATCAAAGGTAATTTTATGTAATTTTCCCAATAAAATCTTGAAATTAGATAAATAACACGATATAATAAGTTATATAATAACCCATTGTGTAATATATCATGATATAAAAAGGAGATATTATTATGAGTAAAGAATTTTTTGCTAAACTTCTGAAAAAAGGTTTTGATGTTGAATTAGATGAAAAACCAAGTGATAGAGAAGAATTTTTCATTGAAATCGAAAAATACTGTGCTAAAGAAAATATTAAATTTGAATTTATTCAAAGAACAAAACCTGCAATAATCTGTATAAATGATGTTAATTATAAATGTGAGCTTGTTCAAAAAGGACGATCAGGTTGGTTTCTTGACTTTAAAGAAATATAATTTAAATAATTAGTAAGTTCCTAAGACAAGGCGGTTATAAAAAGTCTGCCTTGTTTTAATTTTAAGCTATATTAATGTACTTATCATATATAATACACTAATGATTTCTACAATAAATAATTACATATAAATTGCACTTAAATATTCTATATAGTGAGGTATACCAATGAATTTAGATGATTATAAATATGTTAATACTACAGAAATTACTGGAGATATAGTAGTTGATGTAAATAACTTTCTTTCAGAAAACAATAAACAAAAAACTTTAGAACATGTTATTAATGTTGCTAGTACAAATAGTAAAATAGCAGAAAAGTACGGATTGGATAAAAATATATGTGCTATATGCGGCTATATACATGATATAAGTGCAGTAATCAAGCCTAATGATATGCTAGCTTATATGATGGAAAACAATTTATTTATTGATGAATCAGAAAGAAAATATCCTTTTATCTTACATCAAAGAATTTCAAAATTACTAGCAAAGAATTATTTCAATATAGAAGATGAAACTATATTATCTGCTATCGAGTGTCACACAACTCTAAAAACCAATCCATCACAATATGATATGGCTCTTTTTATTTCTGATAAACTTTCATGGGATCAAGAAGGGATACCCCCATTTTATGATGTAGTAATCAAAGATCTATCCATTTCCTTAGAAAAAGCATGTCTATCTTACATAAATTATATTATAGATAATGGTATGATTTTATATCCTCATTCATGGATAATAGAAAGTAAAAAATATTTAGAAGAATTGTTGTGTATAAAACAAAATTAATCAATTTAATTTGAAAAGGAAGTGACTTATGAAGAAAAAAAGTTTTATATTAATATTAACTTGTATATTAATACTTTTACTTATGGATAATATCTACAGACCTTATATTTATAGTAGGGGAATATTTGATTTTTTTATTGCTGATTCTTTCCCTAGCTTAATGGGACCTATAATTCTGTCAGCTTATATGGCATGTACAGATACATCTATTTATAAAAATAAAATAGATGAAATATTATTTATAATTACACCATCCATTGGACTTATAATTGCTGAATTCATATCCCCAATTATTTCTAGACATGTATCATTTGATATTATGGATGTAGTTTTCGCGGCACTTGGTGGGGTAATAGTTTATTTTATTAAGAAAAATTTATACGATAAGTGGTATAATACTATAAAACTAGCACATACTATATAGATTAAGTTTCGTCTGGAGGGATTTTATGGTATTCAATTATAAATTAGGGATAACAGAGATAAATAACAATAGAATAAATATAAACTATAGAGAAGCTGTTCGCGGTATCATATTTAGAGATGATAAGTTTCTTATGGTCCATTCTAATAATGGTGATTATAAATTTCCAGGTGGTGGAGCTATTATTGATGAAATACATGAAGACACATTAAAAAGAGAAGTTAAAGAAGAAACTGGATATATAGTCACTAAAGTAAAAGATAATATAGGATTAATTATAGAAAGACATCCAGATCACTTTAAAATAGGTGATATATTTGAAATGGTTTCATCCTACTATTTATGTGAAGTATCCCATGAAAAGACTTCTCAAAAGTTAGACCTTTATGAAAAGGAGCTTGGCTTTGATCCAGTTTGGATTACATTAGATGAAGCTATTTCTACAAATGAAAATATTTTAAATTCTACTAGTAAAACTATAAGTCCTTGGGTTTATAGAGAAACTTTAGCCTTAAAGGCAATTAAAGATAACTTTGACTTAATAAAAAAAATATAAATATAATTTTAGAAAGCCATAAACATAATTTCAAAAGATATAATATTGTTCCTTGAACTTAACAAATAAAAAATTATAAAATAAAGAGGTAGTTAAAATTTTTAACTACCTCTTCTTATATTCAATTAATAATTTATTCTAAATTTGATTAACAGTTCACTCTAAATTTAATTACTAAGTCATTCTGAATCTAATTAATATAGTTCACTCTAAATCTGTGGTAATACTATCACTGTACACTTTGACTTTTTAAGTACTTTAGAAGTTACTGAACCAATAAACGGCACAAATTTCTTTTTAGTATTCTTCGCCATAATTATACTATCAACATTAAGATCAATTGCATAATCAACTATAACCTTATCTGCATATCCAAATTGGAATTCCTTAGTGCAATGAAAATCTTTTAAAATTTCATAAGCTCTTTGTAATACTCTCCCACCATGTTCTTTTTCTGAACCTATTAAGTGTGATACAACAATACCATGAGCATAAACTATTTCCCCTACATTTAGTAATATAACCTCTGTTTCTTGTGGCTTAAAGTTCTCCTTTAGGAAGTTTACTGCAATTAAATCTCTATCACTTCCATCAAGTGGTAGCAATACTTTTTTCTTCACATAAATCACCTTCCTTTTATATATAATTCTATATTTACTTACTATTTCCTTCTAAAATTTATAAAATATTCTTTTTAAAATTGGCTCTGTTAAAGTAAATAATTTATATATACCAAAAATAGGTATCTTAAATTTAAACTTGAAAAATAAATATTTATTAGTTTTAATATGGGAACTACTTGCCATAAAACTTCACTTTAGTATATTTATATTTATGTTGTAATAATTCTTTCACAAAGCACAACAAGGCAATATTATTGTCTAATAATACCTTAAAATAAAATAATGAGGTAACTAATTTTTCAGCTACCTCACGCAATATTTAAACTTATAACTTATTCTAAACTTGTGGCAATACTATTACTATACACTTTGCTTTTTTAACTACTTTACAAGTAACAGAACTCATGAAAGGTATATATGCCTTTCTAGTATCCTTAGTCATGATTATAATATCACTCTCAAAAGTAATAGAGTATTCAACTATAGTTTTATCTACATATCCAAATTGAAATTCCATCTTGCAATCAAAGTCATCTAGTATCTCATAAGCTCTTTGTAGCGTCCTATCTGAATTTTCCTTCTCCATTGAAATTAAATGTGATACAACAATTCCATGAGCATAAACTATATCCCCTACATTTAGTAATAAGACCTCTGTATCTTCTGGATTAAAATTTTCTTTTAGGAAGTTTATTGAAATTAAATCTCTATTACTTCCATCTAGTGGTATTAATACTTTTCTCTTCATAAAAACCACCTACCTTAAATACACAGTAATTCTAGATTTATTTAATATTATTTTTATAAATCTAAAAAAGAACTATCTTTATATATAGTATGATGTTTTTCTCTACTCTGATTTAAATTGAATATTTTAAATTTAGCAGAATATATATAATACATAATGATAGATATGTATTTTATTAAGGAGGGGTACTTTTGAAATCAATAATTTTACTAGGTTCTATTCTATTTTTTAATTCATTTTTAAATTTAGAACCTCAAACAATTAATACATCTTATAGCTATATTATAAATAACGCTTTTGAGAATAATGAATATACAACTAATAAAAATAAATCTGATGATATTATAACAAAGAGTTCTCCTGACTATACCGAATGTAAGATTAATATTAAAAAACTTCCTACCAACCCCTCAAATTCAATAGAAGTTATTACTTTAGACAATTAAATTTTATTATAAATAAAATATACCTCATTAAGTAGACTGTATACGATCCACTTAATGAGGTGCACTTTTAAGTTAATATATTTTTATTGCATTATTTATAGTAAAGATTTATCGCAGGTTTATTTATATCCACAGCAAAAAGCCTTAAATATTTAGCACCCTTATCTCTTGCAAGAGCGATCGCCTTATTAAGTATTACACTTCCAATTCCTTTTCTTGAATAATTGATATTAACTATAAGCCTATCAATATATAATACTTTATCATGTTTCTTTTCCCATTTCACATACTCAGCTCCTGTATTTGAATTACATAAAGAAAATGCGGAAACTATCTCATTGTTTTCCTCTAAAACATAAAGACGATTATTTTTTCATATATCGCTTTAAGCGATGGCAAGTCATCAATGTTAGCCAATCTAAGCTCCATATTAACACCTCTGCAAATTCCTATTTATCGAGTAGTTTAATTCATTTATCATAGTGTAACTATGGGGTGTATTGCTATGAACTATCAAATTTTTAGTTCTAATTGACTCCTTCTCTGAAATAAAAGTATCAAAGCCAGAAATACTATATTTGTATTTCTGCTTCTACTTTATATACTATTAAAACAATATCGGTAACCAGATTAACTGCATAAATACATGGCTAAACATATGTGCAATCATTGCATATTCTATACCCTTTTTCCAATACAACCATCCAAAAATTATAGCTGCAATGCCATTTAGTATCATCATTCTTAATATGATGATAGAATTGATAGTACCAAACATAGCTAATGTAGCAGGCAAATGTCCTAAACCAAATAATAATCCCGCTATTATTATAGCTATCCAGTAAATAGAACTTGGTATACTATACTTATCTTTTTTACCTGCAAATAGCTTGTATAAAATAAATACTACTAATGACATAACAAATAGCCTTAACATAATTTCTTCAAATATTCCACCATACATCATTCCTGAAAGTAAATACATTAAATCAAAAGAATGAGCTCCCCCTCCAAGTTCTGGTATATTAGGTATCCATATAAATTTTTCACTTAATACAGTTATTCCTGCATATACAAAAGCTGCTAGTATAGAAATTAATAGATTCTTTGAATTAATTTTATAACTACCTTTTCTATCTTCTTTTTCAGAATAAATATATCCTAGAAGTCCTTTATTTAAATTTGTAGCTCTTGCTAATTTTAATCCTAAAAAACTTAATACAAATGCCATAATTATTACTTGTACACTACTTACTATAATTAATTGAGTTTTTGTTATTTGAGCTGACACCTCAGTTGGAATAGAATCTATTTGCCCTAATACAACAAGTCCTCCTCCAATTGCTGATAGTAACGTCAACACTAAGCTTATTTTAATATCCTTAATATTTAGAAGTTTTTTCTCCATAATAATCCTCTCCCTTATTTAAATTAATCCTTTAAACCTATCCAATTTAAATTTAGAAATAAACCACTTTATTCTATTTGTTATATATATGATATAATATATAGAAATATTTTATATAACTCAAAATAAAAGTAAAAAGATAAACTTAAAATTCTATACTAAATGGATTAATCTATATTTTAAATTTTCTTATTATCCAATTCAATATTAACAATACAATAGAAGAGTCTCATATTTATTTGATATCTTAAATGGTCGTAATTCTATTGAAGAAAGAAGCATATTTGAATATAGCGATAAAATAAATGATTTGTGGCATCAACAGTATGAAATATCAATAAAAATACAATTTAAAGTAAAACTTAAATGGTTTATAAGGGCAAAACTAAGTGGAATAATAACGTCACTTCTATGCTCAATTATTATATTAATTCTTATATTTCCAGTAAAAACAGGCTATTTATCAATAGGACTTTTTATTTCTATAGTAAATAATATAATTTCTTTAATACAAAATTTATCATGGCAATTACCAGAAGCTGCAGATTCCCTTGCAAAAAATAAAGAGTATCTTAAAGATCTTTCGAGCCTTCTAAATCTTGACGGGAATAAAGAATACTTAGCTAAACCTTCTAGTTCCTTATTTAATCTTGAAACAATTGAATTTAAAAATGTTTCTTTTAAATATCCAGGAACAAGTAATTACATATTAAACAATATTAATTTTAAAATTGTGGCTGGTAAACATTATGCGTTTGTTGGAAGCAACGGTTGTGGTAAAACTACTATAACAAAACTTTTAACTGGATTGTATGACAATTTTAAAGGAAAAATACTTATAAATGGAATTACATTAAAGAATTATAGTAAAAATGAGATTAAATCATTATTCTCAGTTGTATATCAAGATTTTGCAAAATATTCTATATCATTCAAGGATAACATTCTTGTTGGAAATATAAATAACTATGATATTGATAACCTATATGATGCACTAGATTTATTAGATTTAAATAATCTAGCCAATAATCTTCAAAATGATTTAGATAGCAATCTAGGAAAATTTCACCAAAAAGGTGTTGATTTATCTGGTGGAGAATGGCAGCGCATTGCGATGGCTAGAAGTATAATAAATAATTCATCAATTAAAATTTTAGATGAACCAACTGCCACAATAGATCCTCTTGAAGAAACTAGACTTTATAAAAAATTTAAAGAAATTTCTAAAGGTAAAACTTCTATTATCGTAACTCATAGAGTAGGCTCTGCTAAAATAGCAGATAAAATAATAGTATTAGAAAGAGGTCAAATAATTCAAATAGGGACTCATTATGATTTAATAAATAAAAATGGAAAATATAAAGATATGTTTGAAGCTCAAAGTAAATGGTATAAATAAAAATTATATAAGATATTATAATTTAACCAAATAAAATTTATACGAAATTACGATTTTTTTACCTCTTAAATTTATTGTACAAAAAAAGAACCTATAAGATAGACTCTCTTTTTCGATTGTCTATCTTATAGGTTCCATTTTATTATAGTCTCTTTCCTTTTAATTAATATTCTCTTTTATAGTCTTATTTAAAGTATTAATCTTTTCTAGTTGCTTTTTACTTGGTGAATTTACATCTATTTTCTTTATCTCAGCATCAGCTTCTTTATATTTCTTTTGCTTTATCAATGTAGTTGCTTTGTTTATATATTCATCTACAACCTTTGTTTTACTTTCTTGGAATGCAATTTCACTCTTCAATTCATCTATATCACCTTTAATAGCAAGGTTACTATAATCTGCTGTTATTTCATTAAGTTCCTTTTCAGCAGCCTTATATTCTTTATCTTTATAGTGAATTACTGCTCCATTATAATTTCCTAATATTTGCATAAGATTATTTGCTTCTTTATTATTACTATCTTGGTCTATTACTATTTGCAGAGCATCCATTGCCTTTGCATAATCTTTATTATTTATATCTTGTTTTGCTTCATTTAGTGACTTTGTAACTACGTCGTTACCGCAACCAACAAATGCAAGTGATAAAATTATTGCTCCAATTATTATAAATATTCTTTTATTTAATATCTTCATTTTAACTTCCCCCTATATTTAATTTTTACTATCTTTTCTTCATTATATAATAATAAAATTAAGTAAATTGGGATTTAACAATAAGTTTTCAAAAAGGATAATAAATTTAACCTTTGCTAAAAGAAAGAAGGCTAGAAAGAGTTCTATCTCGCTCTCTTATCTTTTAAAAATTAAATCAATTACAATCTATTGTTTTATTTTAAAAACTTCGCAAATTTTATTAAGCTCTATAAAGCAAGTCGTATGTTTGATTTAAACTTACTAGTATGATAAAATTATCTTATAAATTTAGACTTGTAAATCGTAATTTAATTATATATTTAAGTTTTCTAGGGTTCCGTAGTTTTTAACTAGCAGGTCCGAGAGAAAACGCACAATTAACTGTGTACACGGAAGGATAAAAGCCTGGGAGATATTTAATAATATTCCTATGGCTTTTTTTATTTTTTATTTTTAAGGAGGTACATTCTAATGAAAAAATTTATTGTTGAAGATGACTTTTGGAACATATTCCCTAATGCTAAGATTGGTGTTGTTGTTTGCGATGGAATAGACAACACTATTAAAAATGAAGATAAATATAAAGATATTATTTCTTCTTCAGAAAAGGAAGCTTTAAATTACTTAACTAATCCAGAATTTAGTAGTAATGAAGTTATAAAGGTATGGAGAGATGCCTTTCAAAAGTTTAAGAAAAAGAAAGGTGCAAGATCATCTATTGAAGCGTTACTAAAGAGAGTACATAATGGAAATCACCTAGGAACTATTAATCCTCTAGTTGATATTTATAACTCTATTTCATTAAAATATGGATTACCATGTGGTGGTGAGGATATTGATACATTTGTTGGAGATATAAAGTTAACTAAAGCAGTTGGAGATGAAAATTTTGTTACATTGGGAACAGATAAAAGTGAACCACCTTATGAAGGTGAAATAGTATATAAAGATAATGAAGGTGCAATTTGTAGGTGTTTTAATTGGCGTGAATCAGTAAGAACCATGCTAACTGAAAATACAAAGAATGCTTTTTTATGTATAGAATTAATTGATGAAAAAAGATTAGATGAATTCCAAAATGCTTTAAAAGACTTAGCAGAAACAGTTCAGAGAGATTTAGGTGGAACATGTAATATTTCTATTATTGATATTAACAATAAAGAAGTATCAATACAGTAATTTAGGGGGCTACGGTGATGGGTAATTTTACTTATAAAGATATTTATATTGAAGATGAAAAAAGGGTACTAGAAGTTAATATACTACCAGAAAAGCATTGCAACTTTGACTGCATATTTTGTCCTATTGGAAGAACTCAAAATAAGGTAGATACCCCAAAATCATTTGATAAAATAGATAGTTCATTAATTGAGTTAGAACGTATGATAGACGATACAAAAGCAGATTTAGTATTTATTAACTCAAAAGGTGAAGCCCTAGTAAATGATAAAATTGACGATATAATTGATCTTATCAAAAGCAAGAATATACCTGTAAGGTTATTATCTAATGGATATTTACTAGATAGAGATGAATATATAAAAATTGCTAATAAATGTGATGAGGTTATTGGAGAGATAAAAGTAATAACAGAAGAAGATTTCCAAAAACTCCAAAGACCTATTGAAGGATATACATTAGAAGAATATATTTCAAATATGATTTCATTTAATAAACAATATAAAGGGAAATTTATATTTGAAATAACTATAATTAAAGGCTATAACGATGATGACGAATCAATCGAAAAAATTAAAAATATCATCAAAGAAATATCTCCTAATGAGGTAATTGTTGTAAGAATGGATGATGAAATATTTAAGGAAAAGCTTGGTATAAGCGATGAAAGATTTAAGGAAATTTCAAATGAATTACTAAGTATTCAGTAAATTGCTAAGTATTCAGTAATACTTATACATAATTTTTATACTAAAAATTTTAAGGATGTCAAATAGACATCCTTTTTTTAAAACCATAAGAAGTCAGAGAAAGTACATACCTCTCTCTAGCTTCTTTTTTAGAAATTCAATCAATTAAAATATATTTAAACTCTTTTAGATTACCTATTTGTTATAAGTAACATTTCTCTAAGCACCTTACATGCAACAGCAGTTGATACTCCTGTTTGATCATATTGTGGTGATAATTCATTAATATCAAAACCAACAATATTCAATCCTTTAAGCTTTAAAATAGAATTTAGTAAGGTATTAAACTCTATTCCTCCTGGTTCTGGAGTTCCTGTCCCAGGAAATACTGATGGGTCTAACACATCTAAATCTATAGTTACATAGACTGGATGCTCTTTAACTTTCTCAATTGCATACTCTAAGTTGTCGCAGTTAAATTTGTTTGTAAATACATGATCTTTTCCCCAAAGGAATTCCTCTCTATCCCCTGAGCGTATTCCAAATTGAAATATTTTATCATCTCCAACTAAGTCCCAAACTCTATGAAGAACTGTTGCATGAGATAATTTTTGCTCTAAATAACTATCTCTTAAATCTGCATGAGCATCAAAATGTATTACATGAACATCAGGATATTTCTTAAATACTCCCCTAAATGCTCCAAGTGTTACTAAATGCTCTCCCCCAATCATAGCCGGAATCTTAAAATCTTCTACTACTTTAGTTGCAAAGTCCTCTATACATTTAAGTGAGCCTTCTGTATTACCAAAAGGTAATTCCAAATCTCCACCATCAAATATATTCATGTCATAAAGGTCATCATCTTGGTATGGACTATAACTTTCAAGTCCCCAAGATTCAAGCCTCATAGTTTGACTTGCAAATCTTGTACCTGGTCTAAAGGATGTAGTTGAATCAAAAGGTGCTCCAAATACTACAACACTTGACTTATCATACTCTGATTCACAGCCTATAAATGTACTAACATTCTTATTCATTTGCATCTTCTAGCATTTCCTTTACGTAGTTTGGAAGAGCAAATGAAGCCTTGTGAAGGTCTGTATTATAGTACTTAGTCTTTAATCCTAAGTTATTCCACTCTTCTATGCTTTCACTATTTATTGGATCATATTTCTTTGATGCAAATCCAAATAACCAATGTCCTGAAGGATATGTTGGAATATGTGCTTGATATACTCTGCATATTGGGAATGATTCTTTTATTCTCTTATGAGCTCGCTTCATTGATTTTGCATATTCCTCATAATATGGACTTTCATGTTGATTTACTAAAATCCCATCTTCTTTAAGAGCTTTAAAGCAGTTTCCATAGAATTCTTTTGTAAATAATCCTTCTCCTGGTCCAAATGGGTCAGTTGAATCAACAATTATTAAGTCATACTTATCTTCTACTGTTCTTACAAACTTTAATCCATCTTCAAAGTATAAAGTTACTCTCTCATCATCAAGCTTTGAAGCAGTTTGAGGTAAGTATTCCTTGCATACATCAACTACCATCTTATCAATTTCAACCATATCAATCTTTTCAATTGATTCATATCTTGTAAGCTCTCTTACAGTTCCACCATCTCCAGCTCCAATTACTAATACATTTTTTATATTAGGATTTGTTGCCATGGGAACATGAACTATCATATCGTGATAAATAAATTCATCCTTCTCTGTTACCATCATAAGTCCATCTAGTGTAAAGAAAGTTCCAAACTCCTGTGATTTAAAAACATCTATTCTTTGAAAATCACTTTGCCCCTTAAATAATTGCTCCTCAACCTTAATTGAAAATCTAACCTTATCTGTATGTTCTTCTGTGTACCATAATTCCATTTTCCATACCTCCTTAATCTATTAAAACGTTTATATATTCAATATTCATATCTTGAGGGCCAGTTATTAAACTTCCCTTTGATTTTGAATACTCTATACACTCAATTGCCTCTTTTGTTATAAGCTCCCCTGGTGCTAATATTGGTATTCCAGGTGGATAACACATAACAAATTCTCCTGTTATTCTGCCTTCACTCTCTTTCAGAGGGATACTTGTCTTCTCTGCATAAAATGCTTCCTTTGGAGTAACCTTAACTATTGGATTTATATACTCATGATCAAATATAAAAATCCCTTCCTTCTTGTGGATTCTCTTAATCTCACTTAAAGCTGATACAAGTCTTTCTATGTTGTACTTTGTATCACCAACTGATATTATTGCTAGAATATTAGCTGTATCACCAAGTTCTATCTGTATTCCATAGTCATCTCTTAATATGTCGTATACCTCTATTCCAGCTAGTCCTACCCCTAAAGTATTTATAGTTAATTTAGTTACATCAAAATCATAAATATTATCGCCATTTACAATTTCTTTTGAAAAAGCATAGTAGCCTCCAATTTTATTTACTTCGTTTCTTGCATACTCTGCAAGTTCTACTATGTCTTCAAAAATCTTTTCACCATTAGTTGCAAGATTCTTTCTTGCAATATCTAAAGATGATAATAAAAGATAAGATGCACTTGTTGTTTGAGTTAGATTTATAACTGTTCTTACATAATCAGGATTTATATTATTACACTTCATAAGAAGAATTGAACTTTGAGTTAAAGAACCTCCTGTCTTATGTATACTAACAGCTGCCATATCTGCACCAGCTTCCATAGCTGATGGTGGAAGATTCTTATCAAAGTAAAAATGTGTTCCATGTGCTTCATCAACTAAAACATACATGCCATGTTCATGAGCCAACTTAACTATTTCTTTAAGTGGAGAACAAATTCCATAATAAGTTGGATTGTTAACAAAAATAGCTTTAGCATCCTTGTTCTCTAGTATTGTTTTTTCTATATCCTTTATAGACATTCCAAGTGAAATACCTGTTTTCTCATGTGTTCCAGGATTAATATAAACTGGCTTTATTCCAGCTATTATTAAAGTATTAATAGCTGATCTATGAACATTTCTTGGAATTATAATCTTATCTCCATCTTTACAAACAGTCATAATCATAGCTTGTACTGCTGAAGTTGTTCCATTTACCATAAAGAATGCTCTATCTGCACCAAAAGCTTCTGCAGCTAAACTTTCAGCATCTTTAATTACTGATGTTGGATGGCAAAGATTATCTAAAGGTTTCATAGAATTTACATCAACTGATAAACAATCTTCCCCTAAAAACTCTCTAAGTTCTTCATTTCCTCTACCTTGCTTGTGTCCTGGCACATCAAAAGGAACTATTCTTTGGTTTCTATACCACTTTAGCGCCTCATATATTGGGGCATTTTCTTGAGATAATTTATTCAAAAAACTAAGCCTCCCTTCTTAATAAACATTCACTCCACAATAAATTTCTATCATCTCTTTAGTCAGTCTATCTCTTATGTCTCTTCTCTCATCTGGTGATAATTCATATGGATCTGAATTGAATAAGTAATTATTTAATTTAATATCTTTAACCATCATCTTTGTATGGAATATATTTGATTGATACATATTTACATCCATAGCATCATAACGCTTTAATATATTGTCATCTATAAAATCTTGTATTGTCTTCATCTCGTGATCTATATAACACTTGCGTCCATCAACATCTCTTGTAAATCCACGAACTCTATAATCCATAGTGATTACATCTGAGTCAAAACTATTTATTAAATAATCTAATGCATTTAATGGAGATATCATCCCACAAGTTGAAACGTCAATATCAACTCTAAAAGAAATGATGTCATTGTTTGGATGAAACTCTGGATATGTATGCACAGTAAGGTGACTCTTATCTAAATGACCCACAATACTATCTCTTAGATCCACATATGAAAGTTCCCCCTTGTTACAGGATGGATCAATATTGGCAACTGGTAGTGCCTCCTCTGTGATAAGGATATTAACACTAGCCCCTTGTGGCTCATAGTCTTGTCTTGAAATATTAAGTACATGGGCTCCAATTATTTCTGTTACATCACATAATATTTTTGTTAAACGCTCTGAATTATATTGCTCATCTATATATTTAATATAATCCTCTTTTTCTCTTTCTGTTTTTGCATAACAAACATCATAGATGTTAAAACTTAATGTTTTTGTTAGATTATTAAATCCATAAAGTTTTATTTTTTCACTCACTGCATACACACCTCTTCTCATTACTTTTTGATATTTAGCTAAATTTCAGATTTTTCGGCTTTATTATATATTACAATTTTTCTTTTTTCTATCACTATAAACTTACATATATTCAACTTAATTACATTTATTCAAAATATTATCTTTTGTTAAACAAATACTAAATAAAAAATTTAGTATTACTAAACAGCCAACTATTATAATCAAATTTTTATTAAGCATTGATATAACTTATATCTAATCCCTTATTTCCTATAAAAGTAAAAAACCTAAATTTAAAATTTATTTTTAAAATTTCAATGTTAAATCTATGTTAAATCTTTATGAATTTGCATTCATAACAGATTTTATTACTTTAGAGTGCTAAATTTATACTATTTTATAATATGAAAGGCAGATATACCTCCCTGTATATCTGCCTTTTTAGTATTTACTCACATTGTCTTTTTACATGATTCAATGCATTTTCATCATTTTTTCTAGATATATTGATACGTTTTTATACTCTAAAAACGTATTAAATTCATATTTATTTACATTTAATTTATATATTTTATTTATATGACTTTTATAACTTAATACACACCATAAACTTTCTAATTATATTTTCTATAATTAGAAATATATTAATGAGTCTCTTATTTTTTTACCATTGTAATTAGATATTTAAACTAATCTTTTAGAACCCTAAGAGGTCTCATCATATCATAATCCTCATGTTCAAGTATATGACAATGCCATACAAAGTCACCTACATGATCTTTAAAGTGCATAATAATTCTTGTAATCTTTCCACCATCAACTCTTACCGTATCCTTAAATCCCTTTTCAAAATCTAAAGGTTCCTCTGGTGGTCCAGTAAACACAATTTCTCCTGTTCTTCGATACTCTTCAACATCAAAAGGTGTCCTATCTAGTATTTTAAATTGAACTAAATGCACATGAATAGGATGTGGAAATGGGAATGTATTTATTATATTCCATATCTCTATACTATCTATTTCAGGTTTTTCAGTAGTAGGATCTGTCCAAGTTTTATCATCTAATAAGAACATTTGTCTATTAAATCTATCTAATCTTTGAGTTAGTGGTAGGAATCTAGTATTTTTAACTAAAGTTTGATTTATAGGCTCAGCATGATTTATTTCTTCTGGGATTTCACTTGTATCTGCATCAGTTAAAGGCATAACAACCTTAAATTTCATTATTACATTAGTATTATTGTCAGCACCAAATCCTGAATTTAATAATGTAATCTCTTCTCCTTTAAATTTTGAAAAGTCTATGATAACATCCACTCTTTCAGCTGGTTCTAAAGTTATGCTTGAAACCTCCATCGTGTGATCAATGAATCCACCATCAGTACCTATTTGATAAAAACTTTCACCATTTGATAAGCTTAAATCATATGGTCTTCCATTAGAACCATTTAAAATTCTAAATCTATATTTACGAGGCTCTACATTAAGATAAGGCCATAACTTTCCATTTACCGCTATAGTGTTTCCAAAGAATAACCCTACTATTGAAGGGATCGGCGCATTTGGATTATTTACTACTCTATCAGGGTAGAATAATGAACCATCCTCATTAAAGCTTTTATCTTGTATAAGAAGTGGTATTTCATATCTTCCCCTAGGAAGATTAAGTCTTTTTTCTAAACTATCTCTAATAATATAGAAACCAGCAAGACCAGCATAAACATTTAATCTTGTTATCCCCATAGAATGATCATGGTACCATAAAGTAGTACCTGGTTGATGATTAGTATATTCATAAACTTTTCTTGTGAATTTTTTTCCTACCTGTGAGTAATCTTTTGTAAACCAAGCTTCTGGATGACCATCACTATCAGAGTCTACATTTGCTCCATGTACATGAACTACGCTTCTCACATCTGGAAGATCAATAGTACTATGAAGACTATGATCTATTGGAAGGAAATGTTTATCAGGAAGGTAATTAGTCCACTTTACAGAAATAGCTGAGTCCTTAGCTACCTCAATAGTTGGTCCAGGATATATTCCATTATATCCCCATATTTTAGTGAATGGAAAATCCCTATGGAATTTATGTCTTGCTTCCCTCATTACAATATTATAATAAGGATTTTTATTTGTGTTATCACAACTATTTATTGATCTTGCAATAGGGGGAATCACTAAAGGATCTCTAAATTTAGAAATAGTGTCCGGATCAGAAGGGTTAACTTTTCTATTTTGTCTTCCGTCTCTATTACTTGGCTTTTCTTCTTTTTTAATTTTCTCCTCTTCTTCATTTGCTTCTTCTTCTGTTTTAACTTCCTCTTCTTCTTTTTTCATCTCTTCTTCTTCCTTTTTAACTTCCCCTTCTTCCCTTAGCTCTTCTTCCGTTTTAACTTCCTCTTCTTCCTTTAGCTCTCCTTCTTTTTTAGCCTGACCCTTTTCTTCCTCCATTGGCTTTTCTTCCTTTTTAACCTGACCCTTTTCTTTTCCCGTTAGCTTTTCTGTTTTAATCTGCTCCTCTTCCTTATTAAGTTCTATTTCTTTCTTATTAATCTCCATTGTATTCACATCCTTTTATTACGCTATATATTGCCTTTGTTAAAAACTTACTACATTATATGAATGTGCTATGTGTTTGTGTTTTGTATAGTTTAGTATTTGAAATTATCAAAAGTAATTTAAAGAAATGGTTAAGACAAAAAAGTGTAGTTATCTAATCTAGATAACTACACTTAATTACTTAATATATCTTCTTTAAATCTTATATATTACTTTACATAACTCTTAAATTAAACTTTATATTTTAAATTATTATAGCCCAATTATAGTTAATACTATCAAATTATTTTACTACTATTCTCTAAGATACTCTTCTGCAAGTAATGCATACATAGAATAATCACAAATTCCTTGATTATTTATATCTGCCTTTCTCATTGTTCCTTCGTATTTCAATCCACATTTCATCATTACTTTTCCAGAGTTTTGGTTTAACGGATCATGTCTTGATTCAATACGATTTGCTCCAACCTCATCTACAAAATATTTAATTAAAGCATTTAGTGCTTCTGAAGTAACCCCTCGATTCCACCACTTTTTCCCGATGCAATAACCAACATGAACCATTCCTATCTCTTCATCTTGACGTACAATACTTATACATCCAATAGGTTCATCTCCATTTGATTTTAGTACAATAGCCCATTGATAAAAATTTGAATTTTCATATTCATCTATCCAACTTTTTAAGATATCCCTCGAAACTTCAATGTTACCATGTGGTTTCCAAGTAAGAAACTTTGTAACCTCTGAGTCATTCGCCCAATTTTTATACATAGCCTCTGCATCTGATAATTCAAACTTTCTTAAAATTAAATTTTTAGTCTCTATTCTTTTTGTTCCCTTATGATTCATAATAGCCCCCTTATACATTCCTTAATTAACAATATATATAACAATTACTAACTTAATTATTCCCTCATACTTCTATTTCATATAGTTCTTCTTCTAAAGAATTTAAAAAATCATACAAAATTTTAGTTCGTCTTTCTGCAATATTTTTTGCAGTTTCAGTATGCATTAAATCCTTTACTATTAAAAGCCTATTATAAAATAAGTCTAAAGCGTAATTTAAACTATCTGGATCTCTTTCCCTGCAAAAAGGGTCATCAAATTTATATAACTTACTATTCATTAACCCAGCAGAGGCAAAGGTTCTCATTATAGAAATGGCTCCTGTTGCCTCTAAACGATCTGCATCCTGTAATATCTTAGCTTCAAGGAATTCTGGAATTATACCTTTAGAAAATGAACATTCTCTTATTGATGTGTGCACTTTTGATATTTTATCCTTAGGATAATAAGGTAATGATTCTAATATACTAGCTGCAAAATCTGCACTCTCACCTGCTGAATATTTTGACTTCTCACTATCTTTTGGATAGCAAATAATATCATGAAATAATGCAGAAGGAACAATAATATCTAAATCTCCATTTTCTTTCCTTGCTATAAATTCAGCATTTTTTAAAACCCTAAGAGTATGATAGATATCATGAGCTGAATCACCCTCTTGAAACTTTTCTTT
This sequence comes from Clostridium sardiniense, assembly GCF_019753795.1. Classification (NCBI taxonomy): domain Bacteria; kingdom Bacillati; phylum Bacillota; class Clostridia; order Eubacteriales; family Clostridiaceae; genus Clostridium; species Clostridium sardiniense. The sequence continues at coordinate 265,798 of NZ_JAIKTU010000001.1, read as the reverse complement.
TGTGATATTAATTAATTTGTCTTTCATAATATTATCCATTATTTCCTCCTGACAATTTAATTTATAGTATAAGATTGACAATCACGAATTAATTATACCAAAATTTTCATATAAATTTTAAATACCGTATATTCTATTTTGAATAATACGGTATTTTAATTATATTTTTCCTTATATCTTAAATATTCTAATCAACAAACTGTATTTTAACACATTCGTATTCCTATCAACTAATCTAATTTTTCAACATACTGTTTTGCTTCTATTAGAGACATTTGTGTTTGTTCACGAATTCTTTTTATAGCTTCAACTTCTTTTCCAGTTCGTTTTAGATGAATGGCGAGTTCTTTTAATTCATCTGAAACCCAATAAGATGATAAGTTGTCATGTCCTGTTAGTTTGCATAATTGATTTAGACAATCTTCTTGACTTTTTACTCTTCTCTTTAATATAGAGATTTCATTAAATGCCAGCATACCACTAATAATCAATAGTACAGAAATAACGTATTCCATGTGTTTTCCTCCTGATAAAAATAATAGTTTCCAAAATCTAATTTCTCTAACTCAAAAATTACTACCGTTTTAAGTAAATTATAACATATTTTATAAATACCGTATTATTCAATTTTCAAAGATCATTTAGTTCGAAATATTATGGAATTGCGAACAAAAAATACCGCATATTCCTTTCTAAATAATGCGGTATTTTCATTAATTTATATTTAATTGTATCTTCGTAATATCTTAACATTATGATTGATTATATCTTATATAAAAATCTAAATTTATCAAGTTTTCCGTATATCTTTTAAAATTTCTTGATTAAGTTTTTTATCATGATATGATTTCAATAAACTCAAAGAAGTAATAGAGCCTACTAATGCCATTAACATATCCCATTGTGTATCCCAAATATCTCCCTGTGTTCCTAAGAATGATTCAGCACTATCTCCAGTAACCCTTGCAACTCCAAATTCAAGTAACTCATAAGAAGCACTAATCGTAAGGCATATACAAATAACTATAAAAGATAAATACTTCTTTTTATTTAAAACTTCATTTTTTATAAGCACTTCTCTTACTATGATTGCAGGAATAAACCCTTGTGCAAAATGACCTAATCTATCATAGTAATTTCTACTTAAACCAAAAGTATCTCTAATCAAATTAAAAACAGGCATTTCAGCATAAGTATAATGCCCTCCAACAATTAGAATTATTGAATGTATCCAAATAAGTAGATATAAAAAATTTGAAAACTTATATTTAGGATATAAATATATCAATACTAAACTCCCTATTAGTGCTGGTAAAATTTCTAAAAACCATGTAAATAAGTCTTTAGGATTAATCGCTGACCATATAAATACACCAATTAAAGTAAGTAGTAGTAGTAAGTGAAATTTTTTATCATTCGTCATGTTTCCTCCTTTGTTATTTAAGTATGGAAATGATGTTATTTTTATTTATGATATCATAATGATATAATCACATTCCATATCTAATATATGGAGTATATTGCTTGTTATGGGAAATACCATTTTATTTCCTAATAAAATTAATGATTAATACCTCAGAAAAAAATGCAGACAAGTTATCAAAGTGATAAATAAAAATGATAAGATTAGCCAATTGTCTGCAACATTAATTATAGTTTGTTGATCTTTTGTCCATTAACCTATAATATTGAGCATTTGCTCTCTGTCGTTCTACATTAATAACAAATTCTAAATTTTCAACTTTAGTCTTTCTCAAAATTATATTTTCCGATTCTTTTATGATATATTTCATATACTAATTTATCCTTATATATTTAGTACATAATATCTTGGAATTAAGAACTAAAAATACCGCATATTTCTTTCTAAATAATACGGTATTTTCATTAATTTATATTTAATTGTATCTTCGCAATATATTAATTTTGAGAATTAACAGTAATTATTATAGCAATATCACAAGTTGTCTGTACTTGGTGTAGTTTGCTAATGCTCTCTTTAAGCATGACTTCTACTGTTATGTTTTCTGAATCCAAACTATGCTAAATTAAAATTGTGAGCAGAATCATTATTATACGTATTTATAAACTGTATTATTTATATTGTTTAGTACTTCTTTAAATTCATTAGATTTAATAATAAATGTCTTTTCTGGTACTCCTGGTGAGAAAATTATTTTATCATGATTAAATATATCTTCATCTATTATAAGAGATATATTTTCTTCATATCCAAAAGGTGATACACATCCAGGCATACATTGTGTTATTTGCATTAGTTCTTCTCCTGAACAGATAGATACTTTTCCACCTACAATATTTTTTACAACTTTTGAATCTAGTTTTTTCCCTTCTGTTGTTACAAATATATAGTAATTTCCAGACTTGTCTTTTATAAATAAACTTTTGCTTTCTACTCCGTTATATTGTAATCTTTCTCTTACTTCTTTTGCTTTTTCAAATGATAGAATAGGTTCATGGTCATATTCTTCAAATTTTATATTGTTTTCTTTTAAAATGTTTTTGATATTGTTATACATATATTTTATTTTCCTCTCTATTTTAAGTTAATCATGTTTTACTATTATATAATTCTTACACACTATTATACTATTACGAGTTAATTGTAACATATTTTCTAAATATCATATTTTTTATCTATCTTTCAATTTTCAAAGAACAAATTTTCTTCATTAATTTACCCCCCCTTAAATTACGGCCCAAAATTAAATAAAAAAATAAAACGAGTAATACACAACGTTTTATTAACGCAATATATTCCTCGTTTTTAACTATATTTCTCATAATATAATTTAACAAATCCAATCTTTATAATACTTATATTAGTTTTTAAAGTTTAGCTTAAATATTGTATCCTTCTTGCTGTTAAACATATTATCATAATACTCAAACTCTAAAGTATCTCCACTATTTACTGCATAAGCCATTTGTGCAGTGCATTTTCTACCCTTTGAAACTGCTTTTGGCATCTTTTCTATATTTGCTGGATAAGTGTCTACTGCATTTCCATCAGCATCATATACCTTAAATGCCATAGAATCTATAAATAAATCTTTATCACTATTTAAATTTTCATAAGTGTAAGTTATAATTACAACCTCTTTTGCCTTCTTATCTTCAAATTGATTTCTTTCTTTTGTAGTCTTAACACTATCAATTTTAAGTGAATAATCATCTTTATATTTGTAAATATCTCCTACTCCATATACCTTTTCTTCCTGTTTTTGTTCTTCAGCCTTTTTATCATCTCCTGAAGCTTTAGCAGAATCGCTTGTATCCGTACATCCAACGAATCCTGCACCTATCATCATTACTAATAATCCTAATATTAATATCTTTGATTTCTTAAATAATCTCATTTATACGCTCCCCCTAAGAATATATTATAATTTTATCTTATAAGTATATTTTATATAAAAATTTTAGGGGATTGGTCTGCCCGTAGCATACAAATTAATTATTTTTATTGATTATTCTTACCATTTTTCATACTTTAGTGCCTATTCAAGCTCCTTTATTTAGCTAAGTCAACTTCAATTATCCATTCAAGATACCACTTATAAAATCAGCCTTTGCTTCTGTATACTCACATCTGTTATTTGGATACTTCTTCTCTAAATTTAATTTTAACTCTTCATAGGCCCTTCTCTTACTAACATCATTATTTAAAGTATCCCTAAACTTAATATAATCACACCATTCTTTATCTTCAAATATAACAACATGAATATGATGTGTTCTAGTATTAGCATCAAAATCACCACAGCTAAAGAACCTTTGACTCTCATCATCATTCTTTTTTACATGAATAAATCCCTTATCTTCAAGAGTTTCAATAAGTTTCTCTACATCTTCAAAAGATTTTACTCCAACAGCAATATCAATAATAGGCTTAGCTTTAATCTCCTTTATAGATGTACTTCCTACATGCTGGACATCCACCGCCTTATCTGAAAATATATCTTTTAAATCCTTTATTGTAGCTTCTGCTAAGTTTCCCCATTCATTTGAATGTGGATATAACTTTACTGTATTTCTCTTTAAACCAATCATAATTACCTCCATGCAAATTTATATTTTATATTCCCTTATGTACAATATCTTAATATCTATATATCATGATACCCCTCTGAAAATCATATTAATTATAATATCTAACCTCAATTAAATTAGAGTCATACTGGAAAATACTCTCAAAATAATATTATATTTATCATATCACTTTCTATATTTAATAAAAATACAAAACTACATTTTAATATAAGAAGAAAATGATAACTAAAGTTTATTTACGCGGTACTTAGACCCTTTCTGGATCTCTTTTTTTCACTTATAGCTTAATTCATAAAGTAATTATTTTAGTATTGTTGAAATAGAAACAAAACTTTAATATAATATTGTTAATGCACCAACGGATGGGAGGACAGTCCATGAACAAAGAAGAACAGGTCATGATGGGTTTAAGGGATTTATTAAACAAGATATCTTGGCTTAATAAATTTAAGATGGAAGACAGTCTTAAGGGTTATAAACCTTCCGAAGTACATTGTATTGAATACATTGGAAGAAATATAGACTCCAATGTTACAAAACTTGCAGAATCCTTTTATATGACTAGAGGTGCCATAAGTAAATTAACTAAAAAACTCATAGAAAAAGGCCTTATCGAGAGCTACCAGAAACAGGATAACAAGAAAGAAATCTACTTTAGGCTTACTGAGCAAGGGAAAGTAATTTATAAAATCCATGAGGAACTGCACCAAGAGTTTCGCAAGCGTGATAAAGCCGTATTTGAGAAGGTAACCGATGAACAATTTGACAATATGCTTAGCTTAGTGGAAAAGTATAGTAATCATTTGGATGAAGAAATAAAAAAACTAGAGATAGATACTAAGTCGAAATAAATTTGAATAATGAAAATAAAACCGTAGGCAGCCAAAAACTCTATTGAGAACAGGCTGCATTTTTTATCGCTATTATTTTGTTGACAAGGAAACAAAATTACGATATTATTTTTGTTGACAAAGAAACAAAATATTAACTTTTGAAAGGAGAATTTAAGTGTTCAAATTTAAATCATACAATGAACAGAACACAGAACAGACCGTAGATAAACATGCTTTAATATTCGGTCTTATCTCTATGTTTCTTTGCGGAATAGGCTTCAGTATCATCACACCTGTCGTTCCATTCTTAGTACAACCTTATACAAGCAATCCAGGAGAACAAGCTATAGTTGTTACACTACTGACATCTGTTTATGCAGTCTGCGTATTTTTTGTAGCTCCCGGACTTGGGGCTTTGAGCGACAAATATGGCCGTCGTCCATTACTCTTATTATGCCTTTTTGGTTCCGCAATTGGGTACTTAGTTTTTGGTATAGGAGGATCTCTATGGGTACTATTTGCGGGGCGTATAATAGAAGGTATAACAGGCGGAAGCATAAGCACTATTTTCGCATATTTTGCAGATATCATTCCTAGAGAACAGCGAACCAAATACTTTGGATGGGTAAGTGCAGTTGTAGGTGTAGGTACCGTCATTGGCCCAACTATAGGCGGATTACTTGCCAAGTTTGGTTATTCTGTACCAATGTATTTTGGAGCAATAATAACTTTATTGAATGTTGTTTATGGAGTTTTTTATATGCCTGAGAGCCTTAAGAAGAATAATAGACTAAAAGAGATTACCTTTGTAAGACTTAATCCGTTCACACAGCTTGCAGACATACTTTCCATGAAAAGCTTAAAAAGGCTACTTGTCTCAGCATTCTTACTTTGGATACCAAACGGATCCCTGCAAGCAGTTTTTTCACAATTTACAATAGATACTTTTAATTGGTCACCTGCAATAATTGGACTTATGTTTTCAATTATGGGCTTCCAAGACATCATTTCACAAGGTTTCATAATGCCAAAGCTTGTGATAAAACTTAGTGATAAACAGATAGCAATTCTTGGAATGGCTTCTGAGATTATAGGCTACAGTCTTATTGCAGCATCAGCTTTGTTTTCATTCTATCCTCTTTTTATCGCTGGAATGTTTATATTTGGTTTTGGTGATTCGATATTTGGGCCTTCATTCAATGGGATGCTCTCCAAGTCTGTTGATTCCAGTGAACAAGGAAGGATTCAAGGAGGTAGCCAATCTATTCAGGCTTTAGCAAGAATGATTGGACCTATAATTGGAGGTCAAATCTATGTATCACTTGGTCATGCTTCACCCGCTTTTATGGGTATGATCTTTATATCAGCAGCCATACTAGTTTTGTATAAAAGTTCGCATGTAAATAAATAAACTACCTACTTTATTTAGACAAGCATCCACCTTCATTTCGATTATAGTTGGGGTGAGCTCAAATTCGTTACACACACCTCCACGTAGTGTGTGATAATTTTCTATTGTCCTTCTTCATAAAAGTATACTTCTAAATTGTTGATGTGCTGGTCTAGAAACCTTCTGCACCTTAACAGTTTTGGAGTTTTTTTTATTTATTAATCCTAATATTCAATTTGATAATTCCCAATATATGTTATAATATAACAAAAAGAGGAGGTCTTCATGAAGAAATTTAACGCTAATATTTTATTATTTATCTTCTTATTTTCTATAATATCAATAATTACATTATCCATCTTATCATACTTCAAATTTCCATATACTCATCCTGAATTAAAAGTTAGTTCCTCTAGCGATGATATTGAATTTTATGCAGAAACAAATGGAGGTACTTGGTTTGCTTCCTACGGGGGTAATAGCTTTGACTTAGGAACATATGATTTAGAGAAATTATCTGAAATTGGTTATTCTACTGTTTCATGTAACACTGACATTAAATTAAACTTGTCATTTACTAAAGATATTGAAACATTTAAAGTATATTCTATAAATGAAAATATTAAATCAAATGAAGATCATAAAGAAGTTGAAATGTCTAATTACACAATTACTGCTCCAAAAAAGCCTGGAACTTATGGATATGTAGTTGAAACAATATGGGATGATACGCATAACGTTAGATTTATATTTAAAATTAAAACTGTTTAAATTACTGTGTTAGTATTAGGAGTTAAATTATATAGTAAAAAATTTTCCTAGCCTTATACAAAAATTTTTATAACCTATTGAGAGGATAATATAAATGAATAATTTTTCTATACTTAAAATAGCTAATATATCTTATTTACTATTAATATTTACACTATATATATTAAACATAATAAGCTATTCATTATTTTGGAACCTAAGTATACCTGGTCTTGCCTTAAGTATTTTTATACTAAGGAAAACTGAAACTCTTAAATACAGCAAAATACCTAGGCTTATGAATATAGTAACAAAATAAAGGATACTTAAGAGTATCCTTTATTTTTTCTACGTTTCTTTATCATATGAAGAACTTTTAAATAATGTATCATATTTTAATAGTTCAATTAAATTTTCTCCTTTACTTTTCCAATTCCAAAAATCATTGCTGTAATTAATGATATTCCTGTAGGAATTACAATAATCATATATATTATCCTTAAATATTTCTCCCATAAAACAGTATCGTATAATCTTACGTATCCACTTGATGGATACCACTTTTTAACTTCAAATTTAGTATTATTATTTTTGTCTTCTTTAAATGTTCCATAAAAATCAAAATCTATATATTTAGGATTTCCTTCTGTAAATGTAGTTAATTTTGGAGTATTTCCATATATACTTTCCCCTTCTAAATTATGACCTTTTGCTGCAAATCCAGCCATTTGTGAGTGATAAACCTTTATCATTGTATAATCCGAATTATCTAAAGTTCTTGCTATTTTATATGGAAGAAATGGTAATACTAAAACCAAAATTCCAATAAGAATTACTATATATTTTCTTGCTTTCCTTTTCATAATCCCCCCAACACCCTAATACATTTTATCCAATATATGTTATCATAAGTATATCATATTAATCTAGTTTAATGAATAATTGCCATGTAAAACTACAACTTCTGGAGGTATTATAAATGAAAAAAATGTTTTTTGGAGCGACCATTCTATTAGTTGGAACACTAATTACATTAACACTATTCTCCCTTTCTGTTATTAGTCCTATTGACTACAATGGTACATCCGGCCTACACGCCTTCTTAAATGGAACAGGCTCTGCTTTTTACTTTATACTTGCAGTAATAGCTAGTATATACGGACTCATAGTCTGCTTTATTGAATCACGTAAAAATTAAAATTAAAGTTATCAAAAAAACATTATAAAGTAAAGTGAGGGATAGCAATGAAAATTGAGTATGCAAGTGAACTAGCCTTTCAATATATACTTGATAATGATAAACATATATCGAAAGAACTACTAAACACTAAAATCAAAACAAAAGAAATTATTATAGTAAGAAACCACGATAATAAAAATATTGGTTGGCTAAGATATGGCTACTTCTGGGATAATACACCATTTATGAATATGCTTTATATTGATGAAAACTATAGAAATAATGGCATTGGAAAAGATTTAATTAATTTCTGGGAAAATGAGATGAAAAACAAAGGTTATAAATTAGTTATGACATCAACTTTATCCAATGAGAATTCACAACATTTCTATAGGAAATTAGAATATAAAGACGCCGGTAGCCTCCTATTAGAAGATGAACCTTTAGAAATAATTTTCACTAAAAAAATATAACTACAAAATGTTAATAAAAGAATTTCATTCTTAAATGAAGCCAGCTCTGCTTTTTACTTCATACTTATAATGATAGTTAATATATACTGACTTATAGTAGCTTTATTAAATCACGTAAAAATTAAAAATACAATTATCTAAAAGTAAGATTATTTTTAAATCAATATGTCTATTTTAGATAATTAATATTAGATTACCATATATCCCAAAGTTTTTATGGAAAATATATTAAATATCCACAATTAATTCCTATTAATTTATTCAATTAGAATTAAAAGCTATTATCAGTACTATATTATGAGTACTGATAATAGCTTTTAAAAATATTATTTCTTAAATTTCTTACTTACATTCATATAAATTAAAGTAAATATTATAGAAATATACATGATTACTTCCCCTATGATAAATAATATCTTCTTTTCAAATACTTCACTTAAAGCAAATAGTAATATAGAAAGAGCAATTACAAACATGAATTTACCCATGTATTTGCATAAGGCAGGTACATTATATTCTGCTTTCTCTTCCTTTGACATTGTATTAAGTCCCGCAATAAGAAATGCTCCCTTTCCCATTGAAAAAATGACTCCTAAGAAAACAAATAATCCTATAAATAATCCAACGAAAATCATTCTAAAATCCATAAGTTTAATCCTCCTTTAATTATATACACCTTATACTCTAACAACTTATATTTTTTCTTTAGGAATAGTAACTATTTATCATTAATTAATCTATATCTATATTAACTTATAATCGTAATAATCCACCTGACAATCAGTCTTAAAACCACATTTTTTATATAAATTAAGAGCTATTGGGTTACTAGAATCTACATCAAGCACTGCCTTATCACACTTTGCAAGCCCAACCTTTATTGCATATCCCATAAGTTCCTTTCCAAATCCTCTTCCACGATATTTAGAATTAATTCCAACATTATAGATATAAGCTTCTTCTTTATCATACTTTAGAGCGAAAGCTCCTATAGGAATTTCATTTTCATAAGCTATATATCCTTTTCTACTTTCCGAATCTATTATAGTATCAATAAAATTGGGGTTGTATTCTAAATTTGAAAATGATTCTAAATTAATCCCAACATATATTTCTCTATTTGAATTATCAAGTTCTATAAAATTTAAGTGTGAATATTTGGGTATTCCTTCAACTCCATCATGAGCCATTTTATATTCTGAATGCTCCCACTTTGCTTCATTAAATCTTCCCAAAACTGCAAAGCCACTTTTACTTTTTGGCTCAATTGCTAATAAAACTTTTTCAATACCTGCTTTTAATAACTCTTCTTTAGCACACTGAAACAAAGCTTTGAAATATCCTTTTCTCCTGAACTTTGGATGAGTAAATACTATAACTTCTCCTTCACTTGGACTTGGTATAAATGTATTTAGAAAAGCGACCAATTCATCCTTTTCATATGCCATATAAAAACATGGAACTGTTTTATCAAAGTTAATTTCATTAGATAAAAAGGCATTATTCTTTAGATTCTCCTCCTTAAAAACAATATCTTCTAAAGCCTTAATGTCCTTTATCTGTTCATCTGATAATATATTTGTTTTTTCAATCATCATATATGCCCCTCCATTTCAATTGCCATCACTAATACCAATAATATTTATCTTATACTAACTTCACTTACTTTTTATTACAATTATAGCATAATATATATCTTTAATGACTTATATAACTAATTCTAAATTCTCAATAATTAAATACATTTACTATTACATATAAAAAAAGGATAGCTTAACTATCCTCTCTCTACTTTAAATTCACTTTTATAATTTTATCTTTTAATACTTCTATATTATCTTTATCTCTAAGTATAGGAACTATATAAATTTCATCACCTTCAGGCATTATATATTGATTCAGATATGAATTTTCTTCTTTGTTTTCAAATCCTGCAATATACTTTAATTCTTTTTTAGCATCCCATACTATAAAGTCTAACTTTTTGCCCTTTTTATTGATGCTAATTCTATTCTCTACAAGTATCCTTGCTGGGTACCTCTTTACTTTAAGAATTTCAATTTTATCTCCATCATTTTCTATTACTTTATTTACCTTATACTCTTTAATAGAATTTGCTTTATTATCCAATGATAACTTTAATATATTTTTTTCAACTGGAATCTCTTTCTTCTTATCTCCAAAACCAATAAATAAATCACTTATATTTAAGTCTACATCAAGCTTATATGGCATCTTTATCTCATTAGACTCCTTATAATTTTGAATAAAATTAAATGTCATCATTCCAGCAAAAGTATTTTCATCAATAAGGCTTCCCTCTTCTATTGAATACTCATAACCACAATCAACATTCATCTTCATATCAGCATCAAACCAATATTTTTTTGCTTTATCTAATGGCTTATCACTAGTAACTGTATAAAATAACGTCATTTCTAAATCATCATAATATACATCTTCAATATTAATTGAATAATCTCCTGCTTTAATAGACTTTCTAACTCCCTCTACCACATTCTCATATCCATTCCTATCAAATTTTTTATTTAAATATTCTATAACATTTCTTACTATAGGGACTTGATCTGCAAATGCTGGAATACTAAATCCTAATGTAAATATACAAGCTATAAAAATTACCGCTACCTTACTTACACTTTTAAACATATATTTTATTCTTGCCCTTCTACAAGTTTTATTAACTTTCTCCCTAAGTTCATTTGAAGCTTTAACTTCAGATTTTTTTGCCATCTCCTTTAATTCCATATCAAACTTATCCATAATATCCTCCTCTACTTTTCCTTAAGCATTACATAAAGTCTTTCTTTTGCTCTAGATAGCCTTGATTTTACAGTTCCCTCTGCAATATCTAAAGTTTTAGCTATCTCCTTATGACTCATATCATCAAAGTAAAATAATATTGTAGTCACTTTAAATTCCTCTGGCAAATTACTTATAGCATTATATAAATCTATGTGACCACCTTTATCAATTGTATATGTCTCTTCTTCAGCTTTACTATAAATTCTTTTGCTCTTAGAATAAATTTTATTAGATTCATTAATTAAAATTCTGATTAACCAAGTTTTAAAATACTTATCCTTTTTTAATGATTTTATATTTTTATAAGCTTTATAAATTGTATTTTGTATAGCATCTTCAACATCTACTTCATTAGTTAATATACCTTTTGATACTCTGTACATAGAATCTAGATTATCCTGCATTAACTTAGTAAATGCCTCGCTACTCCCCTTCTTTGCTAAACTTATATCAGATTTTTCTACTATAAAGTTTCCTCTTAAAAAATTTATTGATTCCACATTATCCCTCCCTTATGACCATTAGATATTCAATATCTATATAAGGTTCCCTTATATTTATAAATATTTTATTAGAATTAGTATTACAGAATATTATGTAAACAATGTTATAATAGGTATATTATAGTAATTAGCTAAACTCTTCAATATTGTAAAGGAGATAAGATATGGATAATAATAAAACTCTAATATTTGAACCTATAACTAAAGATGACATTTTTCCCTTAACCGATATAATGACAAGAGCTTTCGACTCTGATTCTAAGCTTCATACAGATAATGAAAAAGATGGACCTACTGGATATGATAATGGAGACTTTCTAAGGAAGTGGGCTTTAGAATCACCTTCTGAATCCTATAAAATATTATTAGATAATAGACTTATAGGAAGCTTTATTGTGTTTATAAATGAAAATCAAGAAAACTACTTAGGTAATATCTTTATAGATCCTGATGTTCATAATAACGGTATAGGATTAAAAGTGTGGAAATATATCGAGTCTAAATATCCAAACACTAAGAAATGGACTACTGAAACACCCGGTTTCTCAAAAAGAAATCATAACTTTTATGTAAATAAATGCGGATTTAAAATAGTTAAGATACTTAATCCCCATGACTTACATATTGAAACTTATGTACTTGAAAAAGAAATACTATAAAAAAACTTAAATAGACTTTATAAATTCACTTGAATTTAAGTAATCATAATACAATAAAAGCCATGAAAATCATAAGATTTTCACGGCTTTTATTGTATTATGAAGATAAAATATTCTTAACTTTTTCTCTAACTTCTACTAATATCTTTATTCCTTTTTCACCCTTATTTACTTGAAATCCTTTTCTTTACAAAAGACATAATAACTAATCTTCAACTGTTCCATTAGATTGTTCCTGCATTAAGATAATATTATTATGAGAATAACTATAAAACTTTGTCTTAAAAGAAAAATACTCCTTCATATTTTCTGGAGTATCAAAGATCTTTTCTATTCTTTTTTGAACATTACTTATTAATAACTCCACTTCTTTTCTCTTTTCATCTAACGACTTCTTTTTATATCCTTTATACATAATTCACCTCTAAATATTATAATTTTTAGGATCTATTAGTTCTCCATTTTTGTTAAAACATAATCCATTGCTTAAATAAACCTTCCCTTCCTCTTTTTTTATTTCACTTAACATTACAGCATCTGCAATAGCTAATTTATCATCAATATACATTGCTAGTGCTACAATCATTCCTTTTTCTATGTATTCATAATTAAATTCATCTAAATCATATTCACTATCAGTTGAATTTAAAAAAATCCCCTTGTTTAGATCAAATAATCTATACAAGAAGGAATTAAAAAATTTTAATCTATATTCATTTAACATATTACTCTCCTACTGAATCAAATTTTAATATCTTTCTATCAAATGAAACTATAATAATCTCTTTTGATAGTAGATCGTTTTATTCTTCGATTTCTTCTTTTTCTGCACTTATTTCGATTTCCTTTTCTCCTCCTATTGCTATAATAGATAATTTTTTTTTCATCTATTATGTACCTTACTATTTCTAATTCATCATTTAAATTCATAAAAATCACTCCTTCTTATTAAATATTAAAAAGTTGTCTCCTTGGGAAACAACTTTAACTTAACACGTTTAAAATAGCTTTTTCTTGCTGAATATACTTCACTTTTTATAACTTCTATTTTCTCCAAATCAAATTTATATATATAGCTATATTCAGCATTATTACAATACTACTAATTATAATTATCGGTTTTATTTAATATATCTTTATACTCTTCATTAACATCTTTAACATTATAAAACATTTTTAATATATATAGTAAATATAAAAAAATCAATATCTAAACCTTCACCAACTAATTATTCAAATTTAAATTGTATTTCAACTATTATTTTTGCTAAGGCACTATATTCTAACTCACTTTCTATTAATAAGTATAATTTTAAAATTGGAATGGTATAAAACTAGGGCATAAGTGTGGACTTTATCTCTTGACTAATGTTGAAATAAAAGGTAATTTTTCTGAGAACAAATATGATTGTATAGAACTTGAAAAAGAAATACTATAAAAAGACTTAAATAAACTTTTATAAATTCACTTTTAATTAAATAATTATAGTACAAAAAAAGCTATGGATATCATAAGATTTTCATAGCTTTTATTTTCATTATGAAGATAACATATTCTTAACTTTCTCTCTAACTTCTAATGGCAAATTTCCTTCTAACATTCTCTCTAATAAATCATATCTCTTAATTCCATTTGATATTATATATTTTTCTATCATATTTACCTTCGCTTCTCTACTCGGAATCAATTGATAAATTACATACCAATCTTCTAAAGAAGTAAAAGGAATATCAACTCCATTAATTTTTCTAGTTTCTGAAATTGACCTATTATCAAAAACATATTCAAATACTCCACTATTATGATTAATTCTAAACCCAGCCATTACATCAATATCAACACCATTTATTACATACTCGTAAAAATACTTTGTTGAATATGTATAAGCTTTTTCCCATGGCTTTTTATCACCAATACCTTTAAGAATTTCATCTACTTTATCAATATCTTTAATATCTACAAAAATATCTATATCATTAGGTTTATCTATAAGACTAAATTGATTTAATAATAATGAGGCACCTACTCCCCATACTACACCTGAATCATTAAGTTTTTTCCCTATATAACTTAAAGTATTAAACACGCTATTTATCACCTCTTACTTCTTATTTATTATATTATATCACTCGCCTTTTAATCTTTATTAAATAAAAATATATCTAAAACTTTATACATGCATAGTATAAAAACTATTAAATATAGGTATTAAAAACCTAACATTAACAACACCAAATGTAAAATGTAAAGAATTAGAGCAAGTAATAAAAGAATATAGAAAGTGAATTCTTTATTTACCTAAAAAGCCAAGTGCAGCCAAGCCAATACCCAAATTCTTTTTAAGTAATCCAGTAGTAGAAATGTCCATGTAAAATTTACCAACTCCTGCACTAAGTGTTTCTTTATCCTTGAACTTGAGAACTGCTAGTTGTCGTAAAGCTTCTGCTAAGTCCATTAGTTGTCGCTCAAAATCTTTTCCGCTTTCAACTGCATTCTTAAATTCAATCAGTTTAGAACGTTCATCATCAAGAGTTTGTGTATTTAAAATTAAATCATAAACTCTTGCTAATAAATCATCTTGTTCTTCTATTCTTTTTTCTTTTTTACTCAATTTAATTACCTACTTTCTGAAAAAATATCCACCAGCAGCAGAGCTTGCCCAACCATTGCTAATAACTTTTAAAGTATAAGATAAGTTAATTTGTGTTTTAATCCATCCATATTTGTGTGTACTTATATTATATTTATATACTTCTGATCCAACTGATCAAATGTTTTCCCAATTGCCTCCAGTAATAATTGATAACTGATGATCCGCACTGTTTCCAATATAGTCTAAATTTTTTCGTATTATCTTAATTGATAGTTTTTATATTTGATCTAAATCTATTATGTTTCTTTTAATTAAAATTATATATTAAATTTTAAAACAAGCAATATTTAGGGATAAAAACGGAAACAAAAAAAGAGAGTGATTGTATGGAATTTGCTTTGAAGGTTCAAGATAATAAAATGTCAGATATTAATAAAAGTGAGTATTAAAAACATAAGTTTCTAATACTCACTTCATTATTCATCTTATCAAATTTACTTACCTTAGTAATCTAATTTAGACTATTTAGCTTAATAATCTTATTTATAATATTTACCTTAGTAATTTTTAATTACTTAAGAAGCTTTTAAATAAATTTATTATTTCTTTCTTCTCTTAAGCATTCTAACACCTACACCTATTGAAGCTGCAGCTGCTGCAAGTCCTGCAAATCCAAATGCATATCCAGTTGGTGGTACTGGCTTACTATTGTCTGCCCCTGGCTTGTTCTCATCGCCTGGTTTGTTTTCATCGCCTGGCTTATTTCCGTCATCTGGTTTATTTCCATCGTCTGGTTTGTTTCCGTCGTCTGGTTTGTTTCCGTCATCTGGCTTATTTCCATCGTCTGGCTTATTTCCATCATCTGGTTTGTTGCCATTATCAGTATCGACTACTGGAATTGCTATTCCATCTTGTGATGTTGTATCTTTTGAAGTTAATGTATTTTGGTACATTAAGTAGTAAGCTGATGCTGACCAACTGAAGTTTGTTGTATGAAGTCCCTTACCTGTTTCAGGATTATAATTTTCTCTTATTGGTCCATCTCCCATAAGTCCTTCTGCATTATTAAATAATTTCTTTGCCATTCTTTCTGCATCTTTATCAAATCCATAATTTTGAAGAGCTTCTACACCATATAAAGCTTGGTCCATCCAAACTGGTCCTCTCCAATATTTATTTGGATCGTACTTTGAATTATCCTTTGAAGCTGTTGGGAATGGTACAAATGTATCAAACTTTCCTGGGTCAGTCATATTATCTTTAACCATTTCAGCTTGTTCTTGTGTTGCCATCTTAGCCCATAGAGGAATCCAACCTTCAGTTCCTTTTCCTCTTTCATCTAACATGTTCTTTTTCTTTCCATCTGCACTTATTTGAAGATCATAGAAGAATCCTGTCTTTTCATCAAACATATTTTCACTTACATATTCTCTTACATAATCTGCTTCTTTCTCATACTTTTTAGCATCGCCATTATTTCCAAGTTCTTCTGCCATTGATTTTAAGAAAGCTTTTTCTGCATAAAGATATGCATTTAAATCAGCTGATTCTTGGTTTATTGAATATCCAATAAGCTTTCCCTTCTTATCTTTATTTTCAAATACCTTAACTCCAATATCTTCTCCGCCTGCTCCTTCTTTATCGAATCTAGTAGCATTATCCATACCACTTTCCCAAGCAGCAGCTAAGATTACTTCATCCTCATTAAATTTAGGATTTCCATCTTTATCTTTTACTATATTTCCATTTTCATCGTATAACCAATGAGCATCATGTACCATTCCGCCATATTCTGCTATACCATTTTTATCGTGGTCTCTATTTGTATACCACCAGTTATGGTACTCAACAAGTTTTGGATACATTTCTTTTAAGAAAGACTTATCCCCTGTTGCTTCATATACATTCCAAACAGCCCAAGCTGCTAATGCTGGCTTTGAGTTTCTCTCATTCCAGTTACCGCCATCTTCTCCTCTAGCTCCATCTTTGTTATAGAATATTGCATCAATTATTGCGCCCTTATCCTGTGGTCTAACATCATCCTTACTACTTATTTGATAATCAAATAATGCTCTAATATTATCCTTAGCTAAATCTCCATTAAAGTTTGCTGTAGCAACTGCTTGCTTCCATGAATCCCATGCCCACATTCCTATAAACCATTTGTATGACATTGAAGGTACTATACCATCATGCTTTATAGCACCTGCTGCACTTCTCCAGTTTGTAGTTAATGTTTCAACTGATTTTACAGCAGCATTTTTATATTCTGGGTTTCTTGTGCTCTCTACCTTTTCAAATGTTTTATCTAAATATCCTTGCCAACGCGTATTGTTATCTGCAAAGTGCTTGTCTCCATTTTTAATAAAATCATCTAACTTTTTATTTTCTTGTTTAAGTTCCTTATCAGTAAATGTATAACTTTGAGTTGAATATGTTTTAAATTCTCCCTTAGGTGCTATTTTCACTGCATCTTTTAATTTGGTAGTATATTCTTTTCCTTCAACCTTAGTTTCTACGTTACCATCATATTTAACTGTAAACTTAGTTTCAGGAGTTGAGAAAAAGTTCCATGTATCTCTAAAATCTGAGAAGTTAACCTCTACTCCAGTGTTTGTAGCCTTTAAGCTTTGTTTTAAATCTATAACTTTTTTACCTGTATTAAATTCTCCAAAAATACTTCCAGTCCATTGGACATCTAAGTTTAGTTCTTTGTCTGTCTTATTCTCAATTTCTGTTCTTACAAGTGCACTTCTATTTGATGCAAATATAAGTTCTAAATTTAAGTTAAAATCTTGCATTTCATATACTTGCACTAATTTTCCTGGATAATAATCAAAACTTACCTTTTTAGCTTTTGTTAAATCATATAGTTCATTATTATCAGCATTTTTAACTTCTATTTTGCTTATTGTATCTGACATATTTACAGGATACTCTTCCCCTATAATTACAGGCCCTGCAAATCCCCCGTAAATATTTGTTGCATCCTTACTTGGAAGGTAGTATCCATGCCAAGCTCCCATATCTGAAAAGTTATTATACTTATTTGTTGAATATGATCCATATATTTCTGATGTAGGATTTGCAGTTACATTAAGTACATTTTTAAAATCTGTAACCTGATCTCTTCTATCCTTTGCTAATGCGTTTATTCCCCCTAGGTTTCCAGCAATTACAGTTGCTGCTAAAACAGTAGCTATAAGTGTTTTTTTCTTAATTCTAAAAGCCATAAAATTATTCTCCCTTTCCAAAATTACTTTTTTTATAATTAATTAGTCGCGACACCATTATTAACTTAAATATTTTTTTTAATTTATTTGTAAATAAAAAATACCCAAATCAAAGTTATTCTAAACATATAACTGCACACTAATAGACCACAAAAAGTATGGTTCTTTGCGTATAGATAATGTAAGAATTAAATTTTGACTTAGGTATTGCCTCCTTATTGAGTAACAATCCAATTGTTAACTTGTATAAATATCCTTTACAATCCAAATATTATCATGTAAAGGTTTAATGGTCAATAGTTTTTTGAATTTTTATTAAATATTTTTAATTTTTAGTGAATTTATTATCAATTTCGACATATTCATTAGTTTTCAATTAAGAATAATCTCCTCATCTTTATGTGAAAAATATATAATAATATCAATTTAAATCACTAAAACCTACAATAGAAATTCTTTTTAGCTCTATAAAAATACTATTTATATATATCTAGATTAATCTTTAACAATCTACTACACCCTAAAATTTCACTTTGCAGCTTCTTATTGAAAGTTTGGAAGAATCATTAAAAGGCTTGAAAAAGAAAATAAAAAAACTTAAAGAACAGACTAAAATAAATTATGCTGATATTTATAAATAACTATAATTTTATGGAATTTATGTTGTAATTAAACATATGGATTAATGTACAATTGTATTTTTAAAAAAAGGGGGAGGATAACTTGGAAAAAAAGTCCGCAATTAGTATAGGAATATCAATTGTCATAGGTTTTCTTATTTTGGGAGGAGCGATAATTTATTCTTTTAAGCATTTTACTGAAAATGATATAGTTAATAAGAATAGATATGAGATGATAAGCCCTAACGACTCAAATATTATAATATTTGATAAAGAGACAGGCCGATATTGGAGAAAATTTATTAAATCAAATGAAGGTCCAACTGATTGGACAGAAGAAACAATAGATTTTTTGAATGAATAATACACAGTTTTCTTAAATTACGAATTAAAAACTCCAACAAATAAATTTGCTGGAGTTTTTATTATTATAACATATTCTTAACTAAAAATTGTTCTTTCAAATTCTCTTATCATACTCTTATTTCCATAATCAATCTTAACTTCATAAAGACTTATCTCATTACTTGCTAAGTCATAATCTTCGAATTCTGAAGGTCTAGAACCTGAAGCATAATCTTCTATAATATCATTTATAGCAGATACAGGTGCAATAGTATCTTTTTCATAGAATCCCCCATCTGTTGAATCTATATTTATACTAAGCATTGAATCTAATCCATCATCTAAACTTTCAATATCCATTATCCTATAATATTTAAGTAGTAAATATAATGCTGTATTTAACTTCTTACAATCAACCCTTGGAAGATCCTCTAATTGCTCTTCTTTAAGTAATACACCGTAGTTTATAACTCCCTCTATTACCTTTAAAGCTTCTAAGCTTGTTAATTCTGAATAATTTATATCCTTAATTAATTTTTCTTTATCTCCACTTTTAATATTGCTGTTAATAATTATTATTTGTTTAAGTAATTCATTGATATCAAATTTTTTCATATGTACCATCTCACTTCTCTCTACTTTTATATATAATTATTGTAACAAAATTATAAAGACTAAAAATTAATTTGTAATGATTTTTTTATAAATAATTTATTACTTATTTTAATTACTCATACTTTAATGCATCAATTGGGTTAAGCTTAGCTGCCCTTGATGATGGATATAATCCAGCTAATATTGTAATTATTATCGCAAAGCTTATTGTTATTAAACATATCTTAAGTGGTGATGCAAATACATTATCTAAAAATGATGTATCTGTAACTCCTTTAGATTTTAATACATACGTTGCAATTGCCTTAATTACAACTAAGTTAAATAAAGAGAATAATGTTCCAAGTACTCCCCCTATAAATCCAATTGCTCCAGACTCTACTAAGAATATTGCCTTAATATCGCCTTTAGATGCACCAACAGCTTTCATAACACCAATAGATTTAGTTCTTTCATAAATAGACATAACCATTGTATTTATTACTCCAAGTGCTGCAACAAATAGAACTATTGCCCCACCAATTGCAAGTATTGATTTAATAACTATAAATATTGATTTAACTCTCTCTGCAACATCTTCCAATGAGAATGTTGTATATCCTAAATCTTTTTGAATATACTCATTAATTGTCTTAACATCAGAAGCATTTTTAACATTAACATTTATAGTTGTTGGTCCAACTTTTGCATAAGTGTATTCATTGTTTTTCATAAATTTATTTATCTTATCTGCCACTCCAATTGTTGTAATTACACTATCTGATTCATTTACTTTTTCATTTATTACTCCAACTACTTTTACCTTTAGGCTCAGTGGTTTCTCCTTTATATTAGCAAAACTTTTATCTGCTATTATCTCTATTTCTTTTCCTATCATGTCTTTAGTATTATCTATTCCTAATTTCTTTGAAAGCTTTTCTGTAATCATACATTCACTTGCATTATTATCTTTAATTAAATCACCTGATATTAAGTAATCTATACTATCATCTTTCTTCTTTTGTCTTGCTGAATCAACATTTGACTTTCCATATATACTGTAATTAGTATCTACCCCATTAACAGAGGCAAGTTTAACATCCTTATCTCCAAGCTTGATGCTACTAATACTAGCATTAAACATTGAAACTATATCTTGAACGTCCCCTTTTTCTTTAATCTTATTTATATTTTCTTTTGTAATCTCTTTAAACTTTGTATCTGCTACTGCATTTTCATTAGTATTTGCACTATCATCTACATCATCTTTATACTCAGTAGGTATAACTGTTATAGAATTTATGTTATTGAATTCTTCTAAAGAATCTGTTATTAAATTTTCAACGCCTTTTCCGAGGCTTACCATTGTAATTATAAGCATGACTCCAATAGCTACTGCAAAAGCCGTTAAAAATGTTCTAAGCTTTCTTCTTCCTAAATTAGAAAAAGCCATCTTTATGTAATCTTTAAATTTCATTTTTTCTTATCCCCTCTATTTTTCCATCCTTAATAGTTACTAATGTCTTAACCTCATTTGCTTGTTCATTATTATGAGTAACCATAATAATTGTGTATCCCTTTTTATTAAGATCCTTAAGTAATTGCATTATTTGTGCTCCAGATTTAGAATCTAGGTTACCTGTTGGTTCATCTGCAAATATTATCTCTGGATTATTTACAAGAGCTCTTGCAATAGCAACCCTTTGTCTTTGTCCCCCTGACATTTCTGTTGGTCTATTTCTAATCTTATCTTTAAGTCCAACTTTCTCTAAGGCTTCAGTTGCCATTTCAACTCTTTTCTTTCCAGATACCCCTGCAAATATAAGTGGCATCATAACATTTTCAAGTGCAGTCTGTGTTGATTCTAAATTAAAATTTTGAAATATAAATCCAGTCTTTGTACTTCTATACTTTGCAAGTTCTTTTTCCTTTGAAGTACTTATGTCTTTGCCATCTACGATAACTTGTCCAGTAGTTGGTTTATCAAGTCCCCCTATAATATGCATAAGAGTAGATTTACCTGATCCTGAAGGACCTACTATAGCCATGAAGTCTCCATTTTCAACCTCTAGATTTATATTATCTAAAGCATTAAAAACTTCTTTACCCATAGTGTATCTTTTATTAATGTTTTCGAGTTTTATCATTAGTTTATTCATCCCCCTAACTAATACCTTTTTCCATATTTCATTATATATAATTAATTTGTATTAATCTTCTATTTTAATCATTTGTTTACAGTGTGGGTTACTTAATATTTACAAAATTAATATGTAGTTTAAATAATATTTATATTCTTTAAATTATTAACATTAATAAAATAATTATGTTTTAAAATATATCTCTCTTTGTTTATTATTTATTATTGTTTTTTATTATTATTTATTATTTACTATTGATTTCGCCGAATTTTTCTCTTATAATATTTTTAAAGGCATCATTATAGCGTCATAGGATAATGCCTAGCGTAATATTTTATGGGCCGGCAAAAGTACTAAGTCATAAAGAAAACACTTAGTACTTTTCTTTATGACTTTCATAATATACCCATATAATCAGTATAAAAATTATATATTATTTTTATTAAATTAATATATAATTATTTGATTTTAGATTATTTATTCTATAAAATATTATTAAATTTATATAGATTGGAGTTTTTATATTGTTTAACAAAGAAAGATTAGATGAAATATTAAATATCTTGGATAATGAAGGGAAAGTTAAAGTTAAGGACTTAAGTAAAAAATTCAGTGTTACAGAAGACTGTATTAGAAAAGACTTAAAGCAATTAGAACAAATGGATAAACTTCAAAGAACTTATGGTGGTGCTATTAAGCTTCGTAAATCTAAACAAATTTATGAATTCTCTGATCGTAAAAAAATAGATCTTTCTAAGAAGAATATAATAGCAAAAAAAGCCGTAGATATTATTGAGGATAGAGATACAATCTTTCTAGATTTATCAACTACTAATATTTTAATTGCAAAACTATTAGCTTCAAGTAAAAAGAGAGTTACAGTTGTTACAAACATGCTAGATATAATAAATATTTTATCTAGTGAAGATAATAATATAATAGTAATAGCTACTTCAGGAATATTAAGTAAGAATTTAAACGGATTTGTTGGTCCTGTTACAATTGATCTTATTAGAAGATATAAATTTGATAAATCCTTTATAGGCAGCTCTGGAATTGATGTTTTTGATAAAAGTGTTACAACTTTTGATATTGAGGATGGAATAACTAAAACTGCAATAATTGAATCTAGCAAGAAAACTTTCTTAGTTATGGAAAACAAAAAGTTCTATATTGATGGTAATTATAAATTTGCAACAGTAGATGATATTCAAGGAATAGTAACTGATACTATTCCAAATGATGAAATTGTTAATATATTAGATGAAGATAACATCCAATTATATTAGAAAAAGTCACAGATTAAAACTGTGACTTTTTTCATTCTTATTAATTATATGAAAAATTATAATTTAAACTCTAAAATAAACATATACAAAAATATAATTTAAGCTTCACCATAATTGTTTGCAAAATATAAAAAACCTACCTTTTTAACTTTAAAATTATTTATCAGAAATCAATTTCTATCTGTAAATCCTTTATTTTTAACAGTATATATTTTAGAATTCTCATCTTCTAATGTTTCTTTATCTAAATTGTGCTGCTCTTCATTAAATTCTATATCTGCTATAATTGATTTTATAAAATATCCTTTAAAAAATAAATCACTTCTAATTGCAGCAGAAGGTGTCAAATGACTTACAATAAAAATTACAGCTATAACTAAAATACCACTTATTATCATTTTTATTTTTCTATTACTTATAAATTTCCGTCTTCTTTTATCCCCCATACTATAATCCCATCTCCCTTTCAATAAATAAAGTTATCCTCTATAAAATTATTTATGCTATATAAATACAACTTATTATATTTAATTCTTTACAAATCTTATTTACTATACCCATAAGATTAATTTTAAATAATCACTATATCTAAAATATACTATTATAAATTTCTCTCATATAAATCTTTGAAATTTATTCCATTATATCTTATACTTAATATTAATGGTAAACCATTTTTTTACATATATCAATTTAAAGGGGTGTTCTATATAGAAAATAATGAAGTTAAACAAAATACTAATGATAATAGGAACGTTATAGTAAAAAAAACTGTTAGGTCTGGACTTTCTTTTGGTTCTTGCCTAGCAATGATAATATCTTATACTGCATGGCATTCAATACCATGGGCAATACTACATGGATTAATGAGCTGGATATATGTTATATATTATTTAATCAAATATGTATAAAGTCATTATATAATTAATTTATAAAAAAGCTCTCACTAACTCTTAAGTACCTTAATAGATTAAATAAATTATTAAATCTAAAATAAATAAAGAACTTAGATATTTTAAAGTATCTAAGTTCTTTATTTATATATAATATATATTTATTCTAACTAATTTTTATAAACACCTTTTAATGTATCTTGATCTATAATATGACCTTCCATCTCTTTGTATAATTCATTTAAATAGAATCCATCTTTTAAATCAAGTAATTTATCTAATGCAAAAACATGAATTTCATATATGTGAGGTGCATCTGGAGGTGCCATTCCACCATAGTAACTTGATTCTCCTCTACTTAAGTTTCCTCCAAGTTCACTATGCCAACTATTAACCCCTTGAATAAAATCTTTAGCATTTTGACTTTCATTTTCTCTAATATGGTCTTTAGTTATATTGGCTGCAACCCAATGAATCCATGTGAATCCTTTAGTTACAGGGTAAGCATCCTTATCTTCTAATACTAAAGCAAAAGATACTGTATTTGCTGGTGCATCTTCTATCTTTATAGGTAAAGAATATGTTGGCATCCCAAAACTATTAAATTCACTCCCCTTTTTACCATACTTTTCTTCAATGACACCATTATTGATGCCTGCACTGGTTACTTTCATAATATCTCTCCTTTATCCCTAGTTTAAATATTGATTAAATTACAAGACAATGAAATGTCTATGCAAGTTATCATCTTTTCTTTTATCATATAATCTACTAATTCAAATTTCGTTTTATCATCTCATATTCTAATTCAAAACAGGACATGTAAAAGCTGACCTCATCTTCATTATTTTTTCCTCCATTTTAAACTAAATATACAATCCAAATAAATATCCAGCTATAAATGAACTCTGCATTTTTACTATATCTTCTTTAAAATGTACATGATCTCTATAAATATCTTTTCCTAAAGTACTTGTAAATTTATAAAGATCAATAGATGATACACCATTATCCATCATGATTTTATCTGCTATTTTATTGTATTTTAAAACATCCTTGTTATAACGCAAAAATCCAAACTTTCTCTTGTTATGAATTTCATCATCAACAGGAGTTGTTGTAATCCAAAATACCTTTTTAGCCATCTTATTAGCTAATCCAATAACCTCGTTTAAGTTCTTTTCATAAGTCTCTTCATCTATCTGAATTTTTTTAGTATCCCTATCTACTCTTACATCATGCAACCCACAATTTAGTAACAATATTTCGTATCTAACACCTTTATCATATTCTTCTTTCAAATACTCTAATACCATTGAACTATCACCAGCATTTGCCCCAATAGGTTTATCTAAATCCTCCATTGCATCTTCTAAATTGCTTTTTCTTCCATAGTTATATTTATTTCTAATCATGTCCTCTAAATAAGGTCCATAATTTAAAGATATACTATCTCCAATAACAAATACTGTTTCTTTATTCATTTTTACTTCTCCATTTAATTCTTATTTTATAAATCATTATACATAATAAATTTGAATTTTTTTGAGTTTATCTGTTAATAAAGAAGCACCAATCTGTAAAGATTGATGCCCAAAACTTTTATAGAATGTTCTTTAAATCCTCTAATTTATGTATCTCATATGTAGATTTTATATTAGTATCATTAACCTTTTTATCTGGATTATAAAGACAAGTATCAATTCCTGCATTTATTCCGCCTTTAATATCTGATGATAAACTATCTCCTATCATCAATACTTTACTCTTATCTCTATACTTTATGCTATCTAATGCATATTCAAATATTCTAGCATCTGGCTTTGCTATTCCAATTCCATCTGAAATAATAACTGCCTCAAAGTATTTTCCTATAGTAGATTTACTTATCCTGTTAGTTTGTACTTCTTTTAGCCCATTGGTTACAATAACTAGTCTATACTTTTTACTTAAACTCTTAATAAGTTCCTCTACTCCATCAAATAAAAATGTGGACATACCTAGGTATTTCATATAAGTATTACTAATTTCTTCAGCATCTCTTTCAATATTTAATGCTTTAAGTAATCTTCTAAATCTTTCAATCTTTAAATCTTTTGATGTAATTAACCCCTTCTCAAACTCCTGCCATATAAGAGTATTTATCTCTTTATATAATTTAATGCAAGCTTCTTTATCTTCCGATAAATTAAAATCATCTATGCATTTTAAAAAGGCAAAATTCTCTCCTTTTCTAAAATCAAATAACGTCTCATCTGCATCAAATAATAGTACCTCGTATCTCATTCTTTAAATCCTCACTCTCTTAAATACTATAAATAATTATAATTACTCATTACAAATATTTCAAACTTATTTATATAATATTATTCTATAAATTATTTATTGTAATTAGAGTACTTATACTCAATTAATTCTATAAAGATATTAAATTATAAAATTAATTACAATGCATGGTATCCCACCAATAATTAGTGAAAGCCACTTAGTGTTGTCTTAAAGCTATTAGTTTAATTAAACTAATAGCTTTTTATTTTAGTTATCTATTTCAAATTTGCTTATATCTTTTCTTTATTTTTAAGTTTTTCTAAAGCTGTATTTATACGCTTAATTCTTGTTTCCTCTTTTTTGGCTGACTCTATCCAATTAACATATTTTCTTTGCATTGAAAATGATAAACCATTCCAAAAAACCTTTATTTCATTATCACTTTCCATACCATTAACTAATTCCTTTGGAGGTACAACTACCCTTTCCTCGTCATCCTTCTCAATCGTTACATCAATAATATCTCCAGGCTCTTTTCCAATAGTTTTTCTTATAGCTTGAGTAATTCCTATAATATAACAAGGAGCTCCCATCTTAACTATTGAACCTCTATAATTAACCCCATCAAAAGTTGCTTTTACCTTAACTCTTTTACTTCCATAAGTTTTTTCAACATCAAATGGAATTTCAATATAAGCTCCATTTTTATCTTCTAATTTTTTAATTTCTGCTTTAAACTTCTCCATTAGTTTGTCATCCTCTCATAACAAAGCATATTGCCATAATATTATTTTGATTATATATTATAAATTATACTTTTACTATAGCATTCGTATAACATTAGTTTTCTTTAAACTAACCAAAAGAAAAAGGAGTATCTCTACTCTATTTTGTAATATATTATATACCTTTACTTCTCATCCTTTAAAATTTCTCTAGATTATAAAATTAATTATAATACATAGTATTCCACCAATAATTAGTGACATCATGCTTATACTTGCACTTATTGTTGTCTTAAAGCTATTTCTTCCTCTATCTTTCTCTATCTTAGATATTTCAAGATTAGTACTTCCTATATATTGAGCATTATTTTGCCCAAGTCCTTGAAGTGATACCCCCATAGGATCTCCTCCAACACATGAAAAAATACCAATAATTACAAAGAGAATACCTTCAATAAACAGAACATCTTTAAATACATGCTCTGTATATTTAGATATTACAATTGCAGCACCAAATAATATAGCAGACCATACTATTCCCCAAATTGCACATTTAATTAAGGATTTAACTTGAATTTTATCCACAATAAATTACCCCCTTTTTTAATAAGATATCTTATATAATATCTTATTATAATTATGATTAAACTACCATAAAATGTATATAAATAAAAAGGAGTATTTCTACTCCTTTTTATTTATATTATTCTTCTTTACTATCATCTACAGTTTCTATTTTATTTTCTGTTTTATCTTCAATCTTTTTTCCCATAAATGGCCACCAACTTGCTTCTCTAAATATTCTAACCATAGCTGGTATAAATAATGGAAGAATAACTATTGCATAAAGAAGTATTCCTGTAAGTACAACTAATGATATTTCAACAAGAGATAGAACTCCTGATGGAAGTAATGCTGCAAATGTTCCACTTAATATAATTACAGCAGAAATTATAACTCCTCCCATTACCTTCATTGTCTTAATCATACGCTCTTTAATTGGCATACCTTCATATTGATTAAATCTTGTCATTATAAATATAGAATAATCTATTCCAAGTGCCATTAAAACTACAAATCCAAAGAAGGATGTTATCCATGATATTCCTGGATACCCCATTATCTTTTCTACAATAATCTCTACTATACTTAATGAAGTAAAGTAAGTTAATATTAGAGATGCCATTAAGTAAATTGGCATAACTAATGATCTTAATATACAAACTAATACAATTGATACACCAATAATAACAAATGCTACTGCTTTCTTATAATCTGTATTTGCCATTAATTTAGTTTCATAGCTTGTACTAACTATACCACCAATACCAACATTAGCATTTTCAAGCTTAGTTCCCTTAACACTATTCTCTACAGTGTCTTTAAGCTTTGGTATCTCTGATATAGCTTCATTAGAATATGGATTCTCATTAAATGATACATTTATTTCTGTTAGCTTTCCATCTGGGCTAATATATTGATTTAATGCTTTTTGGAATTCACTATTATTAAATATTTGTACTGGAACAGATATTCCTGAATCATTGTATGAAAGATTTGCCCAATCATTAATGAAACCATTAGCATATTTAAGTCCATTTTGAATTTCTTCTAAACCATTTGCACCTGATGATAATCCAGAAGATAATTCATCAACTTGATTTGAAAACTCTTTAAATCCATTCTTTATTTGAGCTTGTCCTGATTTAATTTCAGTTAATGCACTTGATATTTCAGGTACTTTACCTAATATTTTTTTGCTTCCGCTATCTGTTTTATCTAGTCCATTATCTAAGGCATCTAACCCTGTCTCTAATTGACTAATACCACTGTTAAATTCACCTAGTCCTTTACTTACTTCAGCAGATTTTGAATTTAACTCGTTCATTGAAGTAGCTAAAAGCTTAATTCCATTATTTAAATCATTTAATTGACCAATGGCACCCTTTATTTTACTAGCTACTTGATTTTCTATTTGCTTTTGTAAACCACCTGTTTCTTTAGCTAATTGCTCTATATAATTAACTACAGCTTTAAAGTTATTATCTCCCATAACTTCAGGATGTTTATTTATATATTCTGTTAAGTTAGAGTTAAGAGAATTAAATATTTTTTGAAGTTCTGAAGTATCTATTGCATTTGCACCTGAATTAATTTTTTGAGTAAATCCATTTAATTTACTTGATACTTCATTTAGATTTTTCGCTACTTCTACATAGCCATTTTGTATTTCATTTTGTCCTGTTTTTAATTCTTCTAATTTACTCTTTGCATCTGCAATTCCTGATTTTAATTTATTTGTACCAGTTGTTTCTAAGTTTATACTATTAGTTAATTCATTTAATGCCTGTTGTAGTTGCTCTACCCCATCTTTTGTCTTAGATGTACCATTTTGAAGTTTTGTAACGTCCTTTTGTGCAGTAGAAAGCTGAGGTTTTGAATCATTTAATTTATCACTTGCACTACTTAATCCATCCTTAACCGTATTTATTCCATTTGTAGCTTTATCTACTCCCTTATTAACTTGACTTGCTTGATCATTTACATAAATCTGATCTAATCTTGTGCCTTCTGGTCTTGTAACACTTAAAACTGAAGTTATATTGCTATTAGAATTTTTAATATCCTCTGATATCTTTTCTATTAATGCAATATACTCTGGCGTTTTCATATTAACATCATTTTCAATATAAATTGATGTTGTAGAAGCCTTTCCTTCACCAAAACTATCAGTTAAAATATTAAAACCTTGTTTTGAAGAATACTGATTTCCTATTTCATTTACATTATTAAAGGATTCGTCCCAGTTGTTTAATATAATGAATGGAATAGTTACAACAGCAACCATAATAAGTGTTTGTACTGGTTTTTTAAAAGCAAATAAGCCAAGCTTTCCCCATAATTTATTTTCTTTTTCTCCAGTATTCTTTTTAGAAGGCCAGAATACATTCTTACCAAGTAAAGCCATAAATGCTGGAACTATTGTAAATAAAGCTAGTACTAAAAATACTATACCAATTGCAACAGCTACTGCACTTCTATAAAGATTAAAAGAAATAAAATTAAGTGAAGCAAATACTACAAATACTGGTGTTGCACTAAATAATACTGTCTTACCTGCTGTTTTATAGGTTGTTTTTATAGCTTCGAATCTATCTTTTCCATTTGATAATTCCGCTTTAAATCTACTTAATAATAGAATTGAGTAGTCTGTACCTATACCAAACATTATACAAATCATAAATATCTGCGTATAATTTGAAAGTGGAAAATTAAACCTATGAGCTAATATAGCTACAAAATCTTGAGCCACAAGATAACTTATTCCAATTGTCATTAATGGAATAAATGGTGCAATTATTGATCTAAATACTATTATAAGTACAACTAGTATAAATACTATTGTTATACCCTCTGTCTTTTGAAGACCTTTCTGTGCTGCTATATTTACATCAGCTTGTATTAATTTACTTCCTGTAAGATAAGTCTGAACGCCTTGTGTCTTTATCTTAGATTCAAGTGCAGCTCTTATATCTTTAATATTTTCTGGAGTTGAATTTAATGTAAATAATACAATTATTGTTTTATTATCCTTTGATACCATTTGAGATTTTAACTGTGGATTATTAAAGCTATCTAATACATTTGATATATGGAGATTACTTTCATCATTTTTTAAATTATTTACAGTCTGTTTTATATTTTCTTTATTTGCGCTTGTAAGTTCACTATCTGAATGGAAAACTGCTATACAAGAATCATTAGAATTTAGCCCGTGATCTTTAGCTAATTGTTCTGCTACTTTTGAAGAATAACCATTTGGTAGCTGTACTCCTCCCTTTTCACTAACTAGTTTTGTAAGTGATGGAGAAGTTAATATTAAAAATATTATTGCTACTATCCAAATAACCAACGGAATGCATTTTAATATCTTTTTCTTTCCATTATGTTCGCCCTTCTGCTCCATAAATCACTCTCTCCTTTTTAAATTTTTATTTAATCTCTCTTCATCGTGCTTTTAATTAAAACGAATTATATACTTTTAATAATCCAGAGCTTATTATGTATTTAAATTATTACTTATTTGAAATTACATTCAAATACATAATCAGTATATCAACTGCCAAAAAAAAGTCAAAAATAGAAGAACTATTTTTACTAGTTCTTCTTAACAATAGTTTATATCTTTATTATTTTTAGAATATTTTCTTAATACTTTTTACAATTTATCAAATATATATTATCTGACATTTATCTACTTGTTATTAAATTTTCTATATTTTATATCATTACTTCAATAAAGTCTCTTTATATAGTTCATATTCATACATTAATGTTCATGATAATTTTAAAGATTTAGTTAACAAAAAAAATTATTTCTCTATATTTCATAATAATTATATATTGTTATATATATTCTACTCACTTTTATCCCTGTAACAAGTTACTCCTAAACCTATTATTATAAATGAAAGCATTATAATACTTAAGACAAAATATTTTAGAGATGCACAATCCTTAACCAACGTAAAAATTATCATAAATAATATTAACACAATATGAAACTTCTTAGATACCATAATAACTACTTCCTTTCCATAATTATTAGTATTACAATAATAATATATATGGAAATTATAGAGAATATAGGTGAACTTATATTATATAGTTAAAATCATTTCATTATTAATGAATTTAGGAGGTAAATATGATAGGTACTATAGGAATAGTATGTATAATCATTGGTTTTATATTTAAGGCTTTTCCACCACAAAAGATGAATGGTATATATGGTTATAGAACTCCATCATCAATGAAAAATCAAGATACATGGAATGAGGCACAAAAATATTCAGCAAATGCTCTTATTATATTGAGTTTTATTTATCTAGCTTTAGGATTTCTTTTAAGTCACTTATTTGAAGATATTAGTATTGTTTATGAAAATATAATAATTTTAATAGGTTTTATTACTATGATTATTCTTGATGAAGTACACTTGAAAAAGGTTTTTAATAAAGACGGCAGTAGAAAAAGTTGTAATATAAATAAAAATTAGAAGGGTATCATTAATCCTCCTAATTTTTATAAAGATTTAAACATTAAATAAAGACATAGACTAACAAAAAAAACACAACTAAAACTTAGTTGTGTTTTTTTAATTTATTTCCTATTTCTTTTTTTTGCTAAAATCAATAACATTATACCTACTGCTATTATAATAAATGCATATAAATATTTCATCTCATAGCCAGTCTTCGGAATAATATCTTTTTTACTATTATCAATAGTTTCTTTATCCTTTGGTTTATCTATCTTATCATTTGTGTTTGGTTTATTATTGTTATCCTTTGGATCATCATTTTCTTTAGGATCTTCTTCCTTAGGCTTATCTTCTTTTATCTTAGTATTCTTAACTACTAATTCCATAGGACTTTCAGTTTTACCTAAAGTTATTTTAAATTCATGCTTTGAATTATCTAACTCATATCCTACTGGTGCCTTTGTTTCTACAAAATAATAATCTCCTGGCCTTAAGTCTTTTACTGATATTGATCCATTTTCATCTGTAGTATATGTTCCTATCTTGCTACTATCTGGAGTAATTAAATCTGATATTGCTCTTATTATTGAATTACTATTAGTTGATTTATCATTTACTTTATATAAATCAAACTCCGCTCCACCTAACTTCTGAGATGTTTCACTATCTTCTTTAATAAGATTTACTGATCCTAAAAGTATATCATCATTAGCAGTTATTTCTGGAACCTTTGATGTTTCACCTAAAATTATCTCAAATGGATATTTAGTTTGGCTTAATTCATATCCAAATGGAGCTGTAATTTCTCTAAAATAATACTTTCCTGGTCTTAAATCAGTAGCTGTTACTTCTCCATTATCTCCTGTTGTAACCTTCTCTACTAAGTTATTGTCTTCATCATATATTCCATATACTGCACCTTTAAGTTTTCCACCAGTTTTGCTATCAATCTTTATAAGTTTTGCTGATCCTAATATAACATTATCTTTTGCAATTGCTACCTCTGGATTTACTGCTCCACCAGTATTTATTTCAACTGATATTTTTTCATTACTTATATTGTATCCATTAGGCGCTTGTATTTCCTTAAAGTAATACTTTCCTGGTCTTAATTTAGTACTTACTATAGCTTTACCATTCTCATTTGTTGTAACCTTCTCTATAAGATTATCTGATGAATCATATAGTCCATATATAGCACCTTTAAGTCTTTCTCCATTATCTGAATCTTCTTTAACTAAGATAGCTTCTCCTTTTTCTATATCATTTTTTATAACTAACTTAGTTGCCTCTTCTGTTTTTCCTAATACTATTTTAAATTCATGTTTCGAACTATCTAGCACATATCCATTTGGTGCTTTTGTTTCAATAAAATAGTAAGTTCCTGGTCTTAAATTCTTTACTTCTAATGAACCATTCTTATCTGTAGTATATGTTCCAAGATTCTTATTATCTTTTGAATACAGTTTAAATTCTGCACCTTCTAATCTCTTGCTCGTTTCACTATCCTCTTTAGTAAGATTTACTGACCCTAAAAGTATATCATTTTTAACTGTTACTTCTGGAACCTTTGATGTTTCTCCCAAAATTATTTCAAATGGATATTTAGTTTGACTTAATGCATATCCAATTGGTGCTTTTATTTCCTTAAAGTAATATTTGCCTGGCCTTAAATTAGTAGCTGTTACTTCTCCATTATTTTTTGTTGTAACTTTATCTACTAAATTATTATCTGTATCATATATTCCATATACTGCGCCTTCTAATTGTTCACCTGTCTCACTATCCACCTTTATAAGCTTTGCTGAACCTAATATCACATCATTACTAGCAGTTACTTCTGGAACCTTTGATGTTTCTCCTAAGATTATCTCAAACGGATACTTAGTTTTACTTAATTCATATCCAAATGGAGCTGTTATCTCTTTAAAATAATATTTACCTGGTCTTAAATCGGTAGCTGTTACTTCTCCATTATCTCCTGTTGTAACCTTATCTACTAAATTATTATCTGCATCATATATTCCATATACTGCACCCTTAAGTTTTCCACCTGTTTTGCTATCAACCTTTATAAGTTTTGCTGACCCTAAAATAACTGAATCTTTTGCAATTACACTTTCTCTCTCTGAAACTCCTCCTGCTTTTATCTCAACAGGTATTTTTTCATCACTTATGTTATATCCATTTGGTGCTTGTATTTCCTTAAAGTAATAGTTGCCTGGTCTTAACTTAGTGCTTACTATAGCTTGCCCATTTTCATCAGTTGTTACCTGTTCTATAAGTTTATCTGATGAGTCGTAAAGCCCATATATAGCACCTTGAAGCTTTTCTCCTGTTTTACTATCTTCCTTAACTAATATAGCTTCACCTTTTTTGATGTTATTATTTACTGTTAATTGTATTGGAGTATTAGTTTCACCTAATGTTACTTTAAATTCATGCTTTGAACTATCTAACTCATATCCTATTGGTGACTTTGTCTCCACAAAATAATAGTTTCCTGGTCTTAAGTCCTTTACTGATATTGCTCCATTTTCATCTGTAGTATAAGTTCCTATCTTACTACTATCTGGAGTAATGAAGTCTGATATTGCCCTTATTATTGAATTACTATTAGTTGATTTATCATTTACTTTATATAGATCAAACTCTGCTCCTTCTAGTCTTTGAGCTGTTTCACTATCTTCTTTAATAAGATTTACTGAGCCTAAAAGTATATCATCATTAGCTGTTACTTCTGGAACCTTTGATGTTTCACCTAAAATTATCTCAAATGGATATTTAGCTTGATTTAATTCATATCCAAATGGAGCTGTTATTTCTCTGAAATAATATTTTCCTGGTCTTAAATCAGTAGCTGTTACCTCTCCATTATCTCCTGTTGTAACCTTATCTACTAAATTATTGTCTGCATCATATATTCCATATACTGCACCTTTAAGTTTTCCACCAGTTTTGCTATCAACCTTTATAAGTTTTGCTGATCCTAAAATAACTGAATCTCTTGCAACTGTTATTTCTGGATCTGCAATTCCTCCTATTTTTATCTCAACAGGTATTTTCTCATCACTTATGTTATACCCCTTAGGTGCTGTTATTTCTTTAAAGTAATAACTACCTGGTCTTAACTTACTACTTACTACAGCCTTACCATCTTCATCAGTTGTTACCTTTTCTATAAGAGTATCTGATGAATCATATATTCCATATATAGCACCTTGAAGTTTTTCCCCTGTTTTACTATCTTCTTTAACTAAGATAGCTTCACCTTTTTTAATATTATTTTTTACTGTTAATTGTATTGGAGTATCAGTTTTACCTAAAACTATTTTAAACTCATACTTTGATCTATCTAAAGCGTATCCTTCTGGTGCTTTTGTTTCTACAAAGTAATAAGTTCCTGCTCTTAAGTCTTTTACTTCTATTGATCCATTTTTATCTGTAGTATATGTTCCTAGCTCTGTATTGTCTTGAGAATATAATTTAAATTCTGCTCCTTCTAATTTCTGAGATGTTTCACTATCCTCTTTAATAAGATTTACTGAGCCTAAAATCATGTCATCATTAGCTGTTATTTCTGGAACCTTTGATGTTTCTCCTAAAATTATCTCAAATGGATATTGTGTTTTGCTTAAAGCATATCCAAGTGGTGCTTGTATTTCTTTAAAGTAATACTTACCTGGTCTTAAATTAGTGGCTGTTGTTTCCCCATTATCTCCTGTTGTAACTTTCTCCACTAACTCATTATCTGAATTATATACTCCATATACTGCACCTTGAAGTTTTTCTCCTGTTTTACTATCAGTCTTTATAAGTTTTGCTGAACCTAATATTACATCATCATTAGCTGTTATCTCTGGAGCCTTTGATGTCTCTCCTAAAATTATCTCAAATGGATACTTAGTTTGATTTAACTCATATCCAAATGGAGCTGTAATTTCTCTAAAGTAATACTTTCCTGGTCTTAAATCAGTAGCTGTTACTTCCCCATTATCTCCTGTTGTAACTTTATCTACTAAATTATTGTCTGCATCATATATTCCATATACTGCACCTTTAAGTTTTCCACCAGTTTTGCTATCTACTTTTATAAGTTTTGCTGAACCTAAAATAACTGAATCTTTTGCAATTGCACTTTTTGGATCTGTAATCCCACCTATTTTTATCTCAACAGATATTTTCTCATCACTTATGTTATATCCATTTGGTGCTTTTATTTCCTTAAAGTAATAGTTTCCTGGTCTTAACTTAGTGCCTACTATAGCTTGACCATTTTCATCAGTTGTTATCTGTTCTATAAGTTTATCTGATGAGTCGTAAAGCCCATATATAGCACCTTGTAGCTTTTCTCCTGTTTTACTATCTTCCTTAACTAAGATAGCTTCACCTTTTTTAATATTATTTTTAGCTACTAGTTGTATAGCATTTTCTGCTTTACCTAAAACCACCTCAAATTCATGCTTTGAATTATCTAATTCATATCCTTCTGGTGCTTTTGTTTCAACAAAATAATAGTTTCCTGGTCTTAAATCTTTTACTGATATTTGTCCATTTTCATCTGTAGTATATGTTCCTATCTTCTCATCATTTGATTTAAATAGTGATTTTATTAATCTAACTAATCCATTAGTAGAATCATTATTTACCTTATATAAATCAAACTCTGCTCCACCTAACTTCTGAGATGTTTCACTATCCTCTTTAATAAGATTTACTGAACCTAATATTATGTTATCACTAGCTGTTATTTCTTGAATCTGTGATGTTTGTCCCAAAATTATTTCAAATGGATATTTAGCTTCATTAACTTCATAGCCAACTGGTGCTGTTATCTCTTTAAAATAATACTTTCCTGGTCTTAAATCAGTAGTTGTTACTTCTCCATTATCACCTGTTGTAACCTTATCTACTAAGTTATTATCTGCATCATATATTCCATATACTGCACCTTTAAGTTTTCCACCTGTTTTGCTATCAACCTTTATAAGTTTTACAGATCCTAGCATTATTGAATCTTTTGCAATTACTTTCTCTGGATTTGCAATTCCTCCTGTTCTTATCTCAACAGGTATTTTCTCATCACTTAGGTTGTATCCCTTTGGTGCTGTTATTTCTTTAAAGTAATAGGTTCCTGGTCTTAGCTTACTACTTACCATAGCTTTACCATTTTCATCAGTTGTTATTTGTTCTATAAGCTTATCTGATGAATCATAAAGTCCGTATACAGCACCTTGAAGTTTTTCTCCAGTATCTGCATCCTCTTTAATTAGTACAGCCTCGCCTTTTTTAATGTTATTTTTTACCACTAAGTTTATAGGAGTCTCTGTTCCCCCTAAAGCAATTGTAAACTCATGCTTTGAGTTATCTATGTCATAACCTTCTGGTGCTTTTGTTTCAAGAAAATAATAACTCCCTGGTCTTAAGTCTTTTACTTCTATTGAGCCATCTTTATTTGTTGTATATGTTCCTATTTCTTTATCATCCTTAGAATATAACTTAAATTCTGCTCCTTCTAACTTTTGAGCTGTCTCACTATCTTCTTTAGTAAGATTTACTGATCCAGTCTTTATGTTATTTTCTAAATTTCCTATATTAACAACTGTTCCTATATCACTATCTTTTATAGTAAATTTCTTTTCTGAAGTATCTAAAACATATCCCTTTGGAGCTTCTACTTCTTTAAGATAATAATCTCCTGGAGCATCAACGTTATGCTTTATATTTCCCTCTGAGTCACTTGTTACAGTATCAATTAAATTTTTATTGCTATCTAAAAGTTCAAATTTTGCTCCTTTTAAAGCTTCTTTTGTATAACTATCAATCTTCCTAACTTCAAAAACATATCCTTTTTTAGTAGTAACTTCATTTGTTGTAGCTTTATCTATTTTAGCTACATTTCTTATCGTTGTTCCATCTGGTATATTACTAAAATCAGCTTTTATCTTTACTTGAAGCTTTTGTCCATAGTCTATTGAACCTTTATCATTTACTACAGTAACTTTGTTTCCATCTGCTACTTTTGCTGTAAATTCCTTTGGTACCTCAACTCCTACAATCTTTAATCTACTATCTAAATTATCAACTAAACTTAAATAATTTTGATTAAAATATCCATAACAATCAAAGTTTATTGTATAAGTAACTATCTGATCGTCACCCTTTTTAATCTCTGTTTTATCAACTAATTTTTGTGCATTTATTGCACCTGCATTCATCTCATAATTAATTTCTGAATTTACTTCCTGTGATGTTCCATCATAAGATATTTTTGCATTATTGTTATATTCTTTATATCTATCAGTTACTTTAAGTTTGTAGTATATATAATAGTGCTTGTTTGTGTCTCCAAGATTTATAGTCATTTTGTTATTGGTTGTACTTATATTACCTTTAATACTATCTGTTATCCATTTAAAGTTTCCACTTATATCTTTTTCTCCAACCTGTACGCTGCCATCAACAAGCTGCATTCCTTTTGGGAAGTTATCTTCAAATATTGCATTTTTTATACTAGCATTATTAGGATTTACATCAACTGTATAATCTACACTGTCTCCTATCTTACTTACAACAAATGTGGACCTTCCATCCTTATCTTTAATTTCATTTTCACTTCTATAGCTTTTACTAATCATCCTATCATCAACTATAGGTTTAACTATTGTTGAACTATTTATAGTATCTTTTCCATATTGTGAAAGCTTAGCTGTATTTATATATTGAGGATACTCAGTATTATACTTTGCAGAATACTCTATTCTGTATTGTTTATCTGTGTAATCTAAGTATAAATATAATCTATTAGAACTTATATTCATCTTATTTATCATATCCTTAGTTACATCTTTTGCTGATCCACCATATGGTATTTCATAAATTTTTATAGAATCCTTTAAAAGCTCTGTACCTTCTGGCATAGTATCATCTAAGGATACATTATGCATTGGTGCATATTTTTCATTTATATATATAGTATACTTTGTACTTTTTCCAACCACTGGTTTTGCTATATTAGCTAACATTTTATTTCCTTCCCAACCAATAGCATTTTCAACACTCTTTAATAACTGCCTATCTGCTGGATTCGGATTTGGATTTGGATCTGTATTTGGATCTTCTGGTTTAGGTGTTACTTCTACATCTAAGTATTGTGTTGTACCATTTACATTTACTTCAACTCTAGCTGGAGTATTATTATTTACATTTTTTGCAGTTGCTACTATTGACATATATCCAGCAATAGCTGTTTCTACTCCTTTACTAAATATAGCTCTTACAGTAGTTCCATGTACCTCTACATCTTTAAAATGTTCTGGTGGATATTTAGGTTTTATATTACTAAATTCATCAGGTAGTTTAAACTCTAAAACATCCCCCTCTTTTATAGAACCCTGTCCACCAACAACTTTATATTCTAGATTAAATGTAATCTGATTGCCTGATTCTACAGTCTTTTTATCACTAGTTATCTTAACTTCTATATTAGAGTTACCTTTTGAAGTTGTTGCTGCCAAAACTGATGCAGTAGGTAAAAACATACTAGTAATCATATTAACTACCACTACTATAGCAAGAAATGCAAAAAACTCTTTTCTCTTATGACTCATATAATCCCTCCTTTTTAAATTTTCTTAAAATTCCCATAAGATAATTTCTCCTTCACTTATTCTTAAATAATCCTTTCATTATCAGTCCTTTCTAAAATTTTTTAGTTTAACAAATTCCTGTTGTTCATTTCATTCTATTTGCATAAAAAAAGACTAATTTATATTTAATTTGTATAGAAAG
Organism: Clostridium sardiniense; assembly: GCF_019753795.1. Lineage (NCBI taxonomy): Bacteria > Bacillati > Bacillota > Clostridia > Eubacteriales > Clostridiaceae > Clostridium > Clostridium sardiniense. The sequence goes on along the minus strand of NZ_JAIKTU010000001.1, from coordinate 225,573 downwards.
TTCTATAGCAGTAATTAAAAAATAAATTAGTCGGTTGCACTACTAACTCCATACATTCCAAGTGCCCAAATACAGAATGTATTTCATAGTTCCTAAATATGTGTTATTCAATTTTTTCATTATATAATTAGCTCATTTATGCATAAAAAAAGACTAACTTATATTTAATTTGTATAAAAAGTTCTATGCTAGTATTAAAAAAATAATTGGCATAAAAAGTTTTATAACAGTAATTAAAAAATAAATTAGTCGGTTGCACTACCAACTCCATACATTCCAAGTGCCCAAATACAGAATGTATTTCACAGTTCCTAAATATGTGTTATTCAATTTTTTATTATATAATTAGTTAATTTTTGTATAAAAAAAGACTAACTTATATTTAATTTGTATAAAAAGCTCTATCCCAATATTAAAAAATAATTGGTATAAAAATTTCTATAACAGTAATTAAAAAATAAATTAGTCGGTTGCACTACCAACTCCATACATTCCAAGTGCCCAAATACAGAATGTATCTCACAGTTCCTAAATATGGTTATTCAATTTTTATTATTTAGTTCATTTCTGCATAAAAAAAGACTAATTTATATTTCTAAGTATTAATTTAAATAAATTAGTCAGTTACAATACAAACTCTATATATAAAATGTAAATATACAGAGTATAATTCTTCAGTTTATAGATTTTATTAACATAATGAAATCTACTCATTTTGTTAAAACCAATTCTAACACTATACAAATTTGACCTCAATACATAAAATCAGTTATTAATAATTTATTCAAATTTCTTCCATAATAATCCACCATTTATATTTTGAATTTTATTTTCGTTAAAATTTATTTAATATTAGTTGATAATTTATATTAATTAATTATCTATTAATTATAGAACTAAATATCCAAACCATCTACTTCATACCAACAAAGTAACCTTTCTTATGTCTTACAATCAAAATAAACTTTGGTAATATAAATCAAATATTATACTGATATACTTTAAAATTAATTATATAAAATATTAAAAGGACTTTTTCCTAAAAGAAAAAGTCCTTCTATCTACAGGCTTAAATCAGCTAAAACTTAAACTGACTTTTTTATTAATAATTTAAAGTTGCTTTCACCCTATCTTCTTGAGACATTTCTGCAAGATCTTTCACTCTATTAACATCTAATTTTAATTGTTCTGCTACTTTAGTTCCAAGTTCAACATCAACTTTATAGAATAAAGCTACTTGCCTATATTGAATGTTTTCAACAGCTTTACCAAGATGTAATACAATATTATGAACTAAGTTAATTTTTTCTTGTGGTTTAAGAACTCTTCTATAGAATTCTCCTGGTTGAACAAAATCTATATCTTCTACATCTAGTTTATGCTTTGCTAATATACCACTTACATCTACTGCTGGTGGATTATATTTCTCATCTGTGGATATATCTTCAAATGAATTTGGGAAATAGTTTGGTCTTGATCCACCATTATTTAAATTCATTTGTCCATCTCTTTGTTTTGTATTAACATTAGATTTTGGAGCATTGACTGGTAATTGATCATGATTAGTACCAAGTCTGTATCTTTGGGCATCCTTATATGCAAATAATCTACCTTGTAACAACTTATCTGGTGAAGCTGCTATTCCTGGAACAAAATTACTTGGAGAAAAGGCTGCTTGTTCAATTTCTTCAAAATAATTTTCTGGATTTCTATTTAGAACTAATTTCCCAAATGGAATTAGTGGGAAATCCTTATGATACCAAACCTTTGTAACATCAAATGGGTCAAACTCATATTTTTCAGCTTGTTCTGGTGTCATTATTTGAACATATACAGTCCAGCTTGGGAAATTTCCTTTCTCTATATTCTCAAAAAGATCTGATATAGTGCTATCAGGGTTTTTACTAGCTAATTCTTCTGCTTCTTCAACAGTAAGATTTTCTCTTCCTTGGTCAGTTTTAAATGTATATTTAACCCATACATACTCGTTCTTTTCGTTATACCACATGTATGCATGACTTGAAAATCCATTTATATGTCTTATATCTTTTGGTGTCCCACTATCTGTAAACATATAAACTACCTGATGTATTGATTCTGGAGTAAGTGATAAGAAATCCCAGTACATATTTGCATCTTTTAAATGAGTTTGTGGATTTCTCTTTTGAGTGTGTACGAAATCTGGGAACTTTATAGCATCTCTAATGAAGAAAACAGGTGTATTGTTTCCAACCATATCATAATTCCCGTCTTCAGTATAAAATTTTAAAGCAAACCCTCTTGGATCTCTTGCAGTGTCAGCTGTACCTGATTCACCACCAACTGTTGATATTCTTGCAAGTACTTCTGTTTTCTTACCTACTTCTGATAAGAATTTAGCTTTTGTATATTTTGATACATCATTTGTAACCTCAAAATATCCATGTGCTCCAGCAGCCTTTGCATGAACAACTCTTTCTGGAATTCTTTCTCTTGTGAAATGAGCAAGTTTTTCAATTAACTCGCTATCTTGTATACCAACATATCCTTCATCTGTTGAAAGTGATTGATTATCATTTCCCACTGGAGCGCCAGCAGCAGTAGAAAGTATATTTTTTTCATCCATAACCTTATCTCCTCATCTGTATAAATTCAATACTACAAATTCATTAGCTAATAAATCTCAAACCTTTAATATTAATTAATAATTATTATTTGTTAATAGTATACTCCCGCAACTTTCTAAAATCAATATAAGAATCAGTATTTCAATAATAATTAATATTTCAAAGAATAAAGCTTCACAATAATACGTCTCACTCCGCATTACCACTACGTTTATAAAATAATATCAATTTTGAATACAACTTCACAAATTCACCAATAATATATTTAGAATTTTCATTCATGAATTTAACTCCATTTATAATTATAATAAAAATTTCAAAGTCAGAATTGTTTAATATATTCTTAAGCAAAAACAAATATTTTGTTAATAGGATTTTCATTAATTTATATTAAAATAAAAGTATCATTTTTATAAAGATAAGATACAGCTTAAATTCTTCAAAAAAGAAGTGAGCCATATGGCTCACTTCTTTTTTATTTAAATATTAAACTTTTATCTTCCCTAATCTACTTTCTATTATTTCTTGAACGATTTGAATTTCTTTAGTTGTTAAGTAAAAATTATATTCTTTTGCAGTATCTTTAAAGCTATCTTCTATGACTTCTATAATCTTTTTATTATTCTTAACATACTTCCTATCATCTTCTTCAAAGACCATTCCTTGATTTAATATAAGCCTCTCTATCATAACGCTTATATGAATATATAAAAGCATCCTAAGATCTAATGAAAATACTTTTTTAAACTTTCTTTCCATTTTACTTATTATTATATCAACTTCATTTATTATCTTATTTGGATTTAATATAGTTAATTGATTTATTATATTTTGAAGTGAGAACATCTTTGCAATGTCTCTTCTTATAATCTTAATATGCTCTTTATCCAAAAACTCTAATAATAATTTTTCAAGCTTTCTATCTGAATCAGAATTTATTAGACTTTCTAATAAGATGCAGTTTATACCGTCTATTTTCAGATTGGTTGTACTTATTATAAGCTTTACATCATACTTCGAAAAAATTTCATCATCAATTCCTTTATTAGCTAGACTTCCATATTCATAAGGGATTATATCGATATCTACATCCCCTATACACTTTAAAAGTAATTCTTTTATTTTTACAGAAGTACCTATTCCAGAAATACATGTTGTAAGTATAGCTTTCTTTTTCTTTTTACCTTTAATAAGTCTACATTTTGACTTTTCTTCTTTTTTTATGTAGTCAATTATATCTGGTATGCCTTTCCCATCTATCATCTTCTCTGCAATATTTATAGCAACATTTGTTGTTATATTATTTATAACTCCAATATCCCCCTGTACTATATCCTCTAAATCACTAGCGATAGACAGTAGCGATTCCATATCAACTAAAACTATTGTATCTTCCTCATTATCTACTGATTTTATATATTCCTTTATTATTCGTACAATCTCTTCCTTTGGCATATTTATAGGTATATCAAATGTATTAAATATAAACTCTCCAAAGTATTGATTTACTGTACTTGCAATACTACTTGCAGTTGAATACCCATGAGCAATTATTAAGGCATTCACCTTTAAATTATTATTTTTCATTGTAATTAAAATATATAGTGTTATAAAAAGCTTAGTATTAAAACCTATGTCACACTCCATATTATTTTTAATATTTAAGGTAAGCTTATTTACCATTATGTATTCTTTAGATAACTTTCTATTTAATATTTCTTGAAGTTTCTTTTTCTCTTCCTCTGACCATACAGAATTTAGACATTTATGTTTCATAAAAAATAAGATTATTCTACTGAATACTTTAGCAGTATTCCCATAATATTTAAGTCCATAATTATCATGAACTATTTCAAGAGACTTGCTAATTATATTTAAATATTCTTTCTCCAAAATATCATTTTTAGCAGGATTTTCACTATATACAATACTGCTTAAACATTTATTCATTATTATGCTAATCTCTTTTCTAATTTCTTTTAAGCTTAATCTATTTTCATCATATTCTATAAGTAAATTACTTATAGACATAAATTCATTATATATAACTCCTTCAATAGATCCATCTTTTATTTCACTACTCTTTTTATTTCTATACTTATTTAAAGTCTCTCTGTGAATAAATTGTACAGGTCTACTTTTTATTTTGATAACTTTATCTTCTGCTACTAAAACGTTTAAATAATGGCTAACAACATTTCTTCTTAAATTTAATCGTTCTGATATTTCAAGGGTTTCTACTCCACCACTTCTATTAGATTTAAATGCTTCATCTGTTAGTTCTGCTAAACATATCTCAATTTTTTCTTTATTACTCAATTTTGTCCCCCCATTATACTACGGTTAAATCTATACTTTATTTAAATTATTATTTTAATTTAATCCTTTTCATTTGAAATTATATCATCTATCAAGTAAAATATACAGTGCTTATTATATTAAATGATAAATCCTTAAGTCTTACTTCGCATAACTATATATATATACAATTAACACTCTAATATTATTATAAATTAATCATATGTAAACTTCTTATAAGCTTTTAAACCTTCATATTCAGAATAAAAAATTAATTTTAATAAAAATAAATAGGAACATAATGTTTCTTATATTCTTAAAAATTAAAAGATTATAAAAAATATTATGCTCCTAAATAAGCTATAAAAGTTCATTCTATAAACAAAACTTATTTAATACTTCTTTTCTTTTCTTCCAGTCTGGCATTACCTTAGTTAAAACCTCATAGAAAGCTTTACTATGATTTGCTTCAACTAAATGGGCAAGCTCATGAGCTATTACAAATTCAATACACTCCATTGGTGTTTTCATAAGTTCACTATTTAGAGTTACTCTTTTCTTTACTGGATTGCAAGATCCCCATCTACTTTTCATTTTTCTAACCTTTATATCAACATGTGGAATCATATAAGAACCAAATTTCTTAAACATACTTCCATATATAGATGTGAATACCTCTAAGCAACTCTCTCCATACCACTTGCTTAAAAGTGTATTAACTCTTTTCTCATTATCCTTATCTTTTAAAAATACATAAATATCATCTTTTCCTCGCTTTACATATTCTTTTTCACTCTTAACGGCTTTAACTTTATATACCTTTCCAAGATACCAAATACTATCTTCGCTAGTTCTATCCTTTTCTTTTTGAATTGATTCTCTTCTCTCTTTAAACTTCTCTCTATGTCCTATTATCCAAGGCATTTTTCTCTTTAAGAAATCTATAATATACTCTTCATCAACCCTAGGATTTGCTGTTACTATAGTTTCTCCTGTTCCTTTAACTCTAAGGTTTATATTCTTTACATTTTTTCTTATAAGAGTAAATGTAATAATCTCACCATTATGAGTTATGTTAAGCTTTTTCATTTTCTTCTCCTAATAATATATAAATTTATTTTCATTTATATATTATAACTTTAGATAATAATTATCAATAAGCAGTAATTATTAAAACTTTGGAAACTTTTAAATTATAAAATAAAAATAGATATAATGCTTCCACTATATCTATTTTTCTAATTAACTTATCATTTTCTCTTCTATATATTGAAGATTCTCTATCCCAGCTAAACTTCTAACTTCCATTAACACTTCAAGGCTATCATAATTGCACTTTTTAGGTGTATTTAAAAATAGCTCTATAAGTTCATTTTGGAAATTTCTAGTTATAGTGCTATCTTCTTTTATCATTGCTATTACTTTTTCATAAATCTCTTGAAGTTCAAACATATCTAAATCAAAGTAATGCTCATTAAAACAATCAATTAAGTAGCTGAAATACTCTTCCTTTTTAGATACCTCTAAATCATAATTTATAGCAATTTCTTTTGCCCTTTTTCTAGTATCTCCTCTATTAAGAATGAGCTCAAGAACCCTCTCTTTAAATAGATTTTTAAGCTTTGGATATTCTTCTAAATATTTAGGATACTTGTATACTTTAAATTCTTCAACTGATGATTTATCTGTATTTTTTAAAGCATCTCTTAATCCTCCATAAGTATTTACTTCCTTATTTTGAATTATATCTTTCATAATAGAATTTAATACCCTAAATTCATTTTCATCTAATGATTTCTTGTCTATTAATTCAAGCCTTAAATGTAAAAAATACTTTATTAAATTAACTATATTCTTTTCATTTATAATTAGCCTTCCTTTATCATTAGTAACAATCTTATCATTCTCAAAAAGCTCCCTATTCCTGCATACATACTCCTTCTTATAAGGAACTAAATCTTCTAAATTCTTAGGCAATATTACTCCATTTATATATTTAAATGAATTCGCTCTAAAATCAACTATCATGCTTCCATTTAGTATTAGTCCTTGTTGAAGTTTTATAAGATTTAGTATATTTCTAATCTCTAGGCTAATTGTATCTTTCTTTTCTTTTTTTATATCTTCTATTTCATTATTTATAATTAAAATTTTTGAATCTATTTCTCTAAATCCTATACTAGCTTCTTTTAGATATTTTTTAATTATATTTTTAGAACCATCACTTTTAAATAGGTATCCCTTTGATTCTTCTTTATTAAATATTCCCTTTAGTATTACAAAATCACATACATTAGATGATTTTCTTCTTAAAACTCTCATATTTCCAAAGATATATAGAAGTTTAAGATTATCTTTATACTTATAATAATCTCTTATATATCCTTCAATCTTCTTAATCTCTTTATTTTTTGATCGTAATAGTGATATTAATTTTTTAACATAATCCTTATCTTTGTAGAATTTACTCTCTATCTTTTTTAATACGATAGCTAAGACTTCTGGATCATCTTTTCCTTTTTGTATAGTCTTTAAAAATTCCTCATCACTATTAAAACATTCTTTAAGGGCAAGAGTTTTGGAAAGTGCACTATCTGAATTTCCATTTAAGAAATTTTTTACTATACAAGTTTCATTCTCCTTACTTCTATAGATATTATAATTTTTTTCTCTAAAGCTTATTGGAAGATCTTTTCTCTTTATCAGAAGCTCATATATATCTATTTTTTCATCATTTGGAAGTTCATTATATATTGGAATTATAAGCTTATTATAAGCATAATTATTTATGAAACTTCCGTTTATAATAAGCTCTTTTAATATAGGAATATACTTATCTTTTCTTTCCATCTTCTTATATTCTTTTAATATAACAACTAAAAGATCCTGCTTCTTATTTTTAATTACTCCCTTAGTTACAATCTCTAAAATGTCATCATCTCTACATACTTCTGCAAGACCATCTCTCATTATAAAAGTTCCTAAGAATTCTATATTTAAAAGATTATTTTCTATAATTCTCTTAAGACACTTGTTTTCATCCCGTGTAGCTAAGTTAACAATATAGTATTTCAAATAAGATATATACTTCTTTTCATCTCCATTTTTTATATAAAAATCTATTATATTCTCAAGTATCTCTATCCTTTTAGAATCTTCAATACCTTCGCCAATATTATTTAGGTAATTTTCTAATGTTATAATCTTATCTAAATTCTTTTTAGTGTAAGAATCCATTACATTTTCTATATAATATCTATAAACTACTCTACTATAATTACTTAAATCTCTTATTACTGTTTTATACTTTACACAAATATATCTCTTATCCTTATCTTTTCCCTTTGTAATAATTTCTTCTAATATATTTACTAAAGCATCCCTTATATAAATACTTCTTTTATAATAATCTTCTGAGTATTCTAAAAGCTCTTTCCAATCTATTAATATATTCTTTCTGTAGGCTTTAACAAGTAAATTTCTATCTTTAATTTGTATACCATAATCCTTTAAAGGTATTCCCCTATTTTTAAGCTCTCTACATACAATAATTAAAGAATTTACATCATTATTTCTCCTATAGAAATCAAATATTATCTTTAATAGCTCGTCATTATACTTAACATTATCAGAATATAGAATAATATTTAAAATCTTATCTAATGATTTCTTATTATCTGACCTACTATATAGAATTATTAATCCATGTATAAATTCTTCATCAACAACCTTAAGCTTAACTTTAACATTTATTAATGCAGCATTAAGTTCTTCATCACTGGAGCTACCTATTCTTAGGTATCTTAATACATCTCTTGTATTTTTAGTGACTAATCCTTTCTTATACATATCTTTAAGTGGTTCTATAATATCCTTTAGAAGTATTCCTTTCTTTTTTAGAAGTTCCTCACAAAACATTGAAAGCTTGATATTCTCTTTGCTTAAAGACCTACACCTTTTTATTATTTTAATATAAGTATTTATACTAAGCTCATTATTTAATATAGCTGGTGCTTTCTTTGTAATTTCTAATATATCATCAACTCTTTTTATTCCATTTACTATCTTTAATAGATTCTCTTCACTTCTATTAAAAAATAAAATCTCTTCAAGTTTTATAATATTATTTTCGTTGGAACTTCCATCTATACATTCAATAGAAAATGAAAATTCTCTAATATCATAATCTGTATATATAAGAATTGTCTCTTTAAAACTGTATTCTCTAGTAAGACCTTTTGGAATATCAACAGCTATCTTAACTTTCTTTTCATCAATAGTATTAAATACATCACACTTTATAATTTCATTATGATCATTATGAATAACTCTTATATCATAAAGTGGCCCATCACTTTCATACTTAACTTCAAATCTTTTATGAAGTCCAATATCTTTTTTGTAATACAAAACTTTATCTTCTAAGGAAGTACTTTCTTTATAGCTAAAGGCATCATCTGTTGTAATTTCCTCATAATCTCTATAAATCATATTACTCATAAAGCCCTCCTACTCACTTGCTCTAGACCTTATAGCCTCTTCTAAATCTCTATTAGAAAATACCATTTTTATTTCAATCTTTCTTTGATCCTTAGTCTTTTCAATATCTTCCTTAGAATACTCTTTTTTATCTCTATCTTTCTTATCTGGATTAGTTTCAAATTCTGACATACCAGCGGCTTTAAACTTTCCTCCAAATTCATTTTCTAAAGGACTATCCATCGGAACCATAGCATTTAAAAAGCTCATAGCACGTTCTGTAGAAAGTTTTCTATTTGAAATTGTATCTCCTGCATAATCTGTATGTCCTACAACCTCTATATACTCAATTTCAGGTGCTATTCCTTTTTCATTTAAAAGTAGATAAAATATCTTATTAAGCTGATTTGCTAGAGTTTTTCCTTCATCTTTTAATATCCATTTATCAGTATCAAAGAATGTTTCTGTATTTAAAACCATCTTTCCTTCTTCTCTATCAAAGTACATAATATATTCATTGACTTCATTCTTATCTAGATTCTCTTGAATTGAATTATAAATCTCTTCTCTCTTTTTAGATATATTATCTACGAATAGAGAAGAAACTGTCATAGATATAATCATAAGGAAGAAGAAAACTAATGTAGCTGCTGTCATTACATCTACAAAAGAAGGCCAGTAAGATGGACCCTCTTCCCTAGTCCTATACTTTCTGCTTCTTATCTTCATAAAGCTTCGCCTCCCCTACTCATCACTAGTTGCAGCTACCCATTCATTTGTTGCACGAACAAGTTCCCCAACAGTTCTTGTATTGTAGCTTAAGCTTTCTGTTGCCTCTTCAATTCCTCTAATTGATTTTTGAAGTTTATTTGATATTTCCTCTGAAATATTTGCAAGTTCCTCTCTTAATACCTTAGATATAACTTCTCCTATTCCTTCTCTTAACATTTCTACATTAGATACAAAGTCATTTATGCCAGATTCAAAGCCTGCATATCCTTCTCTTAAGCTTTCAATTTGCTCACTTGCACGACTATTACTATCTTCAATTGATTTATTGATATTCTCTGTTCCACGTATAAGCTCTCTATAGCTCTTATCTAAACCTTCTTTATAACCTCTAAACTCTTCATTTATAAGCTCGATAGATTCCTTTTCTCCTTCTATACTCATATCAAGCTTATTTAATACTTCTGATAAAACATCTATCTTATCAGAAAGTCTAGTTACTGAAGTATTCATAACAAATTCTAATTTTTCAGTTGTTATATCAAAATCATCTATTGAAGACTTAAACATATCAATTGGCTCTTTAAAGTTATCAACTGATTTATTAAGGGATGATATAACCATTTCTAAATCCTTAGTGTAATTAGATAAAACTTTTGCAGACTCAGTCATATCGATAGTATTTTTATTTATGTTTGAAACTAGTTCATCAATTCCTTCTTGGAATAATGATCTCATCTCTTTAGTTAATGTAATCATAGAAGCTGATATAGTATCATTAAATCTTTCAAATTGAGTTACAAAGCTAAAAGCATGTTCACTATATAAAATATTATCTAAATAATCTTCAACATCATCATAGAATTCTTCCTTTTCTCTTTTTACCATTTGTATTACAGAATTTAAAACAAGTGACATTATTACACCAAAGATACTTGTCCAGAAGGCACTAGCCATACCTTGTAGTGGCACCCCCATCTTATTTAAAAATACATCCATGGTTTTAATTCCAGACTCTAACACACCATTAGTTGAGTGAATTGCGACAGTCAGACCTAAAAATGTTCCAAGAATACCTAATGCAATAGAAGTAGATGGTAGTAAATGAATTACTCTTTCATTAATATTTATATATTTTCTTAAATTTTTCTCCATAAGGACTTCAGTATTAATATTCTCTGTTCCTTTGCTTGCACTCATTTTAAATTCTTCTGATATTTCATAAAGTGCTGTCCCCTTAAGATCCTTCTCTCCTGTATCTTCATTTATAACTATGCTACTTTCAAATTCCTCCCTTAACCCTTCATAATTTCTCTTAAGTTTAATACTTAAATATACTCCATAACTTCCAAGAGCTAAAATAACAAATATAACAGCCCACCCTAGTATTCCTTGACTTATCATTGAGCCAAAAATTTCTGAAATAACGTTCAAATTATACCCCTCCAAAAAACTTAATATTACTGTATTTTTATTATTTTATATCTTTAAATATTCTAAATTTCTAATTACTAATTATATTTTAAGAATTATATCTTCATAATTTAAAGGTTATCTCTTTATAGCGTTACATTTTTATAAAATTTAGAGCTCATTTGATGACTTTTGGGAGTAATAGGAAACTATAAAATAAAAGACCTTTTAAATAGTTTTATTAAAACTACCTAAAAGGTCTTACTTTAAAAACTTATATTAATTTATTACTCTTCTTGCATATCCTATCTTGTTCCAAGGTACACTCGCAATTCTTACAGTTTTTCCTGTACTAGGTGCTTCTATCCATTGTCCATTTCCTATATACATACCAATATGTTCCTTACTAGAATAAACTAATAAATCTCCTGGTTTTGCACTATTAATATTTACAGCTGAACCTGCTTTTACTTGGTCATAAGTAGTTCTACCTATGTTAATTCCAGCTTGTTTAAATCCCCATTGCATAAGTCCAGAGCAATCAAAACCTGTTGATGGTGACGATCCTCCATAAAGATATGGCTTACCAATTTGAGATTTCATAGCACTCAAAACTTTATTGTATTTAGAAGATGTGTTATTTGTATTTTGTGAATTTGAACTACTACCTGAAGTTTTTTGTACATAATCTGCGTTTACATATCCTAAAGAACCATTATACTCTACATAGTACCAGTTTCCACTTTTACTCTTTAATTTAACTTGAGAGTTGTATGGAATAGTTGTTATTAATCCTGAGCCTGTAGATGCGCCTTTTCTTAAATTTAATCCACTTCTTGCTGTAACTTTTCCATATCCATTTATTTGAGTTTGCGTATTTGAATTGCTGCTTGAATCTTGTGAATTAGAGCTGACACTTGAAGTCTTTTGAACATAATCATCGCTTACATATCCATAAGAGCCATTATATTCTACATAATACCAACTTCCACTTTTGTTCTTTATATTGACTTGTCCATTATATGGGATAGTTCTTATTATCCCTGAACTTGTAGATGCACTCTTTCTTAAATTTAACCCACTTCTTGCTGTAACTCTTCCAGTTCCAGTTGTTTGAGTTTGTGCATTTGAATTACTTCCTGAATTACCACTTGAAATTTGATTTATATAACTATCACTTACATAGCCCTGAGTACCATTGTATTCTATATAGTACCAACTTCCACTTTTACTCTTTATATTGACTTGTCCATTATAAGGAATAGTTCTAAGTATTTGTGAACTTGTAGTTGCACTTTTTCTAATATTTAGTCCACTTTTTGCTGTAACTTTACCAATTGATACAGAGCTTCTCTCCGCATTAAACTGAGTTGCATTAGCTTGTGTAGCGTTAGGTGTAATTGCAATTGCCGAACAGAATATAGTAGCTATAGCCAGTATTTTACTTACTTTTCTTTTTATCATATTTATAAATCCTCCAGTTTTTTTATTGCTTTTGTATTTTTTTTAGTTAACATAAAAAGAATTTAATTTATTTTCAAGTCTTATTTGTCAACAAAATATGATATTTGTTAACATTCTATAACATGATAGTTACATTTTCAAATATTGGCCCTAATTTCCTACATTGTCTATTTATATTTTCATTAAAAACATTTAACATTTTTGATATTTTGATAAATTAAATAAGCCTAGTACAATAAATTCATTGTACTAGGCTTATTATTTTAGCTGTTAAATATTTTTTATTTTCTGAATTTAATATCAATTTCCCTTATTTAGCTCCTTCGCAAGCTTTTTAAGTCCATCTAATCTATTATCATTAGATTTTATTAAATTACCATCACCTTTTTCTAAAATTTTCATAGCAGATTTTGCTTCACTTTTAGTAGATTTCATATGCTTTTCTGCAAGCTTATAATAGTAATGACTCTTAGATCCATCAGCCTTAACTTCTCTACCACCTTTAGAGTAAATTATACATAAAATCATTGCTGCATGTACACTTGCAAATGATTCTGCTCTTTCAAATAAAGAAATGGCCTTTCTAATATTTTTATCAAAGCCATTTTTACCTTCTAAAAAATTATATCCTTGTCTAATTAATTCATCACAATCATCAATAGCTAAAAATTCTTCCATCTCTTCTACTTCAGCTTCATATATGCCATATTTCTTTTTATCTCTTTTATGAAGTCTGTTTGTTATTGATTTTTCTATCTTTTTAAATGGTACCCAGTCCATTCTCGTCATCTCCTAGTTTTATCAAATTTCTATTTAACAGCTATGTATCTAAATTATTAAATTTAATTTTAGCTATTTTATTGATAATTCTAATTTATTAATTATAGGTATAAAAAGTATGTATCATTTACTATGATAATACTTTAATTCGTAAAGGCTATTAACTATCTGTTATCATTTAATTAACATTTATAGTTATATCAATTTATTATTTTTACTTCTTATATAATAATATATTAAATCGAATCATAGTTAGCTGTTACACCCTTAACAACCTAGCTATGGTTTCTTCTTATTTTCTCGAAATTGATATTAATTATCATTAATGATATACTTCTATATTAGAGTTTAGAAAACTTATATTAGGAGGACATTAAATTGGATACAAAAGATAAGTTCCAAAGCTTGATTATAATTATTATAGCTTTTATTGGTATTTTTATTGGACAATTAGACTTTATATCTAATCTATCTGATAAGCTTATCATGCCATTTCTTACATTAATGCTATTTTTATTATTTCTTCAGATTCCCTTTGGAAACATAAAGACTTCTTTAAAAAATATAAAATTCACTTCTACAGCAATAATAATAAATTTTATAATAACACCTATGCTAATATTTATATTAGGTAAATTATTTTTAATTAATGAAGCTGATTTATTAATTGGATTTGTTATGCTTACTGTTACCCCTTGTACTGATTGGTATTTAATCTTCACAGAGATAGCTAAAGGGAACACTGCTCTTGGTGCATCTCTTCTTCCATTAAACTTTATACTTCAAATTGTATTACTACCTTTATATGTATTATTAATATGCGGTACAAGTATTAAGTTTAATTCAATAGAACTAATAAGTAGTACTATAATAAATTTAATTATTCCTCTTATACTTTCTATAATAATTAGAAATATAATTATTAAGATTAAAGGATATACATATTTTAATGAAACAGTATCAAAAAAATGTTGCAGCCTTCAAGGATGGTTTTTAAATTTAGCTATACTTTCAATGTTTGCATCACAAGGAAAGGTATTTTTATCACATCCAAGCATATTTTTAAAACTACTAATTCCTTTATTACTATTTTTCTTTATAGTATTCTTACTTGGGCAGTTTATTGGGTTCAAGTTAAATATGCCCTATGAAGATACAGCAGCTTTAAATTTAACTACATTAGCTAGAAATTCACCAATAGCTCTTGCAATTGCTGTAGCTTATTTCTCTGATAGACCTATGATTGCTGTTGCCCTTATAGTTGGACCACTTATTGAGATTCCAGTTTTAATGGCTGTATCTAGAATATTATTATTTAAGCAAAGTAGACAAAAAGAGTGTACTTAAAAATCGCAAAAACTACTTCAATTAACATACTTATTATTTAAGACTTACGAATACAAATAAATAGTAATTTAAAAATAATGCTGCCCAGCAATTAATTTTATCTAATTGCTAGGCATCATTATTTTAGTTTTTATATTAATTTTCTTATTTTATTTTTTCAATTATTTTTCTAGTTTCAGTAATATAGTTTTTCGTTTTTGATATATTACCCTTTACAATTCCAAGATATAAAATATCAATTAATGTTAAAGCTGACATTCTTGACGCTATAGCCCCAAGTCTTAGTTCCTTTTCTTCATTTGGTATATAAAGACACATATCAGCATTTTTTGATAACGTACTACTATTATATTTTGTTATAGCAATAGTTTTAGCACCATTATTTTTAGCTTCATTTATGGCAATATTAATTTCCTTTGTTTCACCGCTGTAGCTTATTCCTATAGCTACATCATCTTTTTCTATATGAGATGCAGTAGCAAGTTGTATATGAGAATCATGGTTATATATTACATCTTTTTTTATTCTAAGTAATTTATACTGAAAATCTAAGGCAATAAGTCCTGATGCACCAACACCATAAAGATATACTTTTTTTGCATTAGCTATAGTATCTATTGCATTATTTACTACATCAATATTTATAAGCTTACATGTCTGCTCTAATGTATTAATATTAGATCTTATAGCTTTTTTTATCATGGTTTTTGTATCATCATCTTCACTAATCATCTCGCTAAAATCTACTATTTCCTCTTCATTTTCCTTTGCAAGTTCTACCTTTAAAGCAGTAAAGCCTTTAAAGCCTAACTTTTTTGAGAATCTAACTATTCCAGCTGGTGATACAGATACCTTATCTGCAAGTTCTTGTGCTGAAATATTAATTACCTCATCTTTATTTGAAAGAATATATTTACCTATCTTTTTTTCAACATCTGTAAATCCATTCATTCCTTGTCTTATAATATATAAACAACTCATATTTCATCTCCTAATTTCATTTGTAATACTAAAGTACCTTGTACTCATCATTTTTTAATGCAATTATGGCCGCTCCTATATCCGCTGTATATTTTGGAGGAATTAAAACACATTTTTTATCTAATAATTCTATTAATGGATTTAAAATAAATTCTCCTGATTTAAATACGCCACCAAGATAAGATACTTTTATATTATAACCTTCAAAATCTTTCATTAATAGATTTATCAATTCTGAAAGTTCCTTTGATGCAGAATTGAATATATTAATTGCATTTTTATCTCTAAGCTTTGCTGCTTCAAAACAAACCTTTGAAAATTTTGCTACTTCCAACCTATCAGCTTTTATATCCTCATTAATATATTTAATAATATCATAGTCATTTGATAGAGCTAACATTTTCTTAATTATCTCATATATATGTGTTTTTTCCAATCTTCCATCAGCTTCTTTAGAGAATGTCTCTATAATTCTTTTACCTATCCAGTAAGCAGACCCTTCATCCCCTATAGAATATCCCCAGCCTCCACATCTCTTATACTTATCACCTATTTTAGATAATGCTATAGATCCTGTTCCTGAAACTATAACTATACCATCTTCTCCATTTAATGCTCCAGCTAAAGCTATCTCAACATCATTTCTTAAAGTATATTTAAAATCCTTAAATACTCTTTCTACAACTCTTTCAAGACCTTCTCTATCCTTCTGTATATTTCCATACCCTGCAATCCCAATACCTACTCCCTTTATCTCATCTACACTTATACCACTTTCAAGTAATACTTCATTTAACCCATCTCTTAAAACATTTTCTACTCCATCCAAGCCAATCTGTTTAAAATGGGATGTACCTTTTTTTATGGATTGAATAACCTCTACATTTTCATTTATTATTGTAAATTGTGTTTTGGTGCCACCACCATCTATTCCTAAATAGTACATATACTTCTGCTCCTTTATTCTAAACTAATCCATCCTTATTTTATTTATATAAAAATTATTTTAATAGTTTATATAGATTATTTTTTACCCTTTACAGTAAATGTATTAATATCTGATTCATTACCTGCTTTATCTATAATAGTTACTCCATAAGTATAAGTCTTTTTGCTATCAGCCGTATTATCTGTAAATTGTGTTCCATTATCTATCCCAAAACGTGCTATAACATTCTTAGCATCATTTCTATCTATATTTTTAACCCTGCCTTCTACTCTATATATTTGATAAAATCTAGTATCACTATTTTTATCTTTCCACCTTAAAGTAACTTTCCCATCCTTATTCTTTCCATTTAAACCATTTACCGCCGAAGTCTTTTCATGATCTAACCAAGGCTTTGCTGGAGTTTTAGCAGAAGTTTTATAATATTCTTGTATTGTCTCTGTAGTTTTCTTGTTAACATCATCTCTATTTACTGTATTCATACTTTCAATTCTATTATCTAAATTAAACCTTGCTCCTATAAGATCATATGAACTCATTAATTTTATATGGTTTCTTCCATCTAGCTTATTATAAGAGAAAAATGCACTACCTTTTACATTATCATATTTCTGATTAAATCTTAACTGTGATGGTATCTCATCAGGATTATCAAAATCTTTTGCTGAGTTTTCTATTATCTTATAATTTGGATGTCCAATATATAATTGTGTTTCTTCTACACCTTCAAACTGCTCATTCCACCAATCAACTAACTCTCCGTAAGGTGCTGCTGGTTGATTAAATTGCCAATATATTTGTGGTATTAAATAATCTACCATTTCTTCCTTAACCCATTTTCTTGTATTTACATAATCGTTTATACTTGCTGTAGATGTAGTAGGTGTATGTGATCCCCCCTCTATTTCTTCAGCATGTCCCCATATTCCAAATGGACTTATACCAAATTGAACACTACTTTTCGTTTTATTATTATGATTTGAGATAGTATCTTTTACTTCTTTTACAAGTAAATTTATATTGTCTTCTCTCCATTTATGGATATCATCAAAACCTCTATTATAATTTTTAAATGTTTCAAAATCAGCATCACTATCTCTCATTGCCATTGTAGTGCTATTTGTATCTACTATAGGTTTTCCATTTTCATCATAGCCTAGTACTTTCTTAAATGTTGTTTTATATGGATAGAAATAATCATCAAAATGCATTGCATCTACATCATAATTATTTAAAACTTCCTCTATTGTGTCTACTATATGATTAAGGACTTCTGGTCTACCTGGATCTAAATATAGCTTATTTGCAAATTCGTATACTAAATCAGGGTTCTTTTTAGCAAAATTCATATCGTCTAATTCTTTTAGCTTATCTTCTTTTCTTCTATAATCGGTAGTTTTATTAGTTACCCTATAAGGATTAAACCATGCATGGAGCTCTAACCCTTCCTTATGTGCTAATTCTATCGCAATCTTTAGTGGATCAAAGCTTAATTTCCCACCTTGAGTTCCATCAATAAATTCTGATGATGGATTTATTGAAGATTGATACCAAGCATCTAACATAGGTCTCACTTGAAAAATCACAGCATTTAGACCTAATTCTTTTACCTTTTTTACTACCTTTGTAAATTCAAATCTAAACTCTTCCTCTTTAGCTATTTTAGGAAAGTCTATATTGCTTACCGTAGATACCCAAGTTGCTCTAAAATCCTCCTTTTTATCCTGAAATTTAGATGGTACTGTAATTTGCTCCCCGTGTAATAGTATAGGTTCATTAGTTCCATACTTGAAAAGTGGTTCTTCTTTAATACTACTTGCAGATGTTATTATAGTCTGTCCTCCCATTAATGCAGCTAATACTGTTGATAATAAAATAAACTTTTTCCTTACCATTAATATTTCCCCCTAATTTTTAAATACTAAATTAGCTTAATTGCTAAATGTTTGGTACCTTATAATATTTTTTATTAATTCTGCTCAGTTTAAATGTAAAAAATTAAATTTTCTTGTAATCCATCCAATATACTGCTTATATCTTTATTAACTATTATTTTAATTTATAAGTTTTCCATAGAAGTAAAAGTGAACTTTTGCCATGGCTTAATATAATCTAATAAGAATATCTCCTCGTCTCTTACTCTTCCAACTACATTTGATTTACCACTGTTTTTCATATCGCTTCTCGCAATTTGAAGCTCTCCAGCATAATGACCATATTCACTACTTTCGATTATTATATCTCCCTTTTTAATGTCTTCCTTTGGATTAAAAACCTTAAAATCATGACCTTTGTATTTTACTCTACTTGCTGTTGATCTTATTAAATTATCTGAGAAATCCCCTCTATTAAAATGTAGTTCTTCAAATAAAATCTTCTTCTCTATTTCTGGTACATTCTCCTCTAATCTAACTTCAAATGTCACCATATCTTTTCTCATATTTCTAAGTTTTAAAAGCTCTGCCTCTGTTGGATAGCAATTTGAAATTATAATATCATCTATGTTTCCCATAGCGATTAAATGTTTTGCTTGTACTTCTATTGGTATATTTCTATGCATCTCTAAAGTTGGTAGCCCATCAGTTACAGGCCATGGTCCAAAACTATCCTTATTCTGACTAGTTATAAATGCAGCTGTTCTTAAACCATATTTATTGAATCTCTCTGTACACTTAACAAAATGATCGAAATTTAATCCACTATATCTATGAGGATAAAAATTATGGCAAGCTATTAAGTTATCTTTATTTGGCATATAGTCCATTATTGTATCTATATAACTTGTATTATTACTCATATTTATTTCAATTTTTAATCCTTCTTTATTAAAAGTCATTAAAGATTCCTCAAGTCCTGTAAATCCCATATCAAGTCTTAATCCATCAGCTTCAATCTCTTTAAAGAAGCTTAAATCTTTATAACTTATGCCAAGCTCATCAAATATCCTAGGGCTTACATCCACTATAACTTCAAAACCTCTATTTTTAGCATAAGTATTTATACCTTTAAACTTTTTAATTATATTCTCTTTACTATCTTTAACCGATAAAAGGCATGAGAAAATTCTGCTAAATCCACATTCCTTTGCCTTATCTATGTATTCATATATTTCTTTTTCTGTACTCTTTTCTTCATATATTGATATTCCAAGTCTTCCCATACTAACATCTCCTCAAATCTTACTTTTATTTACTTATTAAAATATTTGCTATACATTACATAATGACGCTTTTTACAATATATTTTACTTTTATTTATTAATCAGAATGCCCAATGAAGAGATATATATTTTCCTCCATTGAGCATTCCCATAGTCATTATTATATTTACTAGATTATATTTCCTTCTCCAGTTGTCTCTTCAGCTAATAATTTTTTATCATACATTTTTACAAATGGATAGTAGATTATTAGTGAAATTATTATACATATTATATTTAAAACAGAAGCTCTCCAGTCTCCTCCAGTTGCTAGGAATGCTCCTATAGGTCCTGGAAGTGTCCATGGTGCTGTCACTGTAACTTTATTTACGAGATCGAAGCTCATGGCAAACCAAGCTACTATAGCTGAAACCATTGGAGTTATTACGAACGGTATTATAAGTATTGGATTTAATACTATCGGTGCTCCAAATATTACTGGTTCGTTTATGTTAAATATTCCTGGAACTAAAGCTGTTCTTCCAAGGCTCTTACCATACTTTGACTTACATATTGTAGCCATTAATATTACAAGTCCTATTGTAGCTCCTGATCCTCCGACCCATATAAACCATTGATAGAATGGTTCTGCTGCTATTCCTGTTGCTGTTTGTCCTGCTGCTACTGCTGCAGTGTTTTGATCTAAAAGTTGTAACCATAATGGTCTAGCAAGTGATCCTATAATTGATACTCCATGAATACCAAATGACCAGAATAATGTAATTAAGAATACTAATATTAAAACACTTGGTAATGTATCTGATGCTGATACTAATGGATCAACAACCTTTGCTATAAATCCATGCCAATCAAATTTTAAGAAGTATGATACAACACCCATAAATAATATAACTATTGCAGTAGGTGTAAGTGCTTCAAATGATCTTGCAACTGATGGTGGAACTTGTTCTGGCATCTTTATTCTAAAGTTCTTTGTTGTAGTAAACCTCAGAACCTCTACAGCAAATATAGAAACAACTATTCCAACGAACATTCCGCCTCCACCCATGTTACCCATAGGCATTACAAATCCCATACCTTCAACAACTTGAGGAACAATAGTCATCATAAATGCTATTGCAGCTAATATTCCGCCTGTAACTCCATCAAGCTTATATGATTTTGCAAGGCTATACCCTATACCCCAAGTCGCATACATGGTCATAATATACATTGTCATACGATAAGGTAATAAAATTGTACTTGCGTTTTCTTTCAAGTATTGTGTTATTCCCCATGAATCAGGTAATGGTGGAAATGCAATAATTAAGAAGAATGATCCTACAATAATAAGTGGTAGAGTTGCTATGATACCATCACGAATAGCACGTAGATGTCTTTGTTCAGCTAACCTTGCCATTGGCATTGATAGCTTGTTCTCTAAAAAGTCAGTAATTTTCTCTAACATATAATTCCCTCCCCCATTTTAAATAAAAATTATAATTTAAGAGTTTCCTTAACTTGTTCTAAAAGTTTAGGACCTCCAAGTGGGCTATAAGCTTGTGGTTTAATTAATACACATGGAACGTTTGCACTATCTGCATATTCCTTTAAGTAATCAAATCTATGTCTAACTTGTGGTGCAACCATTGCAATATCATATCCATCTTTTACTTCTTCTTCAAACTCTTGAGTACTAACAGCTAAAACTTCCATGTCTAATCCTGCTTTCTCTCCTGCTTTTTTTAGTGCATTTACAGCTATTGCACTTGACATTCCTTGAGAACAAACAAATAATACTTTCATAATAAATCCTCCTAAAATTTTCTTTTAATTAATTTTTTAATATAAATTTTAAATATAATCTTTTAAATATAGGCTCCTAAATACATCCAGAAAAATGCTATTATGCAAAATGCTAATGCAAACCCTCCATATGTCATCCAAAATCCTTTGCAGTACTTCTTATTAGTTTCTATGAAATATCTTGAATAAGCCAGTGTATAACTTGTAATTGTAGCATTTCCAATTACTACTCCTGTTTTGAAATCTATTCCAATAAAACTAAGTATATATGGTACAATAAATGTTGAAATCACTGCACCTAGCATAATCACTAAGCTACTTTTAAAGCTAAAAGTTGGAATCCCATAATCTGTTCTACCATTTGCAAATGCTTTAACTTGAGTAGTTTTTTTACTCTTTACACATTTTGAAACCATACTTTCTGTCTCCTTCCATAAATACTCTTGGACTCATTGTTATCTGACCTAATATCACTTTCTCCTTTGCACCAGTCGCTGATGGAACATTTGAAAAATTGTTATTTAATGTTTCATTTCCTAATACAGCAAATGCTATTGCTTCCTTAGCATCTGATGAAAAGCCTATATCTTCTTGTATTAATACATCAATATCTTCTAACTCTTCTTTTATAAATCTAATTAAAGTCTTATTATGAGCTCCACCACCTGCTATTATTACTCTTTCCAATTTATTATTTGGAATGATAAACTTTTTATAATTATGGGATATTGTTTTTGCAGTAAACATTGTTAATGTGGCTACTATATCCTCACCCTTTAAATTGCTATATTTAGATATGATTTTTTCAACAAATCTTTGTCCAAAATCTTCTCTTCCTGTTGTTTTTGGTGGTTTTTCATTAATATATTTGATACTCATAAGTTCATCTAACATTTCATTATTAACTATTCCTTTCGATGCTATCTCTCCATCTTTATCATAAGGAATACCAAATAGTATATTGCAAGCTTCATCAATAGCCATATTTCCAGGACCTGTATCAAAGGCAAAGATATCATCTATACAATTACTTGCTGGTAGAAATGTTACATTCCCTATTCCACCTATATTTTGAAGGGCTACTCCTTTTCCTTTTTCGCTATACAAAATATACTCTGTATATGGAACAAGTGGAGCCCCTTCTCCATGAGCTGCCATATCCATAACCCTAAAATTAGATACTACAAGTGTGCCTGTTCTATATGCAATTACACTTGCTTCTCCTATCTGCAAAGTAGATTTAACTAAATCACATTTGTTTCTAGGAATATGGTATATAGTTTGCCCATGAGATGCTACATAATCTAATTTACTTATATCAATATTAGCCTTATTACAAATATTGATTACAGCATCAGCAAATAGCTCTCCAAGCTTAAAATTCAAACTACAGATTAAATCTACTGATGATTTATCCTCTAAACAAGCTCTCTTTATTTCACTCTTTATTTCATCTGGAATTTTGTAAGTTTCAAATTCCACTAGATTAACTTCCGTATTTAATCCACACCCTTTAATCTCAACTAATGCAGCATCTATGCCATCTAATGATGTACCTGACATCAATCCTACAGCTAACATTTTTTATTTCCCATCAACCTTTTTATGAAGTTTTATCATACCTTCTATTAAAGTCTTTGATTCTATAGCTGCCATTAGATGGTCTTGTGCATGTACCATAAGTAATGATACTTCTGTTTTTCTTCCTGCTGCTTCTTCTTGAATTAATTTTGTTTGGACTGAGTGAACGTTTAATAATGCATTATCAGCTTCTTTTAAAAGCTCATCTGCTTTTTCATATTCTCCTTCTTGTGCGGCACTTAAAGCTTCATAGGCTAACCCCTTTGCTTCTCCTGCATTACCTATTATCTCAAAAATTATTTCTTCCATATTTAAATTACTCATAAATCTTTCCTCCTATTTTAATCTTTCTAATGCTTGTGATATTCTGCCTTCGCTTTCTTCTAGCGCCTTAATTGCATCTTCAACTTCTAACCCTGAAAGAATCATAAAAATCGCCAGTTTAACGTTTTCAGAAGATTTGTAGAAAAATTCTTCTGCAGTTTCTCTCTCACATCCTGTAGATTCCATTATTATTACTTTAGCTCTCTCAACTAATTTCTTATTTGTAGGCTTTAAGTCTATCATTAAATTTTCATATACCTTACCATACTTTATCATAACTCCAGTTGAAATCATGTTTAAAATCATCTTCTGCGCAGTTCCAGCTTTCATTCTAGTAGATCCAGTAACAACTTCTGCACCTGGGATAACTTCTATTGATATATCTGAATACTTAGAAACTTCCCCATTATTAACGCAACATATGGAAACAGACTTTGCACCAATTTCTCTTGCATATTCAAGTCCACCTATTACATATGGAGTTCTCCCAGATGCTGCAATTCCAACTAAAGCATCATTTTCATTAAACCCTATAGATTTTAAATCCTCTACTGCAAGCTCTTTGGAATCTTCTGCACCTTCTTTAGCTTTAAACATAGCACCTTCTCCACCTGCAATTATTCCTCTTACTAAATCAAAACTAACTCCATAAGTTGGTGGACACTCTGATGCATCTAACACGCCAAGTCTACCTGAAGTTCCAGCCCCTATGTAAATTAATCTCCCGCTTCTTTTGATCTGTCCATATATTAAATCAATAGCATTAGCTATATCTTGTAATACTTCTTCAACTGCAAGTGCAACTTTCTTATCTTCGTCATTTATCAATTTCACAATTTCTCTTGTTGAGAGCTTGTCTATATTTTTACTATTACAATTTCTTTTTTCCGTATCTAATCTTTTTAAATTCACCTGCATCTTTCTCCCTCATCTCCCTTTTGTTTGAAATAAAATTTCAACATTTCTATATTTTAAAAAGAAATTTAATTTCATCTTTATTATATCATGCTATATTTTATTTGCAATAGTTTTCATAAATAAAATTTCAATTATTTTAATTATATTTCGAAATTTTATTTTACACAGTATCTATCCTTAATTTTATTCTTATAAATTTTCTTACATCTACTTATTCCTAAGCAGTAATATATATTATCGTTCCTAAATTTATTCAAAATAAAAAGAGTAGTTAAAAAACTACTCTAAAAAATCTATAATATACTATGCTGTTAATGAATCACCTTTTATTCCCTCATTATTTTCAGCATCTTCAGTACCTTTATCTTCAACATTATTATCTTGTATATCATCATTTTTGTATTCATATATAATACCTATTAATTTACCACTTATAAGCACAGCTACAATAGAAAACATAACTTGTA
The DNA here is from genome assembly GCF_019753795.1 of Clostridium sardiniense. Taxonomy (NCBI): domain Bacteria; kingdom Bacillati; phylum Bacillota; class Clostridia; order Eubacteriales; family Clostridiaceae; genus Clostridium; species Clostridium sardiniense. The sequence goes on along the minus strand of NZ_JAIKTU010000001.1, from coordinate 200,292 downwards.
TAAGGTCTAGATAAACTAAAGATATTATAAGAATTATTGCATCACTTAATAAATAAACATGATTTACTTTAAGGGGTGTAAATTTATTACCTAAAAGTGCAATAACATCATCTCCACCTGACGCTCCTCCTCCACGAAGTACTAGTCCAGCTCCAATTCCTACAAATATTCCTGCAAATATACTCGCAAATAACATATGCTCGTTTAAATTTGGTACAACAAAACCTATTCTTTCAAATATACCATATGAAGTTGAGAAACATACTGTTGCAAATATTGAACATAATAAGAATCTCTTCCCAAAAAATCTTGCACCAAGTGCAAATAATGAGAAATCAATTATAAGATTTGTTATTGATGGTGAAATATCAAAGACATTTTTCACTAAGAGTATTAATCCTAATACTCCTCCCTCTGTTACACCATTTTGATAATTAAAATTATAGCTTCCAAAAGCTAAGATACCTGAGCCAATTATTACTAATAATACGCTTCTCAGGTTCTTTCTCGTCGAACACAAAATATCACTCTCCTAAATTCTTTGTTTGATATAAATTGTTTAAATCATTAACACCCTTATTAAAATTATATTATTATATTCAATTAATATCAAACCTGCCTATTTAGGTCTATTAGTACTATTTTAATGCAATACGCATTAAATTGAATCCATCTCTTCCGTCATCACACTTCCTATTATCTCGTATGATTTACTCTTAGTTCCTTATATTTTTAAATATATTAATATACCCAACTATCTTCTAATATAACTTTGTTTATATTCTATAAATAGAAATGACTTTGTTTTAAAATAATATGTAATTACGGCTAAATTAAAGGATGTCCTATGAACACCCTTTAATCTCGTAATATTTTAATATTATTCGATTGTCTTATATGCATTAAAACTAAAATCAGAAAAGTAATAATTACTATAGTTTAAATTACTAAAACCTTATACCTGAAAGTTCCGATGGATTTATTACTATAATATCATTTGATTCTATTCCAATTTCTTTACATATCAGATCAATTAATTTTTCCTTGGTTAATTCACAATATGCATAATAACTGTTTTGACCATGTTTTGACCATTGTATACCCTTTTTTAATTCTTCATAACCATTAATATCAATACCTTCATTCTTAAATTTAACAATGTAACACACTACAAATGCATCCTTAGAAAAAATTTTCAAATAATCTTTTACTGACATATAACTCCTCCTTTTTATGATATAATACCTTACTACTATTCGTTAATCTATATATTTAATTATACACAAATGAGAGAGAAATATAAGCATTTTTTCCTATTTATGTATATATTAATTTCCTTTTTGAAACTCTTCCCTAAAGTAATTGAATGTATAAAATTCTCATGAATAAAAAGTTTTTATAATTATTTCTTTCTATCGATAATGCATTAAGTATAAAGAAAACTTAACTTATCTATCACTATTGACTTAAAGTTGTCCATTAATATATAATTATAAGAAATGATTACAATTATATATTTCATTGCTATGATTAGAAGTAGTACTATAACCTTGTAATTTTAGAGAGCTGTTGTTTGGTGCAAAACAGCATTGCAAATATAGGAACTTGTCTATGAGCTTACTTGATGATAAGTCAAGTACGGTTTAACCGTTAAATTATTGAGTGAGGAAGTTTTATTATATTATAAAATTTTCTAACAAGAGTGGTAACGCGGAAGTATCCTTTCGTCTCTTATATTTTAAGAGATGAGAGGTTTTTTTTATTCTCAAAATATACTTAACTTATATAGATTAATACTATTTTTATTCTATATTTACAGTCTTATTCTTATATAAATAAGTACTATTTTCACCTTACCCAAAACCCTAAAACTTTATAAAGAATCCTAATGGATTATTTATAAAGTATCTTAATGAATTAAAGGTAAGTTAAAAGATTATAATATATACTTTCACTCATCTACATAATTAAATTGTAATTTTACAAATGTAATTTATATTAAATAATAATTCTACTTTAGATTATTATTTTTGAAATATTAAGGAGGCACAAACTATGGGAAACTATGGAACTGCTATTGATAAGAAATGGCAAGACAAATGGGAAAAAGAAGAATTATATAAATTCGATCCTACAAACTTAGATAAAAAACTTTATGTATTAGAAATGTTCTCTTATCCATCAGGAAGTCAGCTACATGCTGGTCACTGGTTCAACTACGGACCAGTAGATACTTGGGCTAGATTTAAGAGAATGAATGGATATAATGTATTCCAACCAATGGGATTTGATGCTTTTGGATTACCTGCTGAAAACTTTGCTATAAAGACTGGTATCCACCCACAAGATTCAACTGATAAAAATATTGTAACTATGGAAGCTCAACTTAAAGCAATGGGTGCTATGTTTAACTGGGAAAATGAAGTTGTAACATGTAGACCTGATTACTATAAATGGACTCAATGGTTATTCTTAGAATTATACAAAAAAGGATTAGCTTACAGAAAGCAAGCTCCTGTTAACTGGTGTCCATCATGTAACACTGTTTTAGCTAATGAGCAAGTTGTTGATGGATTATGTGAAAGATGTGATACAGAAGTAACTAAGAAAGACTTAACTCAATGGTTCTTAAAAATCACTGATTACGCTGATGAATTACTTGAAAAGTTAGATGGACTTAACTGGCCAGAAAAAACTGTATCAATGCAAAAACACTGGATTGGTAAGTCAACTGGTGCTGAGGTTACATTCAAGATTAAAGATCATGATTTAACATTTGATGTATTCACAACAAGAGTTGATACTTTATGTGGAGTTTCATATGTTGTTTTAGCTCCTGAAAATAAATTAGTTGATAAAATAGTAACTCCAGAAAATAAAGATGCAGTTGAAGCTTATAAAGAAGAAACTGCTAAGCAATCAGAAATAGAAAGACAATCAATTTCTAAAGAAAAGACAGGAGTATTTACTGGTGCTTATGCTATAAACCCTATAAACGGAAAAGAAGTTCCTATCTGGGTTGGAGACTATGTTCTTGCTAGCTATGGAACTGGTGCTGTAATGGCAGTTCCTGCTCATGATGAAAGAGACTTTGCTTTTGCTACAAAGTTCAATCTTCCAATAAACAGAGTTATAGCTGCTAAAGATGGATCAGAAACTGAACTTCCATACTGCGAACATGGAGTATTAGTTAATTCTGGAGAATTTGATGGATTAACTACAAAAGAAGCTAAAATTAAAATCGTTGAAAAATTAGCAGAAACTAATGAAGGTAGCCAAAAGGTTAACTATAGATTAAGAGACTGGCTTGTATCAAGACAAAGATACTGGGGAGCTCCAATTCCAATGATATATTGTGAAAAATGTGGAACTGTACCAGTACCTGAAAAAGATCTTCCAGTTAAATTACCATATGATGTTGAATTTACACCAGATGGTAAGTCACCACTAGCTAAGTGCGAAGAGTTCGTTAACACAACTTGCCCATGCTGCAACGGAAAAGCTAAGAGAGAAGTTGATACTTTAGATACATTTGTTTGTTCATCATGGTACTACTTAAGATATCCAGATAACAAAAATACTGAAGCTCCATTTAATAAGAAACTTATAGATAAGATGCTTCCAGTTGATATGTATGTTGGTGGACCTGAGCATGCTTGTATGCACCTTTTATATGCAAGATTCATAACTAAAGCTCTTAGAGATATGGGATACCTAAACTTTGATGAACCATTTACTTCATTAGTTCACCAAGGATTAATCTTAGGACCAGATGGACTTAAAATGAGTAAATCAAAGGGAAATACTATATCACCAGATGACTACATTAAAGAATATGGTGCTGACGTATTTAGAATGTACTTAATGTTTGGATTTGCTTACACTGAAGGTGGAACTTGGAGTGATGATGGAATTAAATCTGTTGGTAGATTCGTAGATAGAATTGAAAGAAATCTTGAAACTGCAAGAGAAGCTATTAATTCAGGAAATTCAAAGACTACTATAGATAAGGCTGAAAAGGAACTTAACTTCTGGCTTAACACTGCAATTAAGGGTGTTACTGAAGATGGCGAAAAGATGCAATTTAATACTGCAATAGCAAGAATGATGGAATTTGTAAATGCACTATCAAAGTATAACAAAGAAGAAGTTGTAAATGCTTCATTCTTAAAAGAAGTTTGCGAAAGCTTTATAAAAATCCTTGCACCATTTGCACCACACTTTGCAGAAGAACAATGGAGCCTATTTGGAAATACTACTTCAGTATTTAATGAATCATGGCCAATGTTTGATTCTAAGGCTTTAGTTAAAGATGAAGTTGAAATAGCTATCCAAGTTAATGGTAAAATCAAATCTAAGATAAACGTAGCTTCTGATCTTGATGAAGAAGGTATAAAAGCTGCTGCTTTAGCTGATGAAAATATAGTTAAGAATACTGAAGGTAAGAATATCGTTAAGGTTATTGTTATCAAAGGAAGACTTGTTAATATAGTTGTAAAATAATATTACATTATTAATTAGTTTATAAATATATAAAGGAACTTTGCAAGGTTTTGCAAAGTTCCTTTTATATTTCCTAATTATTATTTTATAAATCCTTAAATTCATGCTTAAAATAACCATAATTAAAGTATAAAAGTAATATTATTAATTTATAAAGTATACTAATAAATTAAATCTCGACAGCATATATTGTTAATTGTCAATTCTCAAATTAGAAGTATAAATTACTGTTTTATATACATTAATATTATTTCTAATTACTTAATAGTTTCTTTATGATTTCTTTCCATTTTTTTCATGTGTTAATGATAATATTAAAGTATAAAATAATACGAATTTACATATACTAATTTCCATACATTAAGGAGGGATACAAAATATGATTATTAATATTTCTACAATTTTTCTTTACTTTAATTTGTTGATTTTATTTTCAATTGGATGTATCTTACCCTTTATGAGTAGTGATGATACAATCTTTGGAGTAAAGGTAGATGAATCCTTCGATTCTGAAATTAACTTTACTAAACTTTATTTTAAACATTATATTATAAGCTCTATATTTCTTTTAACTTTATCATTTATAACATTTTCAAAATATCCTAATGCTAATCTTTTTATACTTTTTACTATACTTATTGTATTTAATATATGTGTAAATTACTTAATAATAAATCATAGAGTGATGATGCTTTTTAACGCTAGTCAACTTAATAATAATACCATTATTCAAAGTAACTCTACACTTTGGAAACTTGGAGTATTTTATTATAATCCAGAAGATCCTTCAATATTTATTCCTAAAAGATCTGGAAATGGTCTTGTGTTAAATTGGGCAAAGAAGACAACTTGGATGATAATAATAGTTCCGCTAATTCCTATATTTTTAATATTGTTTATTTAAGCTTTCCATAAAAAATTATATATTTACTATGAAACATAAATTACATTTTTCTTTAATATTAATATATTGAATATATGAAACTCTTTATTTAAAGGAGGTCATTTAATTGAATAGATTTAAAGAAAAATTTAGTTTAGCAGCTGTATCACTAACTTCACTTTTAGCCATTAAAGCTCCAACTTGCACCTTTGCAAGTAGTATCTTTAATGAAGGTTCTATCTATAAATCATTTTCTTTAATGTATTTTATTGCTTTTATAGTAATTCTTATCTTTTCTACTGCATTAGTTCTTAACTTTAATAAAAAAGTTAGGAAAAACCCTGATTATAAGAAAAGTCATAAGCTATAAAAACAATGCTTAATTTAGTATTTTATAAATTTGACGTACTATATTTTTTATTTTATAGTACGTCAACTTTTTATACTTTTATATAAAATAAATATATAACTAATCATAATTCCCCAGTAAAAGCAGATTATTTTCTTTAAAATAAAAAAGAAGGTACTTTATATACCTTCCTTTTTGTTATTTCAAATTTTAAAGTGCTAAAACTTTAAATCTATAATCCTAAATTTATATAATTTTATTCTTCCGTTCCTTCACCTGCATAGCCATAGTCTTCAGAATATTCTTCATCTACACTTCTGCCAGCCTCTTTAACAGCATCATAATTCTTATATCCATTATATGCATTTATGTACATTTGTTTTATTTCACTCATTAATGGATATCTTGGATTTGCTCCAGTACATTGATCATCAAATGCCTGCTCTACCATTTCATCTAAAGTTGCATAGAATTTATCCTCTGAAACTCCAGCTTCTTTAATTGATTTTGGCATTCCAACAGTTTCATTTAATTCATCTATAGCTTTAAGTAAGCTTTCCACTTTTTCATCATCATTTTCTCCTGGAAGTCCTAAGTATCCAGCAACTCTTGCATATCTCCACTTAGCATTTGGATATTTATATTGTGGGAATGCTGCTTGCTTTCTTGGAGCATCACTTGCATTGAACTTAATAACTTCCTTAATTAAAAGTGCATTTGCCATACCATGTGGTATATGGTGGAATGCTCCTAATTTATGTGCCATTGAGTGACAAATACCTAAGAATGCATTCGCAAATGCCATACCTGCCATGGATGCAGCATGAGCCATCTTTTCTCTCGCTTTAACATTCTCTGCTCCATTTATATAAGAGATTGGTAAATACTTAAATACTAATCTAATAGATTCAAGTGCTAATCCATTTGTAAATTCAGATGCAAGAACTGATACATAAGCTTCTAGTGCATGCACTAATACATCTACGCCTGAAGCCGCTGTTAATCCTTTTGGCATACTCATCATAAGTGCAGTATCAATTATAGCCATATTAGGTGTTAATTCATAATCTGCTAATGGATATTTAACTCCTGTCTTTTCGTCAGTTATAACTGCAAAAGGAGTTACTTCTGATCCTGTTCCTGCTGATGTTGGTATTGATACCATCATTGCCTTATTGCCTAGCTCTGGGAACTTAAATACTCTCTTTCTTATATCCATAAATCTCATTGCAAGCTCATCAAATTTAACATCTGGATGTTCATACATTACCCACATAATCTTAGCTGCATCCATTGGTGATCCACCACCAACTGCAATTATTACATCTGGATTAAATGAAAGCATTTGTTCTGCACCCATCTTAGCTGCTGCAAGAGTTGGATCTGGCTCCACATCTGTAAACATCTTAAATTCAATACCGCAATCTTCTAAAACTTCCACAACCTTATCAGTATATCCAAGCTCAAATAATACCTTATCAGTTACTATAAATGCTTTTTTCTTTCCCATATCACATAGCTCTTTAAGTGCTATAGGTAGACAACCATATTTAAAGTAAGTTTTCTCAGGAACTCTAAACCATAGCATATTTTCTCTCCTCTCAGCTACACTTTTAATATTTAATAAGTGCTTAGGACCAACATTTTCAGAAACTGAGTTTCCTCCCCATGATCCACAACCAAGAGTAAGAGATGGTGCTAACTTAAAGTTAAATATATCTCCAATTGCTCCTTGAGAAGAAGGCATATTTACTAAAGTTCTTGCAGTCTTCATAGTCGTACCAAACTTATCCATTCTATCTTTTGATTTTATTTGATCTGTATAAAGAACTGATGTATGACCAAAACCTCCAAGTTCTATAAGTCTTGAAGCTTTCTTTAGTGCATCATCAAAGTTATGCGCTCTATACATTCCTAATATAGGTGATAATTTTTCATGAGAGAATGGCTCTTCAAGTTCTACTGATTCAACTTCTCCAACTAAAACCTTAGCATCTTGAGGTACTTTAACTCCAGCCATCTTCGCAATATTATATGCAGATTGACCAACTATTGCAGAGTTAAGTCCTCCTTTTTCATTTAATATAATCTTTCTTACCTTTTCACATTCTCTATCATTTAAAAGATATGCTCCTCTATTCATAAGTTCTGCACGAACTTCATCATATACATCATCAATAGCAATAATGCTTTGCTCAGATGCACATATCACTCCATTATCAAAAGTTTTGGATAATAAAATTGAATTAACAGCCATCTTAATATGTGCTGTCTCATCAATGATTGCTGGAGTATTTCCTGCTCCAACTCCAATAGCCGGCTTACCTGATGAATAAGCAGCCTTAACCATTGCAGGTCCTCCAGTTGCAAGGATTATATCAGCTTCATGCATAACCTTTTGAGAAAGTTCAACTGATGGTTCATCAATCCATCCAATAATATTAGAAGGTGCCCCTGCTTTAACTGCTGCATCTAATATTATCTTAGCAGCCTCAATTGTTGCATTCTTAGCTCTTGGATGAGGTGATATTATTATGGCATTTCTTGTTTTAAGGGATATCAAAGCTTTAAATATAGCTGTTGATGTAGGGTTTGTAGTTGGTACAATTGCAGCAACGACCCCTATTGGCTCTGCAACTTTTGTAACCCCAAAAGTATTATCTTTATCTATTATTCCACAAGTTTTCATATCTTTATATTGATTATAAATATATTCAGCTGCAAAATGATTCTTAATAACTTTATCTTCAACTATACCCATTCCACTTTCTAGAACAGCTACTTTTGCAAGCTTTATTCTTGCATTGTTAGCCGCCATTGCAGCAGCTCTAAATATGTCATCTACCTGCTCTTGGGTATATGTTGCATATTCCTTTTGAGCTAATCTAATCTCTTCCATCTTTTTAGATAGTTCTTCTGAATTAGTAACCTTCATAATAAATTCCTCCTAAGTATTTTAAAACTAAATATTCTTAAAGGTATTTTCTATACCAAAATATAAGCCATTACGTACTTTAGTAGTTTTAGAATTATTATGATGATTTATTCATTTTACTTTTTATTATATTTACTTCCTTTTATGAACCTTTAAAATATCATTAATCATTTAGGATTTCTTTAAACTCTTCAAGAACCTTTTTAACAAGTTTACTATCTAATTGCTTATACCACTCTAAATATCCTGACTGTTGAAGTGCTGCAAATATATGCTTACTAAGTTCCATCCATATTTCAGGAATATATACCCATACTATATCTTCATATCTACAACTTAATAGGAAATGTTCAACACCCCAAAACACATAATCTTCAATATCAAGAGCCTCATTGAAGTGTTTATAATCACTAACTACTTGTTCTGTTAATTTGTACTCATATATATCAACATAAAAATAATCAAATTTTTCGCCCTTAACTTTATAAGCATCTTTATTAATTATTTTTATCTTTTCATTTTCACCAAAATTCTTTTTATAAAGCTCTATTATATCTTTTTCAAATTCATAAACAACTACTTCAGAAACTTTATCACTTTTAGCTATTTCTTGTACCACGTAGCCAAGTCCAAGTCCAACGATTCCAACTCTTCCATGTGCTTGCTTTATAATTCCATATGAGCTCTCTATTTCTCTAGGACTAAGCTTCATCCAAAATTTATCATTTCCTACAAGTTCTAAAATATCTATATCTATTTCATCATCATGTTCATAAAGGTATCCATGGATATTTCCTTTTATTCCATTTGTCCTTATTATTTCATGATTATTTACTCTTCCTTCATGAATCTTTTCATTATATTCTTTTATTTTTTCTAATACAAAATTTCTGTCATATGGTTTCACTAAAAACCATCCTTTCTACATTTATATAGTATCTTACTTATAATAAATTCGCTCTAAAATCTAGTATACCTTTATTTTTTTTATTGTACACAAATATTTTTAATTCTGACTGGTTTACTTTGAATTAAATTGTGTTATAATATCATTAAGACTATTTTTAATTTTAAAATAAGGACAGGTGAAAAAAATGAAAAATATGACAATAAGCGAAGATGCTTACAAAGAATTTAAAGAATTTTTAGACGAAAACAAAGTTGAAAATTATAATATAAGAATTAACTTAGGTGGAATGGCTTGTAGCGGTCCAGTATTTAACATAACTGTTGATGAAGCAACTGATGACGACGTAGTAGAAGTAGTTAATGACATAAACTTCGTTATAGAAAAAAGATTAATCGAAGAATTCGGTGGATTTATCTTACTTTCAGCTGAAGAAAATAACGGAAACGGCTTAAGCTTAAAACCAGTTATCGCTCCAGAAGGTGGATGCGGTTCATGTGGCGGCGGATGTCACTAATTATAAGTAATTAAATTATTTTAATTTAAAAAAAGCGTAGTTTACTGTATACTGCGCTTTTTTTATATATTTAATATGTCACATTATCTAATTTATGCTATTTAATATCATTATTGCATATTATTTAATCTAAGCTATCTCAGAAATATTATTTTGATTTTTAATTATTAAATCTTCTTTATTATTATATATATATCCTTATTTTATTTCTTAAAATATTATTTCTTTTCCAATGCTGAAGTTGAATATTACTAATTATATAGATTTTAATTACTAAAAAATAAGAGCTTTATAATAGTTTAAACTATTATAAAGCTCTTATTAATATTAATAAATTACTTTAGATACACTAACATCTCTTGTAAAATCATAATCTATATATTCACTACTTGTTCTATTGATCTTATTTAAAACATCTATCCAATATTTCTTTTTAACAACTACCTTTTCTTTCTCTTTACCATCTATACCTTTTAAGGTTGTTTCATTAAATTCTAAAAATATATCATTCATTTTAGTAGATAAATCTTTCATAACAATAAAATCTCTTAGGTCTTTTTCTTTAAGAAGAAGCTCATTTTTTTCAGTATTCATTATATTTATCAATGTATTGCTCAAATAGCTCTCAATTCTAGAATACACTTCATTCTCTATTATTGAACTAGTATCAATATTCTTTTTAAATAAACTATTGCTATCATTTTCACTATAAAATTTATAATCATCCCATAGTTCTATTACACAATCTGAAATATCACTGTAGTTTGTATACAGTGTTAATAGTTCCTCATTACTAATTTTATTTACTTCTATAGCCTTATTTACTATCTCAAGAGTTTTATCATTTTTGACTTTAATACTCTCTATATTTTTATATGAATTAATCCCAACTCTATGTTTGTATTCTATATTATCAATATAAACAAAAATGTTTATTAAAAAACTTATTAACAAAATTACTATGAGTATGATTGAATGATTCTTATATTTTTTCCCTTTCTGCATACTTACTCTCCCCCTCACATTAACAATTTTAACATAAAGGTTACAATTATACTACAAATAGAGTATTTTTTGATTAATTATTAATTTTAGAAAGCTTTTATTTATATTTTGTGAATTCAAGTTAACTTTTCACCTAAAAATTTTCCAATAACTGAATTATTACGATATAGTATCCTCTACACTGATAATTGAAACTATTTTATATACCTTCTTTTAATTGAGTATATATTTTATCTATGCCATTCATGCCCAACTTCCCTCATCATTTCAATAGCTGCTGAGCCACCTTCGCCAACTTTCTTTTTAACCTTTATATTCTTTATAACTCCAAATTTTTCTTTTAAAGAAAGTTTACCTTCTCCAGTTAATACCCATATAACATTCTTTAAAGTCGGCTTTACTGTAAGCTCCTCTTCACCTACACCATCTGTAAAATAAATTAAAACTCTATCTGAAAGCCTATTATCTTTTATATATTCAAATACTGGCGAGAATTTAGTGGCTCCATTTTTACTACTTCTCTCCTTTATATCTCTAGGTGTTCTAATATCATAAACTCGTCTTATCATATCATCGCATTCAATAACTTTTATCTTATCTACTCTACTCCTAGTTATAGCAAGTACTTCAACCATAATCTTGCGTACATCATCTTCGCTCATACTGGCACTAATATCAATTGCTACAATTAACTCTGGAATGGTATCTCTTAAAGTACCTCTAAGTTCTACTCTATCTGGCTGTCTCCTATCTCTTCTAACTATGGTCTTCTTATATCCACTCTTTACAGTCGGAAGAATTCTTTTAAGAAACTCTTGCCAGTTTATTTCTTCCTTTTCTTTATACTTTGCAACTATATCTAATATATTTTTAGGAGTATCCCCCTTTATAGAGCTAATTGCAGTTTTTTTAGTAAGCTCTTTTACTCTATCTTTATCCATCTCAAGGTTTTCCCATACATCATGAGCTGATTCAGTATCGTATTCTCTTTTTATTTTGTCGCTCTCATTCTTTTTCTTTTTATTCTTATTTTTTTCTTCTCGCTTTTTTATTGCCTCATCTATTTCTTTTGCATAGTATTCAACGGTCATTTCATCTTTTAAATTTATATTGTATTCCATCTTGACAGAATCAATTCTCTTGCACTCCATTGGAAGGTGTTTTATAAATTGATTTATTGAAATATCCATAGCAACACTTACAGCTTCTTTACTATAAGAGTTTTTAAGCTCCCTTTCTCTCTCATAATGATTAAACATTATATGATATATTTCATGCTTAAAAAGAGCTCCCATTTCTCTCTTTGAACTATTAAGAAATAATATTGGATTAAAATACATCTTAAATCCATCAATAGTTGGAATGGTTGCAAGTGGCCATGATATATCAAGCTTTATTTCCCTATCTACTTTAAGCATAAAGTTTCCAAAGAAACCTTCCTCAATTTCTATTTGATCTATTATTATTCCTTCAACTAAGTTTAAAAATTCTCTCTTAAACTTAGCTGAGATATCATTTATATCCTGAAAATTTAGAGCTTCTTTTAATAATAAACTCCTCTTATCTTCAAATGCTACCGCCATACCATTCCTCCTAATCTATGGATTTATTTATACCATACTTATATCTAATATTCATATATAGCAAAGAACGCCTCTAAGAATTCATCTTCATCTAGAAGTCCTTCATATACCTTTCTGCTTCCTTCACTCTTAATTTCCTTCATAATTCCAAGCCTTAAATCTCTTGGATAATAGTTTAATATTTCTCCAAAGATTGAAAGTTCATTATTAAATTCATCTAATCCATCAAGGTAGAATAAACATGTCTTTGCTAAAATATAAAGTCTTGAATTATTCTCACTTTCAAGTCTTTCTTTTATATGACTTGGGAGTATATCATAGCTAAATACTTCTTCAGCTTTAACCATCGGTTTCTTCTTACTTTTTATAAAGCTTGCAAAATCTGTTGATATACTTACTCCTAAATTACCTTTAACAGTACTTAAAAATACATCAAAAGAATATCTTTCTTTATTCTTCTTATATATCTTATAAGCTTTAGAAACTCTTTCATAGCTTCTTGGTGTTGCTTTTATACTATCATTTGAGTGTGGAGTGTGAAGGTATTCTGGGAATGTTGATATAAATTCAATTATATCCTCATCTATATTCCCACTCTTGCTCATGCCCCATTTAATCCACTCTTTAACATCAACATCCATTTCAAGCCAAACAAATCTATCTTCTTGAGCTGGATCCATATCAACTACTGCATATTCACTATCTCTATAATTTTCATATTTATTTGATGGGTTCATAGCAGCAAGTATCTTAACATTATCATGAAGAACAAATCCATTTATTTCTCTATTTAAAATTAGATTCATAAGTTCTTGCTGTACTGCATGTTCACATCTATTTAATTCATCAATGAAAAGCAATACTGTTCTCTCAAGATTAGTGCACTCACATACTTGCACTAACTTGTTATGAGTTGCATATTTGGTTCTTCCACACTCAACCGTTGGAAGACCTCCTATTTCTCCCTCTTTTAATAGATTTGCATCAATTGTAATAAGGGTATAATTATTTTTCTTAGCAATTTCACGTGCTAAAGCTGTTTTACCTATTCCACTTTCTCCTATAATTAAAGGAACGTCATTTCCTTCCATAACTAATTCTGCTGCACTTAAAACTTCTGAATATCTCATTTATAATCCTCCCCTAAAGCTTGCAATCTACTAAAAGCTTCTTTGTTTCTTTATCTCCATATTCTTTAATAAAAAATACTTTATCCATATCTAAAATCTCTAGATCTAAAAAGTTCCTCATATACTCTTTAGTCATTTCTTTATCACGTAATTTTTCAATTAATACATCCACTACAAGCTCTGGATCTATACTCTCATAAAGATATTTGACTACATTTATATTATCTTTTATAAATAGCTTCATCTCATCGTAAGAATAACCTTGAATATAATTTATAGCCTCATCATCTTCCATTATAGAAAGTCTTTGAACTTTAAGTGTTGGATTCTTTATAAATCTTATAGCTCCCCAATAATTTTTAACTGCAGTTTCTTGTACTTCTTCACTTGGATTTTCTATATATTTTATTGCATCATAGTCTTTTGATACTGCTAAAAGTTGCAGTTCTTCACTAGGATTCTTTACATATTGAATTGCCCATCCCTTTGTATTTATAGCTTCTTTTATAACTCTTTCACTTGGATATTTTATATATTTTAATGAATTCCATAATGTTCTAACTGCAAGTATTGCAATTTCTTCATCTAAATTATCTATATACTCTATTGATAACGGATCATTCCTTATTGCTAGCTTTTGAAGCTCAATGCTTGGATTCTTCATAAATTTTATAGTCATTCCGCTTCCCTTAAGAGCTGCTATTTTCATATCTTCAGTTTGATTTTCTATCTCTCCAATCTTCATTGGATTTTGTTCTATCATTTTAATTATACTTTTTTCATCCATTGTAACACCTCATAACACAATGTTTTTTTTACTTACACACTATAATATTTTCTTATTTATTATCTGCTTTATTACCTTAAATTTATTATTTATTTAACAAACTAAAATTTATCGTCAATTAATAAATATTTAATATTAAATATCTATTAATAATTATTATTTTATAATTATATCATTTCTTACTATTTTGCTCAACATTAGTTTTTGGAAAATTAGTCTATATAATTCATTATTTTTTTTAATCTTAATAAAAAAAATCAACATAATTTGGAAAACCAAATCTATGCTGATTTTTTAAATATATTTTAATATTTATATTCTAATCTTTATATTTTAATCTTTATACTTATCCACTTCTTTTTTTATTGAGCTAAGTAAATTGTTAAGTTCCCAAACATCCCCATTTTCAATTAATTTATTTAAGGACTTTTCATATCTACTTGCTTCTGGGATTTTCCCTAAAGATATTAATACTAGAATTTGATTCATTATGTCTGAAATAATTGCTGATTTTACTTCAAATAACTTTTGAGCATCTTTTATTTCATCTTTAATTTCTAGCATTTCTTCATCAAGCTGAAAAGCTGCATCTGCTGCACTTTTTAGTTTTTGCTTAAGTTCAACTGGTATTTGTTGTTTATATTTATAATTTAGTGAATGTTCTATTGTTGCCCAGAAATTCATAGCTAAAGTTCTTATTTGAAATTCTGCTAGTATATCTAAAGGACCATCAACCATATTTACAGTATACTTAATAATCATATGGTAACTTCTATATCCACTAGATTTTACCCCTCTAACATAATCTTTCTCATATAAGACTTGCATATCTTTTCTTTCTCTAAGCAGTTCGACCACTCTATCTATATCATCAACAAACTGGCACATGACCCTTATACCAGCTATATCTTCCATTTCAAATCTTATTCTATCTACAGGAATTCCAAATTTATTAGCCTTCTCTAAAATACTTGATACTTCCTTGACTCTTCCAGTAACGAACTCAATTGGAGAATATTCTTTTCTCTTTCTGTACTCTTTTCTTATACTTCTTAGCTTAACCTTTAATTCTTCTACTGCCTGTTCATAGGGCATTAAAAAACTCTTCCAATCATTAATCGCCATAAATAACCCACCTATTCCTATTACTACACTTTATTATACCAAAAACTTTTCCGTATGTAATGTCTTTATAGATATTCATATTCAATGAAATTCATCAAAAATATTTCATTTTATGCTATTAAATTATAGCTAGTTTCTATAAATATTTAACTCAATTAATGATAAATATAAATTTAATTTTTATAATATCTATTTGTGTTTTTCTTTAGTATTAATAAATAAAATATGGAGGAAACATTTTTTAATTTATTTATTACTTTAAATCAATTAAAAAAACGTCTCCCCCATTTATATTTTAAAGATAAGAAAATCTATTATTCTTTTATAAGTTTTGGATTAAAGTCTAAAAAGTCCGCTGCTGTCATTATATATTCAACGCCTTTAAATTCACCTTCTAATACTCTATTTAAACAATTTCCATGAAGATGACCATAAATTACTTTTTCAACACCATACTCTGTACAAATTTCAGTAAATTGTGATGGCATAAACTTTTCATTAGTTGGAGGGTAATGTAGCATTACAATAAACTTAGTAAATCCTTTTTTCTTTGCTTCATCTAAAGAAAGTCTAAGTCTTATCCCCTCTCTTGAATATATTTTTTCATCGTGAGAAGTAAATCTATCAGTACCAGGACATATCCATCCTCTTGTACCACAGATTGCATATTCTCCATATTCATAAAAATTATTTTGAAGAAACTTTGTCTTTTCAAACATACTGTTTAATTTGCTAATACTTCCCCACCAATAATCATGATTTCCCTTTGATATTATCTTTTTTCCTGGAAGACTTTCAATCCAGTTAAGATCAGCTTCACTTTCACCTGATTTCATCGCCCAAGAAATATCCCCTGCAATTAATACAGTATCATCTTCATTTATCTTAGATAACCAATTTTCTTTTATTTTTTCATCATGTTTGCTCCAGTGCTCCCCAAATATATCCATTGGCTTATCCCCACTTAAAGCTAAATGCAAATCTGATATAGCATATAACGCCATTATTTAATCACCTTTCTATTTATGTATACAAATTCTAAACTCTGCTTTATTATATCATCATATCCTTAATGATTTCCAATAACTTTAGTAAATATTATCATATATACTATTTATCATTCCATCTATTATGTTTCATTAATTTATGGTACAATTATTCACTGATAGGAGTGATTAATATGGCAAGAAAAACATCAACTCCAACATACTTAAAAATAGCAATTGATATTGCTTCAAGAATAGTAAATGGTGGATTTACTGAAGGTGAGAAACTTTCTGGTCGTTCTACACTTGTAAGTATATACAACGTTTCTCCTGAGACAATACGTCGCGCAATTGCTTTATTAAAAGATATGGATGTTGTAATTGTAGAAGAAAAGAGCGGAATAAAAATTGCCAGCAAAGATAATGCTAATGAATTTTTGAAAAAATTCAAGACTAAAAGTGAGTTTACAAATATCAAGGAGCAAATTTATACTCTGTTAGATGAGAAGAAAACTCTAGAGAAGAGTCTAGAAAGTAACATTGAAAATCTTATTGAATTTGCTACTCAACTTAGAAATGTAGGTCTTATTGTTCCCTACGAGAGCTTGGTTCAACCAAATAGCTTAATGATTGGAAAAAGCTTAGGTGAGTTAAACTTTTGGCATAATACTGGGGCTACTATAGTTGGAATTAAAAGAAATGATCAATTATACCTTTCTCCCGGACCATACTTTACTATAAACGAACACGATATAATAGTTTATGTAGGTGAGAATGATGTTGTAGGCAACGTCAAAAATTACATAACTTCAATAGAATAAATTAAAAAACAAATAATTTTATAAGATATTTTAAAGCCCCCTAATTAACAAACAAATTAGGGGGCTTTTATTTAACTAATAATAAGTTACTAAATTAAATGATTATATAAATCATTAAGCCTTTAAACTATATTATTCAGTGATTACACTATAAATTATTCAACTATTAATTTGTAGAACTTCTTCTTTCCTCTTTTAACTAGAGCTGATCCATCTACAAAGTCACTTTCTTCTAATGTTCTCATAAAGTCAGTAACTTTTTCATCATTTATTGTAACTCCACCTTGCTTCATTAATCTCTTACCTTCAGCCTTTGATGGGAATATCTTAACTTCAACTAATGCATCTAATAAGCTTCCGCCTACCATTTCCTTCTTGATTACCTCAGTTGGAACATTAGTCATATCATTTCCACCTGCGAAAAGTGCCTCTGAAGCCTCTTCAGCTTTCTTAGCTTCTTCTTCTCCGTGAACTAAGCTAGTTACTTCAAATGCAAGTACTTTCTTAGCTTCATTTATTTCTGCACCCTCAAGACTTGAAAGTTTGTTTATTTCATCCATAGGTAGGAATGTTAATAGCTTTAAGCATTTTTCTACATCAGCATCTGCAACATTTCTCCAGTATTGATAGAAATCAAATGGTGAAACTTTTTCAGGATCAAGCCATAAAGCTCCTCCAACAGTTTTACCCATCTTTTCACCTTGGCTGTTAGTTAAAAGTGAACAAGTCATTGCAAATACACTTTCTTGTGATTTCTTTCTAACTAAATCAACACCAGCAATCATGTTTGACCATTGATCGTCTCCACCAAGTTCCATCTTACAGTTGTACTTTTTGTTTAATACATAGAAATCATATCCTTGCATTAACATGTAGTTAAATTCTAAGAATGAAAGGCCATTTTCAGTTTCAAGTCTTTTCTTAAAGCATTCAGCTGAAAGCATCCTGTTAACTGTAAAATGTGCTCCAATCTCTCTTAAGAACTCTATGTAATTTAAGTCTAATAACCAATCTCCATTATTTACTATGATTGCTTTATCATCTGTAAAATCAATGAATCTTTCCATTTGTTTCTTTATTGAATCAACATTATGTTGAATTTGCTCTTTAGTAAGCATCTTTCTCATATCAGTTTTTCCACTTGGATCTCCAACCATTGCAGTTCCACCACCAAGTAATGCTATTGGTCTATGTCCTGCTCTTTGCATATGCGCCATAAACATCATAGCGATAAAGTGTCCAACATGTAAGCTATCTGCTGTTGGATCGAATCCTATATAAAAAGTTATCTTTTCTTTTTCTAATAATTCTCTAGTCTCTTTTTCATGTGTAAATTGTTTTATGTATCCACGTTCTAATAATTGATCTAATACATTAGCCATTCTATTATCCTCCAAGTCTTTAATTCTTTCCTACGTTTACATATAAATAGTATATATTCTATATGTTATTTTTGCAATAAAAACAACCTTTATTCACTACTTCATCACCATTATTTGATTTTTATGTTTAATACGTTAATTTTTACCTTTTAAAATTAAATTACCCAAAATTACAAGATACTATAAGCTTTTAACTAATGTAATAAAAGCCTATAGTATCTCTAATTTTAGATAGTAATTTATATTTTACTATTAATATATGATTATCTTGATTTATATCCCATGCTAATATACTCAAGTGTATTTCTAATTCAAATTCTTTAATACAAAGTAATTGTTTTCATAAATAACTATTTCAAAATTAAACAAACCTACGCAACGTGATCTCTAACGTGAGCTCTTATGAACTCTGGAATATCCTCTTTGAATTCATAATTTATATTTATGAATATATTAATATTGAATCTGGCTGAAAGTGATCTTAATCTTTTAAACAAACTAGAAGTTTCCTGAATTGAACATGAAACAATACCAAGTAAACCATCAATATAAATATTCTCTACATCATAATTTTCTGCAATAACACCACAAAGCATTCCATAAAAACTCTCGCAATCATTTACTCCAAATTCTTCTGTGGATATAAACCTTATCTTTCTATCTACCTGCCTCATGTATCTTGAATCATCGTCTATATATACTGAATCTCCTCTAACTTTATCTAAATGAGTATTTGCAAGTTCAATTAGTTTCTTTGTCTTTCCTGAACCTCTCCTGTTACAAAATACTTGAATCATTAGGACCACCCCTTATTTATAGTTATATTACATTATATTCATCATTTTAAATTTAATCCTAATTTTAATAAAAGTTTTATCATTTTATAGATAAATATTTTAAAAAGTTCCAGGCAGTATAACTTTAAATGAATTCTGCGATTTAGAATTAATGAATCTTACTCTATTTTTACCTTTAAAGGCACTCTTAATTCTGGATAAACCATTCCCATCATTTAAAAATCTCTTTTGTTTATCTAAGCTTATTAATTTCTCATATATCCACATGTTTCTTTTGCTGCAGGATAACTTATTAAAATCAACTGTTTTATCTATAAAATCACCAGGACTTGTAATTGCTACACTTTTATCAGTAATGACTACCTCTATAATCTTATTAATTTCTGTATACTCTCTATACAAAATAGCATTTTTTATAGCTTCTACAATCGTACATGATGGATAGTTACTTGGCATAATACTATTTATTTCTTTTTCTGCTTTATCTACCATTGTAAGTAGACTACCTTGTACTATTCTAATATCAGAACTATCACACTTATTGTTTCCCTTATTTCTTTTGCTTTGATTTTTTGATTTATTGACTATCTTTATCATATTATTTGGGATGCATAAATTATTAACCTCTGAAAACACAAGTAATCCACCATAAGTGCATCTATACCCATTTAATCTATCAACAAAATTAATTATGCCTGCACTTTGAAGTAAAAACTCTTTATTATCTTTATTAAGTTCTATTCCTTTTTGCCTAAAATATAACTTTAGTAAATTTTCATCTAGCATATTAATATTACTTCTTATAACACTTGTGGTTTCAACTGTTAGTTCCATATTATCTTCAAAGGCTGCAATAAGTTCACTTCTTCTCATAACATCTGTTATTGAACCTCTTCTTGTATAAAATATTCCATGTTCTTTAATTTGATATGGTCTCTGCTGACCATCACATATTGTAATTATAGCAACAGTCTTGCTATCTACCTTAAGAAAATCAACAATAATAGGAATAGGTGGATCGCATCTTGATGATATAATCTGTTGGACTTTCTCTTCTGTAAACATGTCCTCTTCTTTTATTCCCTCTATCATCTTACTTTTATCCCTTACTCCAACAACAATATATCCTCTTCCACCATTACAATTTGCAATTGCACATATATCCTTTGCAAATTCCTTTTTACCATTGTCAGTTAATAGGTCTAGTTTTAACTTAAAATCTAATTTTTGTCCTTCTTCTCTTTTAATTAAGGAGTTTAATTTTTTTCTATCCACAATTTTTCTTCCCTTTCTCCAAATTAAATACTTGTCCTGTTGATTATCTAGTTAAAAAGTTTTAAACCTCTCTATCTTATATTATATTTCTATTAATTAACTCTATTACTAATAGTTTTATACATATAATTATATTTTATAATAAAAAAATAAGTGACATTATAGACTAATTCACATATAGTCTATAATATCACTTTATAATTTATCTAAATCTATCTAACAATAGCATATTTTTCAAATTAAACAAGACTACTTTCTACTCTATCTCCACCTTGAATATTTATTTCTACATCTAAATTAAAATCAATTTTTGATAATACATCCTCTATAACTTTCTGTGGATATTTAATTTCTAATAGTCTTTCAACTTGCAAAATATCTATATCTTTATCAATAAAGCCATAAAAAAATTGTTCAAGATAATCTTTTATATTTTGTTCAGCTTTAGCTTTCAAAGTATCTAATGCTTCCTTAGAAACAACAAATCTTCCTTGTGCCTCAGCAATTACAGCCTTTACTTTTATCTTTTTATTAAGCGTAACTTTATCATCTTTATATTCAACGTTTGTCTTTGTCTTGCTATTTAAGATCTCTAGTGTTACGAATCCCTCATTCATTTGAGGATTTGCTATTTCTAATGTTCCTGTTTTTATTTTATCCATTAAAAAATTGTAGCTCATTCCATCTGTAACATCTATTTTTTCAATCATTTTATTATCTCTCATAAGTACTCCACCAGATAACTCAACTCTTTGGTCTACAACATCTTTTCTAATTTCTAACCCACTCATCACTGCATAATTATTTCCTATTTCTGAGTCTACTATATAGTCATTTATGTTACTTATTATACTCCTTGGATTTTTTTTATTTTTATCAACTAAATCATTTAAAAATAGTCCTATATACTCCTCATCATTTTGACTAATATCAATTAAATTTTTAACATCTCCAAAGTATACAAATGCATATGGTTTTACTTGGAATTCCTGATCGTTATTTATTAAATTTAAAAATTTATTTATCCCTTGTTTTGCAGCAGCTTCAGTAAATATTAATGCTCTATTTTGAGTAAAGTTAATTTTATAACTTGAAGCCATATTTACATCTCTTATAGCTTCAAGTGCTGTCTTACCAACACCTTTATATATCACTCTCTTACCATTATCTGAACTTTCACTTGTATTTCTATATGGTCTCATAGAGTCTAAATACAATATAACATTTCCTGTATCATCAATATCAAAAATTGCACTTGTTACAAATGTTATTTGATTTATTTCATTATAATTAAAGCATCCAGATAATATAGTAGGTACCATAAGAATTATTAATATTAAACTAAATATTCTTTTTCCATTCTTTTTCATATTCCTTTCCCTCCCCAATTATCTTCTTAGATATTCTATCAAGTCTTCCTCTGTATATTACATCCTTAAATTTAAATGTATCTATACTTCCAATTGGGAATAGATAAGAATATCCAGTTGATTTTAAATCTGCAAGTCTTGTTAAGAATATAAGGAAAGTAATAAATACTCCTGGAAGTCCATAAAATCCTGCTACTATTACAAATATAACAGACCAAATTGATAAAGCTCCATAAAGCTTTGGTACTAAGAAATAGCTTAATGTACTAAGGGCTACAACTATTATAGTTATCCTAGATGCAATACCAGCTCCAACTGCTGCATCTCCTAAAATAAGAGCTGCAACAATACTCATAGCTCCCCCAATTGGCTGTGGAAGTCTAAGTCCAGCTTCTTTAATTATCTGAAATGCAAAAATCATGACCAGAACTTCTACTACTGTTGATAGTGGCACACCAGCCCTTGAAACTGCTAATCTAAATAAAAATAATGATGGTATAAGAGAAGGGTGATAAGTTATAATTGCAACATACATACTTGGTATAAAAGTTGCAAAAACGAATGCCATCCATCTTATTACCCTTGTAAAATTAGTATAGGTTTTATTCAAATAATAATCATCTGGTGCTTGAAAATTCTCTATAAAAAAATATGGAGCTGTTATTACAAATGGTGTACCATCAACTAATACAGCTACTCTTCCTTCCATTATCTTAGAAGCTGCTTCATCTGGCTTTTCTGTATATCCAATAGTGTCAAATGCTGAATTTGATTCTCTAAGTTGGCTTTCTACATAATTAGTATCTAATATAAACTCCATATCCATATTTTTAATAACACTTTTTATGTAATTTATTAAATTGTCTGGCGCAACTTCCTTTATATACGCTACACATACAACTGTTTGGCTTTTATCACCTACATATATAGGTTCAAACTTAAGATCTGGATTTTTTATTCTTCTTCTAATAAGTGCTATGTTATCAACAAATAATTCATTAAAACCTTCTCTTGGACCCTTTACTACTGATTCAGTAAGAGGGACTCCAACACCTCTTCTTACATAACCTTTAACTTCGCAATAAATCATTTCTTCATAGCCTTCAACAAATATGACAACATCTCCTGAAACTATATGAAGCATTGCATCATCTATACTTGTTTTGTTCTCTACAAAGTTTGCAATATTAATTTCTAATACATTAGTAATTAGATCTTCAAGGCTTTGACATCTTACCTTTTTACTTCTTATTGGACTTACAATGTAGTCACTAAGAAATTGTGTACTACAAAGATTATCAATAAAAACTAATGTTGTCTTACCTAAAGGTCCATTAATTTCTCTATACTTGACATCAAAGCTATCTTTAAATCTTTCTTTGATTATTTCTAAATTATTTTTCATCTGCATCACCTAAAAATATTATTCCTCCAGAAATGTTTAATATTCATTATTTTGCTAATACTATACTTGAATGTTGTAACTTAGAGTTTTAGAGGTGATTTAATGAATAAACTATCAAGCAAACATTATTTATTTTTTATATGCGTTGTTTCATTTATAGGTTTAAGAAGTTATTCTTCCATTTTTATTAGTATGGGGGGTGCTGATACATGGATTGCTGGAATTATTGCAGGAATTATTTACTTAGCTTATTTATACTTCATTATATATGTATGTAAAAAGACAAATACTTTCGATATTAAGTTAATATTTAAAGGAGCATATCCTAAAAATATTGGTAATATATTTATTTTTATTTTTGCACTTACACTATTTTTAACATCAATTGAATCTACTGCAGCTCAAAGTGATTCAATACATTCTAATATATTTATCGAAACACCAATTTGGTATAGTTTACTATTTTTTATAATACCTGCTGCTTATTTAATTACAAGAAGACTTGAAACATTATTAATTGTAATAACAGTTACCATTATACTTGTATTCTCAACAATGTTTATTGTTGAGTTATTTACCTTCTCATATCAACATTACACTTATCTTTTACCTATAATGGGCCTTGGGATAAATAAAGAGTTTATTCTATGTATACTACTTATACTTGGTTCTTTTTGTTCGACAGCAGTTACTTTTCCATTCTTAAAATATGTAGAGAAAAAGGAAAAGCTAAGTAAATTTACTCTTATAGCTGGATTAATTATTGTATTCATTTCAGTAGCAAGTGTTACATCTGCTGTTACAACCTTTGGTCCCTTAAGAGCTAGTAATATATATTATCCTGAATTTTTAAGAACTCAGCGTATAGAGCTTCAAGGGTTTATAGAATTTGGTGATTTATTATTTATATCAAAGACAACTTGTTTATGGTTTCTTAAATATGTTCTTTGTGCTGTTGCTATACTTTATCTTTATAAAGATAAGTTCTCAAACAAAAGGGTATATGCCATTGTTTATTCGATAATTGCCTATATATGTGCATTTTTTATTACAAAAAATCATTATATCTTCTTTGACTTTTTAAAATATTATCAATTAATTGCTTTAGTACTACTTGGTATAATGCCATTTATAACATTTGCTATTTACTATTATAGATGGAATAAAAATTTAAAGGCTCAAGCTGCTGGAAACGTAAATACTCCAGCAAATAATCAATGTGCTTCTAATAATCATGATAACCCGACTAATCAAGGCAACTCGAATAATCAAAGTAGCCCAATTAATCAAAGCAATCCTAATAATCAAGGTATCTCAAACACTCAGGGCAACTCGAATAATTATGGTAACCCAAACAATCAGGGCAATCCAAATAATCATGATACTCCAAACAATCAGGGCAACCCGAATAATCATGATACTCCAAACAATCAGGGCAACCCGAATAATCAAGGTGCCCCAAACACTCAGGGTAACCCGAATAATCAAGGTATCTCAAACACTCAGGGCAATCCAAATAATTATGGTAACCCAATTAATCAAGGCAACTCGGATAATCAAGGTATCCCAAGTAGTCAAGGCAATCAAATCAATCAAAACATTTATGGTAATCAAAATTACTTTAATAGTACTACTAATAATGGTGCAACTACTCCAAACAACTTTAACAATAGGAATTACCCTAATGCTCAAAGTATTTTAAATAACCAGAACAATTATAATAATCAAATTAACTCTAGCAATGGAAATTATCCTAATAATCAAAGTACTTTAGACAGCAATAATAATTATAATAACCAAAATGAAACTAATAATTGTAGTGATCAAGATGAATCAAGCGGCTCCTATGTATTTGGTAATTATACTGATTCACAAAATAACAATCAAAATAACAGTGAAAGTAATAATCAAACTAATAGTAAACAAGATTTTAAAGAATCCCATATTAGCGGTAACTTTTTCTTCCCATCAGGCACACAGTCAAAGGAATAGAAAAATTATAATTAAAGATCATTATAAAGCTCACTATATACCAGTAAAGTCTATTACAAAGTTTACTATCTATTATCTAATTTTAATTATTAATATTCCCACAAATGCTTAGGTTTTATTATTTTACCTAAGCATTTTTTATATGTTCAAAGTACCATATATATCTAAATAATATAAGTAAACTGCCTATTTACATAGTACATACAAATTGACATTACTAGGCAATACCAATTATAATTTATATTATGACTTTAGTTTAAATTAAGGAGTGAAGCACTATGGAAAATAGCGAAGCTAAAAAAGTCATCTTTAGTGGAATTCAGCCTTCAGGAGACCTTACAATAGGTAACTATCTTGGAGCTATAAAAAATTGGGTGAAACTTCAAGATGAATATAACAGTTACTTCTGCGTTGTAGATTTACATGCAATAACAGTTCCTCAAAAACCTGCAGATTTAAGAAGAAGAACATTAGAACTTCTTTCAATATATTTAGCATGTGGAATTGATCCTGAAAAGAATACTCTTTTCATTCAATCTCATGTACCAGCTCATTCAGAAGGAGCATGGCTTTTAACTTGTAATTCATATATTGGAGAACTTTCAAGAATGACTCAATATAAGGATAAATCAAAGAAAGCCGGAGATTCAGTAGGAGCAGGATTATTTACATATCCTGTACTTATGGCAGCTGATATATTATTATATCAAACTGATTTAGTTCCTGTTGGTAAAGACCAAATCCAACATTTAGAACTTGCAAGAGATATAGCTGCAAGATTTAATAATACTTACAGCCCTACATTTAAAATACCAGATGGATATGTTCCTAAAACTGGTGCTAAGATAATGAATCTACAAGAGCCAACTAAGAAAATGTCAAAATCAGATGATAACTTAAATTCATTTATCTTAATCATGGATCCACCAGATGTTATAAGAAAGAAAATTTCAAGAGCCGTAACTGACAGTCTTGGAATTGTTAATTATACAGATGATCAACCTGGTGTTAAAAATCTTTTAAACATTTTGTCTGCAATAACAGAAAAGAGTCCTGAAACTTTAGTAAAAAAATATGAAGGCAAAGGATATGCAGAGCTTAAAGCAGATGTTGCAGAAGCTTTAGTAAATGAACTTGCTCCAATTCAAGCAAAAGTTAATGAACTTCTTAAAGATAAGAAAGCTTTAGAAGCTATTTATAAAGAAGGGGCTTCAAAAGCATCATATGTAGCAAATAAAACTCTTAGAAAAATGCAAAAGAAAATTGGATTTATTCCAAGATAATTTTTTAATATAACTAAGATAAAAAGGAGAATTACTAAATTCAGACTATGTTTAATTTAAGTAACTCTCCTTTATTTTATATAGTAAATTTAAAGTGTTATATCATTATATAAATGTAGTTTATTAATGATATAACACTAATTCTATTTATGGTATGAAACCGCTCTTATTAATTATATAGATGACAAGCAACAAAATGCCCTTTCTCTACTTCCTTTAATTTAGGTTGTTCCTTTGAGCAAATATCCTTTGCATACTTACATCTACTTACAAATCTACATCCTGGTTTAGGATTTATAGGACTGCTTACTTCACCTTCTAATACTATTCTATCATCTCTTTTTTCATTGCTATATTCAGGTAATGGTATAGATGACATAAGAGCTTTAGTATATGGATGTAATGGATGTTCATACACCTTATTACTTTCAGAAATCTCCATAAGATTTCCTAGATACATAACTCCAACCCTATCTGATATATGTCTTACCATTGATAAATCATGGGCAATAAAAAGATATGTTAACCCCATTCTTCTTTGTAAATCAATTAATAAATTTACAACCTGTGCTTGAATTGAAACATCAAGAGCAGAGATTGGCTCATCACATACAATAAATTTAGGCTCTACTGCAAGTGCTCTTGCTATTCCTATACGTTGTCTTTGTCCACCTGAAAACTCATGAGCAAATCTTGATGCATGCTCTTTGTTAAGACCAACAAGTTCTAATAACTCATATATCTTTTTTGTTCTCGCCTCTCCAGTATATAGCTTATGTATATCTATACCTTCTGCTATAATATCGCCAACTGTCATACGAGGATCTAATGAAGCATATGGGTCTTGGAAAATCATTTGACATGTCCTAGAATTAGCTCTTTTTTCTTTATTGCTAAACTTAGCAATATTTTTCCCGTCTAATATTACTTCGCCACCTGTTGCATCATAAAGGCCCATTACAGTTCTTCCGCAAGTTGTTTTTCCACATCCTGATTCACCAACTAATCCTAATGTTTCTCCTTTATTTATGGTAAAACTAACTCCATCTACTGCTTTTAGCGTCTTATCTTTTCCTACACTAAAATATTTTTTTAAATCTTTAACTTCTAAAAGTATTTCTTTGCTCATTAGCTTAAACCCCCTTCTTTAAAGGTGATTCTACCTTTGGTGCATTTTCATGCATAAGCCAGCAGTTTACCTTATGAGAATCTGTAATTATTGTTTCTTCTGGCATCTCTTCTTTACATATTTCCATTGCATACTCACATCTTGCTGCAAATGGACATCCAATTGGTGGATTTAATAAATCTGGTGGAGTTCCACTTATTGAATATAATTCTCCCTTATGTTCAGTATCTAAAGTTGGCATAGACTTTAATAACGCCCAAGTATATGGATGTTTTGCATCAGTAAATATCTCTTCAACCGTTCCTCTTTCAACTACTATTCCAGCATACATTACCTGTATCTTATCTGAGAATTCTGCAACAACTCCCAAATCATGAGTTATAAGAATTACAGATGTTCCAAGCTTCTCTTTTAAATCATTTATAAGATTCATAATTTGTGCTTGGATGGTTACATCTAAGGCTGTTGTAGGCTCATCTGCTATTAACACCTTAGGATTACAAGCAAGTGCTATGGCAATCATCATTCTTTGTCTCATACCACCTGAGAATTCAAATGGATATTGATTTATTCTACTTTCAGCATTAGGAATGTTAACTAATTTTAATAGTCTAATTGCTTCTTCTGTAGCATCCTTTTTATTCATACCTCTGTGTATTTTGAGAACTTCTATTATTTGTTTTCCAATCTTCATTGTTGGGTTTAGAGAAGTCATAGGATCTTGGAAGATCATACTTATATCTCCCCCTCTAAGTTTTTGAAGTTCCTTTTTATTTAAAGATAATACATCTTTTCCATTAAATATAATCTTTGAATCTTTATCTATCTCAGCTGGTGGAGTAGGTAGTAATTTCATTAATGATTTAGCTGTTATACTTTTACCACAACCTGATTCTCCAACTATAGCTAAAGTTTCGCCAGCTTCTAAATCAAAGCTAACTCCTCTAACTGCCTTAACTTCTCCAGCATAAGTGTGAAATAACACCTTTAAGTCTTTTACTTCAAGTATCTTTGACATTTCTTTTCCTCCTATACCGAATCCTTTTATTGTCTTAATTTAGGATCTAACGCATCTCTTAATCCATCACCTAATAAATTAAATGCTAACATTGTTATAGCAATAGCTAGTGATGGGAATATAAGCTGACTTGGGTAGAATAACATAACCTGTTGTCCTGCTGATGCCATAGCACCCCAACTTGTTTCTGGAGGTTGAATTCCAAGTCCTATAAAACTTAAAAATGCTTCAGCAAATATATAACTTGGTATATCAAAAGTTATATAAACTATTATTATTCCAAGTGAATTTGGTATCATATGTTTAAATATAATCCAAAGTGGACTTGCACCTAAAGTTTTTGCTGCCATTACATATTCTGATTCCTTTAGTTGCATAACTTGTCCACGAACCATTCTTGCAATCCCAGTCCATCCAGTAATACATAATGCAATTAAAAGTGGAAGTATACCATTTCCAAGTCTTACTGCAATTAATATAACTATAATTAAATATGGAATACTATTTAGTATTTCAACAATTCTCATCATTACATTATCTACACGTCCACCAAAGTATCCACTTATGCCGCCATATATTATTCCAACTAAACATTCAATTAACGTACCAACAAATGCAATAATTAAAGATACTCTACCACCAATCCATAATCTATCAAATAAATCTCTTCCAAGATTATCTGTTCCAAAGAAATGTTTTGCTGAAGGTCCTTGATTCATCTCACCCATATTTTGAACAGCATAATTTTCACCTGCTATTAGTGGTTGAATTACACACATCAATACAATTACTATTAAAACTATTAATGATACTAGTGCTACCTTATTTCTCTTAAGTCTCCTCCAAGCATCTTGCCAATATGTTAAATTTGGTCTTACAATACTTTCTGATTTTGTTTTATCTATCCCTACAATTTTAAATTTATCCCTACTTATTTCTGCCATACATAAATCCCTACTTTCCCTCAATCTTAATACGTGGATCTATAACACTATATAAAATATCAACAATTAATATTGAAAGAATATAAAGAGCTGAAAAGAAAACTGTTAAGCCCATTATAATGTTATAATCCTTAGCATAAATCGCATCAATTAAAGCATTACCTATCCCTGGTATAGCAAATATTCTTTCAATTACAACTGTACCTGTAATTATTGTTGCAATTTGAGGTCCTAGTATTGTGATTATTGGTAATATAGCATTTCTTAAAATATGTTTCATTGAAATAGCACATGAAGATAATCCCTTCGCCTTAGCTGTCAAGATGTAATCTTGGCTTACAACCTCTAGTACTGATGCTCTCATATATCTTGCATATGTTGCTATTCCTGCAAAACTTAATGCTATTGTAGGTAATATTGTAAATTTAAACTGCTCTATAAAGGGTATTGAACTATCATACCATCCTGCAATAGGAATTCCATGAGATCCTCCAATTACTAATTGTATTAATGTAGCTAAAACAAAACTCGGTATTGATACACCGAGTATTGCTATAAACATAACCACATAATCTATTGGAGTTTCCTTTTTAAATCCTGCTAAAATCCCAAGTAATACACCAATTACTAACCCAAAGGCTACAGATTGTAAACCTATCCTGACTGATGCTGGAAAGTTGTCTTTTAATTTATCTTTTACACTCATCCCTGGTGTTACGAAAGAATCACCTAAATCTCCTTTTAAAAGATTCTTCATATATACCATATATCTTTCAGTAACAGGTTTATCTAATCCATATTTAATTTCCATATTTTTCGCAATTTCTGCTGGCAATTTCTTTGCTTGAGATGTTACTGGATTTCCTGGCATACTGTTCATTAAGAAAAATGTTGCAGTAGCTATTACAAATAAAGTAACTATCATTAAAGCCAGTCTTTTTAAAAGATACTTAACCATGTGGTCTCCTCCTCAAATTTCTAGATTACTCTCCTATAGATGTCCATCTTAATTGATATGTCCCCCCAAATTTAGGAAGTTGTAATCCCTTTACATTCTTCTTTTGGAATGAATGGATATCTTTATAGTAAGTAGGAGTCACAGCTGGATTCTTAACTACTTCTATTTGCTCAATCTCTTTATACATCTCAAGTCTCTTATTATTATCAGTTTCAGTATTTAATTTTTCTAATAATTCATTTACTTTTGCATCATTATATTTACCTGTGTTATTTGTATTTGATTTTCCAAACAAATCAAGGAATGTTATTGGGTCATTAAAGTCTGCTCCCCATCCTGCACTTGCAATTTCAAAATCTCCATTGTCTAACTTAGTTAAGAAATCTGAGAAATCTGCTGCAGTAACTAATTCTATATTAACACCAAGCTTTTGTTTCCATGTGTTTTGCATAAATTCACCTTGACTCTTTGCTGTTGCATCGCTAGTTTGTAGTAAGAATTTAAAAGTATGTTTTGCTGGATCTGGATCTAATCCAGCTTCCTTTAATCCTTCTATTAATAATTTTTTTGGATCTTCATTCATAACCTTCTTTAAAGGTTGTTCTACCTTATCACGATAATCAACATCTCCAACTGCTATTCCTTGTGGAACTAATCCATATGCTGGAATAGCTCTTTTTAATACATCTTTAGTATATCCTTCTCTATCAGATGCAATTGATAATGCAAGTCTTACCTTAGGATTACTTAATGCCTTATTTTTACTCTTTATATTATATTGACCATAGAATACACTTGGTGCAGTTCCTGTAACTTCATTCCATTTACCATCCTTTGCACCTTGTTGAAGTTTAGCTAAGAATTCTCCTTGTCCGCCCATTACATCTAATTGGTTATTAGTAAACATTTGGTATATAGTACTTTGTTCTGTAAGCTCCATAAAATCTACTTCGTTTAATTTTACATCCTTTGCATTCCAGTAATTAGGATTCTTTTTAAGTTCAAATTTAGATCCCTTTTGCCAATTTGATACTGTAAATGGTCCACTATAAACAAGCTTTGATGGATCACTTCCATATTTGTCACCTTGTGATTCTACTATATCTTTTCTTTGCGGTGCCAGATTTGGATATGCAACTAATTGGTCAAAGTATGGTACTGGATTTTCAAGTGTAACAACTAATGTATTATCATCTGTTGCCTTTATTCCAACATCTTCAACTTTAGCTTTACCATTAAAATAATTTTCACCATTTTTTACTTTAAATAAGAAGAATGCATATTGTGATGCAACCTTAGGGTCTAGCAACCTCTTCCATGAATATTCAAAATCCTTTGCAGTAAGTTCCTTTCCATCACTCCACTTTAATCCTTTTCTTAAATGGAATGTATAAGTCTTACCATCCTTACTCTTATCATAAGATTCTGCAGCACCTGGTACTGGTTTATTATCATTGTATACAAGTAATGTTTCTTGTGTATTTTGAGTTACACTATGAGAAACTTCATCTGTTGCTTTAACAGAATCAATAGTCTTAAGAGCCCCACCTGATGTTAACTTTAAAGTTTCTGCTGACTTTCCTGATGATTCTGTATTGCTACCTCCACATCCTACAAATAATGATGCTGTTAATCCAAGCATCACTATTGCTCCTATGATTTTTTTCTTTCTCATTTTTAACGCCCCCTTTTTTTCTTGTTTCTATTCTATCAAAGATGGAGTCACTAAATTATATATTTTTTGAAAATTTTTTATCATATTAAATCAATCATAAAAATACTCTGTTTTTTTTATCATTTTCTCATATGTTTTTCTGTTGAATACATATGTATTCCGTGGTGTTTTTTGTAAATTTTGTGTTTTTTTCAATACAGTATAATTGATATCAATTCTTAACTAATACACTTCCATAATATAATCCATAGTTACATATAATTTCTTAATTTATAATACTAAACCATAAGGTGGCTTTAATCCTAGTAATGTGATAATTTTTCAATTCACTTTTAATATTTACTAATGTAATATATTCTTTTAAAAGTAGACTATACATAAACACTGTATTAATATAATAAATACTGTATCAAAGCCCATCTGTAATTTTTTTGAATCTTTTCTTTATGAAGTAAATTAATAGTTTATTTTAACCATTTTCTTTTAATATTTAACTATAAATATGTATATTTTTATGCTATTTTTGAATATTTAGTTAATAAATTAACATTTTAGATACATATTAAAATATGAAAAATCCAAAAAATAAGTAGATAAATATACTTATCGGTATACTCTATCTACTCATCTTAAAAATTTTCTTATATTATTTATTTAATTTATATTTTATTATTTTAGGTTCAGCTCCATGTAAAAAAACATAAACTTCTTTTCCATCAGTACTAATATCTACTGTAAACTCCTCATTATTGCTATTTTCATAAACCTTACATAGCTCACCTTTATTCTCTCCTGAAATAGATACAACATATACAACGCTTTTATTATCTCTTTTCTCAGTATAATAAATCTTTTCTTTGTTTTTGCTT
The DNA here is from genome assembly GCF_019753795.1 of Clostridium sardiniense. Classification (NCBI taxonomy): domain Bacteria; kingdom Bacillati; phylum Bacillota; class Clostridia; order Eubacteriales; family Clostridiaceae; genus Clostridium; species Clostridium sardiniense. Next base: position 166,664 of record NZ_JAIKTU010000001.1, on the reverse strand, counting down.
ACTCCCATATCCCAAATATTTTTATTTTTAATTATAGTATCATAAGTTTTCTTATTTAAATTAAAAATATTTAAATCTACATATTCTGAGGATATAGTACTTAATGCAATTGTATTTTCATCTATTATAACTGCTTGGCTGTATGGATCTACCTTAATAGTATCTTCAAATTGCCCTGTAACTAAATCAATTTTCCCTATCTCATTTGCAAATTGTCCGCTCTCTTCTCCACTTGCATATAATAATTTATTATTTATAATTCCAATAGTGTGATAATAACTTATCTCATCTGATATATCTATTGATATTTTTTCTTTAATATTAGATTTCTTTTCTTTAGAATTCTTCTTATTATCTATATCAGCTTCTTCATTATATAGAGTTATATTTTCTACTATTATATTCTTCTCTTCACGCCAACTCTCATTTAACAGATTCTTTACTGCATATCCATCAAATTCCTCATAAATTTCATGCGAACTATTATTCCTTTTATGAACTGACTTAGTAACTTCTCCATCTGGATCTATCTTTACCTCTCCATTTTTGAATAATAACTTCTCCTTTGTTGATTTGTAACCTGATTCATTATCCGCTTCATCATCATCTTTATACAATTTCGCATAAATCCCATCATCTCTCATTAAATATTCTATACCTGTAAATCCATATATTATTGCATCAAGTATTTTATTATCAGTAATTTTATATTCTTCTTTTGATACTACTTTAAAATCATTTTTATTTGAATCTTCCTTTACATTTTCTGAAAGTATTGATGATTCCTCAATACTTTTTGGACTATTACATCCTATAGTGAATAACATAGCTATTACCATAGTTATTATTACTCCAGACCTTATCATATTCCCTTTACCCCTAATTATCATATTCCCCCGCTCCAATCTATTATTTATATTTCAATAATAATAGTAGGATTTTACCAAAATATTAAATTATATTGCCAAAATGTTTCCAATCAAAGTTTTTTATTACATTCCATTTTAATAACTACTTTTGCTTCCATAAGCTTTTCATCATATCTAAACTTTATATCTCCATTATACTTTTTAACTATTCCCTGTGTTATATAAAGTCCAAGTCCATTTCCACCTATATCTTTTGATTTTTTTATATTATATCTATAGAATGGTTCCAATACTTTACTAATTCCCTCTTCACTAATTAGTTCACTAGAATTCGTAACTACTAATTCTAAATATCCATCATCTTTTGAAAGATTAATATTAATATCTTTATTAGGCTTAGAATAATTAATAGCATTATCTATTATATTTATAAGAATTCTCTTTAAATCCTCTGAAGAGCATACTAGTTTAACCTTTTCTAGGTTATAGATAATATTTATATTATTTTTCTTAGCTTTTATTAATAAATCTTTTACTATTACTTCTATAAATCTATCTACACATAATATTTCCATAGAGTCACTATCTATATCCAGATTATCCTTTGAAATATCTATAAGTTCCTTAACCATTCTATGCATTCTATCACTTTCTTTTTCTATTCTCTCTAAAGCTAATTCTTTAAATTCTATATCATTAAAATCAGGATCTTTAAGAATTTGTGCATAACCTGATATAGTAGTTAAAGGTGTCTTAAGTTCATGAGTTACATTATTAAAAAACTCTCTACGATTTTTCTCTAAAACTATAACCTTATCTTTTTCATTATTTATTGCATCTATCTGATTTTGTATTCTCTCATTCATATTGTTGAATCCAATTGATAGGTCGCCTATTTCATCCTTAGATTTTATATCACTTCTTACATTTAAATCTCCATCTTCAACTTTCTTAAATAAAGATTTTAATATATCTAACGGCTTAATTATTTTGCTGCATAATATATAGCTTGAAATCAGTATTAAAATAAATATAATTACAGTTAGAGTTTTCCATATTCCCATAAGGTTAATTAAACTTTTATAATTCTCAGTAAAATCTTTACTTAAAGATATTATTTTTAAGTAATTTCCTTTAATGTACAAAGGAAATGTAATACTTGAAGTTACTTTATTATCTTTTGTGTATATATTTAAAGATAATTTATTTTCTTTTGAATCATTTAACGACTTTTTAAGTTTTTCCTTATCTATATAAATCTCCGTATCATTATTTTCATAAGAATAATCCTTGCTTCCTTCTGTATTGTAGATATCTATCTGACAATTATTTTCTTCATTTATCTGAGTTGCAAGCTCTGGGGAATTCTTATCAAATATACTTTCCTTAATTTCTAAATCATTATTTTGAAAGTATCTATTTATAATTCTATAAGCACTTTTATACGCGCTTTCCATCTCTACTTTTATTTGATTTTTAATATAATTATCAAATGTTCTATTTATGAAGTAATTAAATACTATGAAAGAAATTAAAAATACAGCTATAAATCCCGCTCCAAATTTATGTTTAACTTTCATATAATTACCCCTTTAGCATGTAGCCAATACCAAAGATAGTTTCTATAATATCCTTGTTATTAAGCTTCTGCCTAAGTCTTCTTATATGAACATCAACAGTTCTAAAGTCTCCATCATAATCATCATCCCACACTTTGTCCATTATCTGTTCTCTTGAAACTGCTATATTTCTGTTATCTATCAAATATAGTAGTAGACTCATTTCTTTTGGCTTTAATTTAACTTCTGTATTATCTATAAATACCTTTCTTGAGTTTTTAACTATTTTTATATTATCTATAGTAATTTCAGTTAGCTTTTCCTCTTTATCTATATATTCATACCTTGATTTATTTTTTTGCAATCTCCTTAATGCTACATTAACTCTTGCAATACATTCTCTTATATCAAAAGGTTTTGTTATATAATCATCTGCTCCAAGTTCTAATCCAAGAACCTTATCCACTATATCATTTCTTGCAGTTAACATAATTATTGGTATATTATATTCTGTTAATCTTTTGCAAACCTCAAATCCACTTATATCTGGCAACATTAAATCTAACATTATTATATCTGGACTAAAATCTTCACATATTTCTATACCATCTATTCCACATGAAGCACATCTAACTTTAAATTTTTCCTTCATAAAAGCATACCTTAATATATTTTGGATGTCTGCTTCATCTTCAATTATAAGTATTTTATTTTCCATATCTTTTAATCCCCTACCCCTTTATAAATTATATAAATCTATTTATACCATTAGATAATAACATAATTCTGGAATTTATTTAATATTATGTTAAAATTGAAATTAAGTTATTTTATCATAGGAGTGTATTACAATGTTTATTATTTTATTGTATATTTTTATACTTATTGTTGTATTAATGAGACTTTTTGAATTGAAGGACTCTATTATTGAGATATGGAATGAAGATGAATCAGTATGTTATAAAGTATCTATGAGTGTATTTGCTACTTCACTTAAATTTACTATAATTGCATTAACCTGTTTCTTTTCTAATTATTTTATAGAAAGCTTCTTAATTTAGCGTAAATTTTAAATCTATGTTTTTAATAATATATCTTTCTTATTATTTAACTTAAAGGAGAACTTTATATGGTCAAACTAGCCTATTTATCCCTAGCATTAGGATTATTTATAAAAATATTTCTTTTCATAAAAGAATTCCCTGAGGTTTTTTCTAAGAAAAAAGAAAAGCACAGTGCATTTATAAGCTTCACTTTATGCAGTATTTATGGAATTGTTGATATTATGGTTAGCATTGGATGTGGACTTTTTAGTATTGAAATATTTTTAATTAGATAATTTTTATATTAAACTCTGATAAATAAATTTTAGTAGCCAATATAACCCATCTTTTTAAATTAAAAATTAGTTAAAACAAAAAAAGAAACCAGTTATATAACTGGTTTCTCTTAACTTATCTTTTATTAATTTGTATATAAGCTTATATCCGTAGCTGATGCATATCCATTTACCCCTTGAATAACTTCAAGTTTAACATACTGAGCTTTAGTTGCCTTAAACTCTGCTGTTTTCATTGCTCTATTATTAGCCCATGAACCACTTGCTACTTCAGTAAAGTTCTTTCCATCTAAACTTGTAGATATCTTATACTCTGTTATATTCCCATTATAGTTACCTGCTTGTCTTGGAAGGTAAGTTAATTTTGAGATATCATATTCTTTATTAAGCTTTAAAGTTATAAACGGATGCTTATCGCTTCCATTCCACTTTGTATGCCATATTGTCTTTACGTTACCATCAATAGCCTTTGTTGCAGCAGATCCATTATCTTGCTGACTTGAATAGCTATCTACTGTCATATCTTTATGAAGTATAAATCCTTTTGGAAGTTCATTATTTGTAAATACTAGCTTTGTTATGTTACTAGCTACTGTATTACCTGTTGCTGCTCTGCGCACTAATAATGTCCTATCTTTACTAATATCAGGTAGATTATCTCCATTATATTTTGTCCAAGTTACACCATTATCATATGAAAATTCCATACTCTTATCTAATCCAAAGATTAAATTTTCTTCATCATTGTTAGTTACATTTATATTAGCTGCTTTTTTTATAGAAATTAGATTTGCACTATCTGTTCCTTTTACTCTAATTAGTATTCCATTTTCAGAAGTTATAGAATCTAACTGTTCTTTAGTTAGCTGCTGTGAATCTTCTTTAACTAACTTATATGTTTTTCCACCATCTAAGCTATATTCATCAACTCCGGCTTTAGTTCCATTTAATTTCCCTGCATTTTTCCCATCAAAACTAAATGTAGCTAAATAAAGACCATTCTTTTGCATATCATTTAATATATTTTCAACATATGGCTTTTGTCTATTATCAGTAACTCTATTTAATGCATCTTTATATTCTGAAACATATTTTTGAAGTTCTGCTCTATTATTTATCACTTTGTCTTTAATTTTAACAAGAAGATTTGCCATAACTTGTGGATACTGTGCAAAAGTATTCATTATATCTGAATTTACTTTTTCAAATTCTTCTGCTGATGTACTAGGATCTTTAAGCATTAAATCTAATTTAGATTCCCATGCACTATAGTTAAGAGGACAAGCTTTAGTAGCTTCATCTGATATAATTTTTGCTTTTTCACTTGAATTAACATCATTTGCAAGCATTCTAAGTTCTTCTGATTTATCTAAAGCCTCTTGGTTTTGACTTAAAGTTTCATGTAAAAACATATATGGAATTGTAGTAGTATAATGTGCAGTACCCTTCCAGCCTGAAATGTTATTTCCTATATACCAATGATTATCTGATTTAAGATAAAGGAAAGCACAATGTCCAGGTTGTCCAACCGCATATGCTGGAACACCAAATACTTGGGATGAAGCAGTGCCATATTTAGATAAAGCACCACATACTCCCCCATACTCTACTACCTTTTGTATTGTAGGGTTATCTCCATAAAATCCTGATCCAAATACACTCTTACCTTCTGGATTCTTAGTTGTATACTGTATTGTATAATCACTTTCAGCTATTTTATCTTGGCTTAATAAATCTTTCTTCTTAATATGCTCTTTTTGCCATTTAAACTTTGGATCTATTTTACCTTCTGATACATCCTTAGTATGCTGTCTAAGCCATACTATATCTTCATTAGTTAATTTTACATTTACTATATTTCTTAAGTTCTTTACATTAAATGTTCTAAAACAAGGGAATAATTCATTATTTTGATTAGCATCTTTAAAATTTAAATATCTTTCAACAGGATCTATTACTTTATTTGCAGGCCAACTCATTACTGGACTTGCAAATTCTAATGAAGTTGCTACTGCTATCTTTAAATTGATTCCTTCCTTTGAATCTGAATCTTTATTCCAAATCTTTGACCATACTTCAAGAGCACTTAGTTCTTTTGCTGGTACAACTTTGTTATCGTTGCCATAAAAATATGCATCCATTGTACCTTGTTTTATTTTAGACGGTAAACCTCCATCTAAATATTCTTTCATTGCAGTTTCATCATTTAAAAGCCAATTTAAAAAGTCTGCATTTTTCTTATCTTTGCTCGCAAAAGCTTTAAGGTTATTTTCTCCGACTCTTGATATAATTTCTTTTGCATATACTTTTTTAGTTAATTCTTGATTGCTTGATAACTTGTCAAAATCAGAAGATGGTATTTTATCTACATCTGAATTTATTTCATTCTTTATACCCTCTATTGATAGATTATTAATGTCTACATTAGAATTACTATCGTCATTTAAATTTTTCTGACTTTCTTGTTTACTCAAATCATTATAATCACTTGATTTCATATTAGTACTTTTTAATTCGTCTGCAAAGGCAGTTCCCCCTGGCAATAGTAAATTTACACTAAGTAAACTTGCAACAATTATTGCTTGTATTTTCTTACTCTTCATTTGCTTCTCTCCTATCATTTCCCCTTAATTTTATTTAATATGTAGTTTTAATTGTTTTTTTAATTATATTATAATTATAATTAAATTTATATTATTAATTTATTATATACGATATCTTTGGATATTGTATTAATAATATGTATATAAATTATTATAAATAAAAAAATATCGGAGATAGGTTTTCTAAAAACCTACCTCCGATATTTATCATATTTTATTTAATTTAAGACTAGCTTTATGAATAACTATTAATCTAATAATTCTACTTAAGATTTTTTTCCCAATCTTTATTTTCTAAGTACTCTAATAATTGTGGTCTTAATTCATCCTTTTTAAGTCCAAATTCTATTGTAGCTTGTAAGAATCCAAACTTATCTCCAACATCATATCTTCTTCCTTCAAAATCATATGCATACATAGCTTCTTGAGATATTAAAGTTTTTAGAGCATCTGTAAGTTGAATTTCATTCCCCTTACCTGGTGCTGTATTTTCTAATATTTCAAAGATTTGTGGAGTTATTATATATCTTCCAAGGATAGCAACATTAGTTGGTGCTTCTTCTCTCTTTGGCTTTTCAACTAAGTCCTTAACCTTGTATACCCTATCTTCTATATGAATTCCATCAACTATACCATACTTTGATACATCTTCTTCTGGAACAGTTTGAACTCCAAGTATTGAAGTTTTATATTCATTAAAGCAATCCATAAGTTGCTTTAAACATGGTGTTTCACTATCAACTACATCATCACCAAGTAAAACTGCAAAAGGTTCATTTCCAACGAAAGTCTTTGCGCAATGGATAGCGTGACCTAACCCTCTTGGCTCCTTTTGTCTTATGTAATGTATATCAACCATATCTGAAATATCTCTTACAAGTTCTAACAACTCATTCTTACCTGATTTTTCAAGTTCCATTTCAAGTTCTACTGATTTATCAAAATGATCCTCTATGCACTTTTTATTTCTTCCTGTAATTATTAATATTTCTTCAATGCCTGATGCTATAGCTTCTTCTATAATATATTGTATTGTTGGCTTATCCACTATTGGAAGCATCTCTTTTGGCTGTGCCTTTGTTGCAGGTAAAAACCTTGTTCCAAGACCTGCTGCAGGTATTATTGCCTTTTTTACTTTCATTACTATCACCCTCAACTTAATTGTTATTAATTGCCATTATGAAATTAATAATCATAAGGCTAATTTTCACTAAAATATAGACATGTAAACATTATATCATAAGGGATACTTTAATTACCATATAACGATTATTCAATATTAAACGCCTTTTTTTATCAATTTGTTAATTAAATTCCATATAAGTCTTGTAGTTTTCTATAATATTATGTGTTTTTTTGTTGATATTTATAAATATTAGTGCTATTATAGTTGATATATTAAAATTTATAAGGATTAAAACAAAAGATATTTAGTAACACTTAACGCAAGAGTTATATTATAAAACGCAATATTTTACTTTATTAAGAAAGGGTTTGAAATTATGAATAAGAAAACAAAAGATTGTTTAGTTATAGGATTTGCGCTATTTGCAATGTTCTTTGGTGCTGGTAATTTAATATTCCCGCCTTATCTTGGACATGCAGTAGGAACAGAATACATATTTGCAGTAATAGGATTTACAATAACAGGTGTTGGTCTTCCACTACTTGCAATAATTGCATGTACTAAAGGGGATGGAACATTTGAAACTATGGCATCAAAAATAAGTCCAAAGTTTGCAATTATATTTGCATCACTTTTATTTATCGCAATTGGACCAATGCTTGGAATTCCAAGAACTGCAGCAACTACTTACGAATTAACTATTAATCCAATACTTCCTGGTATTCCACCACTAGTTTGGATGTTTGTATACTTTGGAATTAACCTATTCTTCGTATTTAGACAATCAAGTATCATAGATACAATAGGTAAATTCTTAACACCTTCACTACTTATTATATTAGCTATAATAATAATTAAAGGATTCCTATTCCCTATTGGTAATATAGAAGCAACAGGTGCAACTTCAGTACTATCAACTGCATTCCTTGAAGGTTATCAAACAATGGATGCCCTTGCAGCATTACTTTTTGCAGCAATAGTATCTTCTAGTATTTTAGCTAAAGGTTATAAGAACAAAGATTTAGTTCCAATGACAGTTAAAGCTGGAGTTGTAGCAGCTATTGGACTAGCTTTTGTATATGGTGGTTTAACAATTATAGGTGCACAAACTGCATCACTTGCTCCAGCTGATGTTACAAAGACAGGATTACTTTTAATAATATCAAAAGGTATTTTAGGTAATGTTGGAACTATAATTATTGGTATAGCAATGGGACTGGCTTGCCTTACTACTTCAATAGGTTTAATAACAGCAGGTTCTTCATTCTTTGCAGAAATCTCAAAAGGAAAGCTTCCTTATAAGGTTAATGCTGTAGTTATATCAATTATAAGTATAGTAATCGGATGTCTTGGTGTTGATAATATAGTTAAAATATCAGGACCAATATTAAATATATTATACCCTGTTGCAATAACACTTATAGCAACAACTCTTTTAGACAAATTCTTAACTAATGTTAATGCTGTAAGACTTGGAGTTTACACTTCATTAGTATTTGGATTACTTAGCCAAGTTCCTGGAATAAACTTAAGCTTTATTCCACTTGGGAGCCAAGGCTTTGCTTGGTTAATTCCAACTGTTCTTGCAATTTTAGTTGGATATGTATTATTTAGAAATAAAAATGAAGATAGTATCACTAATACTTCTTTTAAAGAAGAATTAGTTAAATAAATTATTGGTAGAACCCCAAACACCTTAGAAGCAGGATTATTTAAAATATCCTGCTTCTTTCCATTCTGATTATTAATTAAATTAGTCTATATCACTTAGATTAAGCACCTCATACTTTAATTTACATATTTATCATTGTAAATGTAATAAATACTTAACTTTACATTATTTTTTATTGATGATAAAATTTTGATGAATACATTAGGGTATAATAATCTATGTATAAAGGAGGTTTAAACATGGCTATAAAACTAATTTGTATAGATATGGATGGTACACTTCTTGATAATGACCATAACGTATCTGATGAAAATAAACAGGCATTAATAGAAGCTATAGATAAAGGAATTGTTATAGCAATTACAACTGGCAGGCTTTTCACATCTGCAAAACACTACTCAGATTTACTTGGAATTAATGCTCCTATAATCTCATCAAATGGTGCTTATATAAGAGAAAAAGATTCATCTAAGGTTATATATGAAAATGCTCTATCTTTAGATGAGTGTTTAGAAATATATGATATTTCCAAAAAGTATAGCTTTGAGACTTATTTTAATACTCATAATACTGCTATATCTTCTACTGAATTTAAAGAAGATCATGCTTACGCAGTTACAAATAAGCTACTTAAAGATGAAGATAAAATTAAATTCAAAGTAGCTCATGACCTTACAGACATATTAAAAGAGCTTGAAGGTGATGTACTTAAATCTATATCAATTAATAGAGATTCTGAAGATGATACTGAACTTTTAGAAGCAAAAAATGAATTTATAAATCTTAATAAATATGAAGTTGTAAGTTCTGGATTACATAATTTTGAGGTAATGAAAAAAGGTACTTCAAAAGGAAGTGCCGTTAAACAATTAGCAAAAATTCTTGGAATAACTAAAGATAAAATTATGTGCATTGGAGATAGCGAAAATGATCTTTCTATGATAAGATTCGCTGGAACTGGAGTCTGTATGGGTAATGGTCTTGATATTCTTAAGGAAGAAGCAGACTATATTACTGATACTAATGTTAATTCTGGTGTCGCTAAAGCAATTAGAAAATTTGCTCTATAGTTTAATATAAATATAAAAAATATTTTTTTATAGGAACTTATTTATTATAAATAGTTCCTTTTTTAATTAATTTATTTTCCTTTACATTCTTTTATTTACATAAAATTAACAAAATGATATACTATCTTTATATTGGAAATTTGTAAATTTAAGGAGATTGGTATGGGAAAATTTAAAAATATTGCCTCTTGGAGAAAATTTCTTTTAGTAGTATGCCTTTTAATAATTCTTTTCTTTAGCGGAAGTTTTATGTACATAAAAAGTCTTTTAAATAAAACTACTAAGATAGATATAAATAAGGACAACTTATCAATAAATAAGGAAGTCACTCAAAAATTAGATAAAGATAACAAGATAAGAAATATTGCATTATTTGGAGTAGATTCTCCTGAAGGTAAAAATGGACGTTCTGATTCAATAATGATACTTACAATTGATGATAAAAATAACGAATTAAAACTCTCATCAATAATGAGAGACTCTTACGTAAATATAAAAGGTCATGGTGAAGATAAGATAACTCATGCTTATGCCTTTGGTGGTCCTGAACTTGCAGTAAATACATTAAATCAAAATTTTGACTTAGATATCGAAAACTTTATAACAGTTGATTTTACTAGCCTTCCAAAAATAATTGATAAAATTGGAGGAATTGATTTAAATATAACTGAAGGTGATTTAAAGTATATAGGCTCTTCAGTTACCAAAACCGGAAAACAAACTTTAAATGGTGAACAAGCTTTAGCATACTCTAGAATCAGATATGACGGTGGAGATCAAATGAGAACTCAAAGACATAGAAATGTAATAGAAGGTATATTTAATAAAGTTAAGAAACTTCCTGTTACAAGCTATCCTTCTTTATTAAATGAAACACTACCTCTTGCTCAAACAAATTTAAGTTCAAGTGAATTTATGACAATTGGTACAGATATTATATCAATGGGAGTATCTGATATGAATCAGTATAGATTACCTTGTGATACTCATTCAAAAGGAACTAATATGAATGGTGTATATTATATGACTTTTGATAAAAAGGCTGAAACAAATGAACTTCACAATTTCATATATGGAAATACAGCTGAAAAATAACAAAAATATTAGCTTAGTAATTTAATATTATGATTACTAAGCATATTTTTTAAAAATTAATCGAACATACGTTCCTATTTTTTTCTACTTTTTTTACTTAACTGCATATATAAAAGGTAAATAATATTTGTTTTAATTTGAAAGGGGGACATAATATGTGTGACTCAACTTTAATAAATTTAGCTAAAGAAAATAATTCTAAAGCAAAGGAAGAATTAATAATTAAATACTCTCCACTTATTAAGAATCAGATAAAGAAATATACTTTTATAGATTGTTATGAAAAAGAAGATCTTATGCAGTATGGAATTCTTTCTATTTTAAAAGCCATAGATACATTTAACCCTAATAAAAGTTCATCTTTTAGCTCTTATGTAAAATGGGCTATTACAAATAATTTTGCTTATCTTTGTAGACAGAATAATATAAATAAAAAAGCTTCTAGTTTAAATAATAAAATAGATGAGGGGATTGAGATAATGGAATTTTTAGTTGAAAAAGTCACTACTGAAGATATAATACTTAATAAGTATGAAGATAATAAAATTAAGAAAGCAGTAAATCTTTTAAGCGATGAGTACAAGCATTTATTTAACTTTCTTATGTATAGTGGAGTTAAATGCCCTCTTAAAAGATATTCTGAAAAGTATAATATTGATTATGCAAAATGTTTATATAGAAAGAAAAAACTTGCAGATAATCTTAAAGTAATTTTATTTAACTTATAATATCAGGTTTCATAAGTTTATTTAGATCTTTCAAATGAAATTATATAAATTTTTACCTATTAGGCTATTTTAAATTCATTATAAAATATAAAAATGAGGTAGCCTTCCTAGCTTACCTCATTTTTATTATGTTTAAAATAGTTTTTTATTATTTTTATACTTTGCTATTTTATAGTATCATTTTCATCTTCTATGGTGTGTCGTTCCATTTTGGGTAGCTCCATCTCCGACTCCTTGACCTTGACCATCATCTCCATTTCCTTGGTTTGGTTTACTTCCTGTATTAGACCCACCAGGTTGATTATCACTATCTGTTTTATCTTCATCTACTGTTTCATTATCAGTGTTTCCATTACCATTATTACCATTCCCCCCTGATGTGTTATGATTTCCACCACTACTTGGTCTATTCGTTGAATTTTGAGGTCTATAATAATTATTTGATCCTGAGCCATTTTGAGGTCTATTATTTCTATTACTATTATTATTTTCAGCAGCAGTATTAGTTGCTTCTTCCTCAGCATCTTTAATTTCTTTATTCTTTGCTTTAAGCTTCTTTACTAAATCATTATACTCTAAGTCATTATAATCAAAGTAATATAATCCATCCCCCTTAGCCTCATCCCCCAAAGCCTTTATAGCTTTATTAGATGCTATTGAGTTTAATGAAATTTCATAATACTTACCTTTTTTAATATCAAAAGTTTCTTTTGAATCTTTTATTATATTCTTATACTTTAATGCAGCATCATAATCTAAATAATTTTCATCTACCTTATCATCTACTTTATTTAAGATAGATGAATCACTAACTATCTTCTCATATTTTTCATCATCTAATTTAGTAGTATTAATTAATATATCTTTATATTTATCTTCTACCTTACTATCTTTAAGTTCTGGCATTATTTCTTCCACCTGTTTAATATCAATCTTTACTTGAGGAATACTCTTATCTATACCAAAATATTTTTTAAATACGCTCTCTGGTATCATTCCCTTATCCTTAAATACATCATTTAATGGTATAGCTTTATCTCCTTCTTTAACAAGAACTTCACCATTATAATATTTACCACTCATCTTATGTTTATCTTTATCAAAATTAATCAAAGCAAAGGATTCAATATTTTTATCATCTACTAGTAATATTATAAACTGATTTGGTATCTCAACTTTTTTATCATTATTCTTTGAATTACTTTCACTTTGAGTAGTTACAGCCTTATATTTTGTATTATCACTATTAGATTTTACTTTAAAGCCAGTAAGTAATGTAACACCTATAAGCATTAAAATTCCTGCAATATAAAAAACTGTATTTTGCTTTTTTATGCTATGCTTATAGCCTTGATTCATCCTAGCGCCCTTTTTCTCATCAGCACGAGATAATGATGTATTCTCCTTATATTCATGGGAATATCCATTTTCCTCATATTCATCAAAAGATATTGCACCTTCCCTTATAAGCTTATTAGAATAAGCCTTACCTGAAAATATACCTACTATAAATGTAATAACAAAACTTATTATAATTCCAATTGGTATATTTAATAAATATATTAAAAGTCCTTGTAAAAATAATAATGCTATACCTTTTATTATTTCTTTTCTAAATAAATATGCTAGCCCTCCAAATAAGAAGGTTAGATAGTCAAAATTATAAGGAATAACTTTCAAATTGTTTTTATCATCTACTAAAACATCATATTTAATACCTTTACCTTTAAGATAGATATGTCTATTAAAGTCATTTTTATTCATTCAATCTTCCCCCGCAAATTATTTCATATACTACATAATTTTAACATATAATCTACATAATTTTAATTGTATATTAGATTATTTTGGAAAATAATTGTTGATATAAATAAAAAAAATATAGAATATATAGTCTTATTAAACTATCTATCCTATATCTATAATAAAAGTATATTACCTTATCTAATCTAAATTAAGTTTGCTTGACCCTTAAAATATACCAAGTAACTTCTTCTTAGGTTTAACCCTTCTTCCATAGAATTCAACTAATTCTTCATTATTTAATTTTTCAATACTCTCTTCTAATATGCTATTATACTCTTTATATCTTGAAATATCTTTATCTATATCTTCCTCAGAAACTCTATTTTTATTGATAAAACTATAGATTTTATTTTCCAATAAAGTTTTTGAGGTGTTCTTTATTGCTCTTCCATAATCTCCTTCTAAACTCTTTGCATCAAGTACAAATAGACAGTCTGAATCAATAAAATCGTTTATATTACTTACGTTATCTATTATAGGTATAAGTTTCTCCGGATAAAGTATTATCGGAATATCTCCTTTTAATTGAATATCATAAATATCCTTAAATATGTCTGATGGATAGTCCTCATCTAATTCTAAAACTTTATATCTACTTATATCTAAATTTTTATTACTTATTTCAGTATTTTCAGGATTGTACAAATTTATTAAATCTAATTCTTTTAATTTAATTGATCTTTCCATAATTTATCTCCTCCAATAACTTATTTTATGTATGCTTTTATCACTCATATATTTACTGTTTTATATAAAAATAATATTTTAGTAATTAATCTATTATTTAACTAATTTATTATTCAGTTACTTTCTAATTTAATTATTTTTTAATTATATCATTTTTTAAATACAATTTATAATTCGCAAGAAATATTAAGAAATTTATAATAATTACCTTCCTATAATAGCATTCTCACATAAGTAAATTTATGTTAATATATCTTTATTACTTTAAATTTGACAAAAATTTAAATTTAATTTATTTGTCAGAACGAATTTTTATTTACTGTTTTTGGTATATTATATTTAGGTGATTTTATGAATTATAATTTTTGTGTTAACTTGAAAAATTTACGGCTAGATAATGATTTAAGCCAAATAAAGCTCTCTGAGAAATTAGGAATCTCACGTTCTACATATTCTAATTACGAGAATGGTATAAGCGAACCTGACTTAGATATGATAATAAAGATATCTGACTTCTTTAACTGCTCTATAGACGAACTCCTTAAAGGTAAAGTTGCAACTGAATCTTATCCTTTTGATACTCCAAAATTTGCTGACCCAACTTTTAATTTCGATATAAATAAATTCAATATAGAAAAACTCCTTAGAAAACTTAAAAACAATAAAAAATATTATGAAAATCACTTAAAACAACTTAATAAAGAGATAAAATTAAAGATTAAAGAAATTGATGAAATAGTTGAAATATTAGAACATAAACAAAGAAAGAACCATAGAAACAATAAAATTGAATTTGCAGAAGAAATAACTCCAATAATAAATAAAAAATTTTTTTAATCTAAAAATAAATTACACAAAAACTATTATTAGAGGTATTTAAATGATTGATATTCTTAAAGAAAAACTATATGAAATAATTGATGAACATGGGCTGGATAGTATAGAAGCTTTAAGAGCTAGTGAAGCTTTAGACTATGAAATTGTGAATCAAATGAAGTTAATTCAAAGTAAAAAGGATGATTAATAACTAATCATCCTTTTATACTGTATTTTTATTTTTTCTCTTTTCCTTTAATCTCTGGAACAGGGTCTACATCATTCTTTGGTGGAGTCTTAAATCTTTTGCTATTCCATGATGATTGCTGATCTTTTTTAGCCATATAAATTACCTCCTAACAATATATAGATTACATAATAATCTTTTGTAGTTAGGAGGCTTTTTATTCTAATATTAAATTCTTAAATTACGCTACACCAAATGCAAAGTAGAATGTAAATAATACTGCTAAAGTATACATTACAGGATGTATTTCCTTAAACTTACCTTTAAACATCATTAATACAACATAAGTACAGAATCCAAATGCTATTCCTATAGCAATACTATAAGATAATGGCATTAAAATAACTATTAAAAATGCTGGTATTGCAATTTCTGGCTCCTTCCAATTTATATCTGCAAGAGATGAACACATAAGTGATCCAACAATTATTAATGCTGGTGCTGTAACTTCTGGAGTTACAACTGCTAAAAGTGGTGAGAAGAACATTGAAAGTAAAAACATTCCAGCAACTATAACACTTGAAAATCCTGTTCTTGCTCCAACTGAAGCACCTGATAATGATTCAATGTATGAAGTTGTATTAGTTGTTCCAAATACTGCTCCAACACATGTTGCAACTGAATCTGAAAGTAATGCCTTTGATCCATTTTCAATTGATCCATCTTCTTTTACTAAGCCTACCTTTGAACCAACAGCCACTAGTGTTCCTGCTGTATCAAAGAAATCCATAAATAACATTGTAAATACAACCATTAACATTTGAGGATTAAATACTTGTCCTAAATTTTTAATAGCTACACCAAAAGTTGGTTCAAGTGATGGAATTGGTGCAACTATGGCATCTGGTGTACCAATTAATCCGAATACCACACCAGCAATTACTGTACATACCATCCCAACAAATATAGCAATTTTTACTTTTCTAGCAAGTAATATAGCTGTTACTAAAAGTCCAAATACAGCAAGTAAAACTTTAGGATTTGTTAAATCTCCAATTTTAACAAGTGTTGAAGCATCTGCAACTATAATCCCTGACCCCTTAAGACCAACAAAAGCTATAAATAATCCTATACCTGCACTAACTGCATATTTTAAGTTTTGTGGAATTGCTTTAATTATAAGTTCACGAAGTCCTGTTACTGATATTATTATAAATATAATTCCTGAAAGTAAAACTCCTGAAATAGCAACTTCCCATGGAATACCCATCTCTCCACAAACAGTAAATGCAAAGAATGCATTAAGTCCCATCCCTGGCGCAAGTGCCATTGGAAATTTAGCATATATACCCATTATTAGTGTACCAACTGCTGCCGCTAATGCTGTTGCAACAAAGACACTATTTTTATCCATTCCTGCGGCTCCTAGAATATCTGGATTAACAAATAAGACATATGACATTGTAATAAATGTTGTAAGTCCACCTATTATTTCTCCTTTAAAACTAGCACCTCTCTTTTCAAAATTAAAATATTTTGAAATAAAATTCATCTTGTAATCCTCCTTTAGTACTTTAAAGCTTTTTCTTTGTCGTATCTTTTAGGATTTATCTAAGGTTTACCCTTTAGAAAAATCGTAGTCAAGTCATTTACGGTGACTTGGTAGAGACTATCAGACCATATTCTGATATTATACGATAATTAATGTTTATTTTTAAAATATCTTTCGTATATTTACATAATATTATATCTTCATACCTTTGTCAACGTTCGTTAAATACTTTTTAAAATAAAGAATCACTTACAAAAATATTTTAATTTTTGTAAGTGATTCTTATTTAAACATTATACTCTTAAAGTAATATTTTAGACTTTTTTAGTTTGAAGTTTTTAATCTAAATCATATCCAACAGCTCTTATCTCTGATATACATGTATCATTATATTTATTTCCTTGATAAACATCATAAATAGTCATTCCTACATATGGTGTTTCTATACCTTTACCTAAATTTATTTCCTGCTCTCCCATTACATCATCTTGTAACTTAAAATCTTTAATTTCTCCATCTCCAAAATCTAATCTTAATATTCTAACCCTATTATTTGCATAATACAATCTTTTAGATTTAGCAGATCCATTTATTATATATAGTTTCTTTACAACTTTATTTTTATTAAAATCAATCCTTATAAATTGCTCTATTCCAGGCCCCTCTGCTCCCTCTGCCCATATAGTATTACTTCTTCCATCAATAAGATTACTTGGATCATAATTTGCTCCAGTCTGATCTTGTAATGTTGATGATACATAAATTTTTTCTACTTTTAAGTTTTCTTCTACTTTATTTACATTATGATCTTCATCATTATTTACTTCTTTATTATATTTTGCTTGTTTATTATTTTCTAAATTTTTATATGATTCATAATTATTATAGTCTTTCTTCTCCTTATATTTACTATCTAAGTTATATGTATTATCCTTAATTTCATTGCCATTAACTTTATTATTATCTTTGCTTACTTTAATTTCGTTATCTTCAGCTTCTTTTTTAGCTAATAGATTCATACTTTCTGATTCAGCTTTAGCTTGTTCCTTATCACTTTTTATTTTAAATGTTACACCTAAAACTATAGAAACAATAACTATTATTGATATTATTCCTGTAATTAATATTCTATTTCTTTTTTTTATTTTATTTATATTCTTATCTATCTTTGCCACCTCTTATTTAAAATTCTATTATCGATTGTCTATTTTTGTTCTCCATTAAGCCACTTGCCTTTATATTTAACTGAACCATCCTCATTATATAAAGTGCCTTTTCCTTCATATTTAGAGTTTTTAAATTTACCTTCGTACTCTATATTTCCATTTTCATAATATAAATTTCCATAACCTGAGTATTTATCATTTCTAAATTCACCAGTATACTTTACATTCCCATTTTGATAATATTCAGTTCCATTACCATTTAACTTGTTATTTTTAAATTCACCATATCCTGAAAATCTTGAAGGAAATAATGGCATATTAGAAATACATACCTCAGAATCTAATTTCTTATATAGTTCATCTTTAAAGTTTTCTATAACTTTACCATTCTTATCTATATAGTTATTAAATGATTCTTCATAGTTATCTGTATTTATTTTAGGTGAGTATAATTTTCCTCTTCCAGAACGTCTTCCGTTTTTAAATTCACCTTCATAGGATAAATATTCAATCCCCATATTACTTAGATATTCATTTTCTATAAGCTCTAAATTATCATAGTGTAATCCAAAACCATTATATGTACCATCTTTAAATTGTCCAACATATCTAATTGCATAAATATCGTCTTTATCTGTATTTTTAAGCAATACCCCTTCACCATTTGGTTTATTATCCCTTAATTCTCCATAATACATGTACTTTGATTTTTCTAATGTTAATTTTAATTTAGTACCTCTCAAAATATTCTTTTCTTCTTCTAAATAACACCTTTTATATTTTGATGTGTAATCCTCTTGTAATTTAATGAATTTGTCTTTTTCTTTAAATTCATATCTATTACTTTTTCCACATCCTCCTATAGCAAATATTACTGCCATAGTTACTGTAATTAATAATATTCTTTTTAATAATTTCATTCTTCCCCCTAGAT
This sequence comes from Clostridium sardiniense, assembly GCF_019753795.1. NCBI lineage: Bacteria > Bacillati > Bacillota > Clostridia > Eubacteriales > Clostridiaceae > Clostridium > Clostridium sardiniense. Next base: position 147,455 of record NZ_JAIKTU010000001.1, on the reverse strand, counting down.
TTATAAATATTTTGTCTATATTGTTACATTTAATATTTTATAATAAATTTTAATAATATTTGGTAAATATTCTATTAAAAATATTAAAACTTTATACAATACAAAAAACACCTAGTTATAGATAATCATAACTAGGTGTTTTTAAAATATTTATCCTACTATTTAAGTATTTACATTACTATTTTTAGGTAATGGCTTATCATCATATATATAACTTTGCATTTGATCTAATGTCGCCTTCTTATCAAATACTAAATACCAAACTTTATTTATCATTTTCCCCTCGCAATATCCATTTAGAGGGAATCTAGCTGATTCTAAATTTCCTTTTATTAATGGCATAGCATCGGTTGCAAGTTTTATCATATCCATAGAAGACATATTAGTTTCGATATATGGTAAGAATGTATTTATTAAACCTGGATAATCACCTTTTGGTGCATTATGCATTTTATTGAATACTGCTTCAAGTACAACCCTTTGCCTTTCAGTTCTTTGATAATCTCCACCTGCTGCATATCTTATTCTTGAATAAGCTAAAGCCTCCTTACCATTTAATGTTTGCATACCAGAATGTGTTACTCCTGCTATATGAGGTATCTCTTCTTTAGTTACATTTATCTCTACTCCACCTAACTTGTCTATTATTTCAGGAAGTGAAGTAAAATTAACTGCCATGAAATTCTTTATATTAAGATTAAAATTGACATTCAATGTCTTCATGGCAAGCTCTGGTCCACCAAATGCATATGCATGAGTTAATTTATCCTGGCCATGTCCTGGAATGTCTACATATGAATCTCTCATAATAGATGTAAGCTTAAGCTTATCATGTTTATGGTCTATAGTTAGTACCATTATAGCATCTGAACGTCCTCTTGTCCCTTTTGGCTCATCAATACCATATAACGCGATATTAGTTATTTCACTTTTTTCTTTGTCATTCTCTATATTCTTATCTATCGATAGATTATCTTGATTAACTTCTACTTTTTGGACCTTGCTAAGTTTTGAATTAACATACAGGAATCCACCACCAAATACTACAACTAGAATTGTTATTATAACTGCAACAGCTATTTTTAGCTTCTTTTTTCTGTTTCTTTTGTTCTCACTCATATTTACACCTACTCCTCTTCATCTTTAGTATCCATATCTATATTGCTATTTTTACGATTCATAGACATCGGTTCATATATTTCTATTTTATAACATCTTTATTATGTAAATTTCCTTACAAAATTTGTATCATATAGTTAAATTATAATTTTAGAGCGACAAAAATATAGCTCTAGTAAACTTAGTTATAATATCCTTCTTAAATATTTATCATATATTATATATCCAAATCCTGAACCTAATGTGTTAAGTATAATATCATTAGTTTCAAAAAATCTTCCAACTGAAGGTATATTAATTGATTCTAAATATTGAAGGCACTCTATACTTAAAGATATAAAAAAGCATATTAATAATATTTTCTTTAAACTATCAACTTTCTCCTTAAAAAAAATAAATTAGAAATATAGGTAAAGGCATCAGTAATATAAAGTTACCTCCTATATTGTATATAATTCCATATAAAGTGTTTGATTTAACTATATAAAGAATACTGTTAATGGGATTAAAGAATATTGTAGGACTTACATATACTGAATTAGTTTCTATTGTTATTAATATAGGAAAAATACTAATGATAACACTTTTATAATATATACTCCAAATATTAAGATTAATAACCATTTTATTTTATCATTTTTTCTCCTAATAACGAATATTTTGTATAAAAAGTATAAATACCAAATCAATGCAAAATAAAAAAACTTTCTTGAGATATATTCATATTAATTTATTTTATCATTATATAATTATTTGATTTACTAAGTTATATGAACATTGCTCTTTTCAACTCTTAAGAGAATACAATGAGTTTGAAAAAATATTTTTATCCTCGAGAAAGCAGAAAAAAGCAATGAACAAAATAAAAGTAAAATACTCTCGCTATCATCCTAATCAATTATATACGTTTGTTTTTGACAAGCAAGCTAATCATAATACCTTGAATATAGATCCAGCTTCTTTACAAGCTATTACGGCTTCATGTTATATAAAAAATATGAGATTTCCATTACAAGTTATAATTGCAGCTTTAATCTTGTATTATTTAAATAATACATCCACTAGAAATATATCCAAATTTCTTATGGATACCTTTAACATAGAGGTCTCTCATGAAACTATTGCTAATTGTAGTAATAAATTTACTTCATATTTCAAATTAAAGTTAGATAATTTTAAACGATAAATAATTCTTAAATCTGATGATTAATCCGCTGATGAAACATTAGTATTAATTTTTATTAATGGAGTAAAACATTATTCATAACTTGTTATAAACTCTAAAACGATATTTATAGTCTCCCTTCACTTAAGTAAATATAGAAATAGAAATCCAGCCTACAACTGAACAATATCTATATTATTTCCAAATACTAAACACATAGTTGTAAAACCAATGTCAAGTGATATAAATAATAATCTTATAGAATCTTTCAATAAAGCTTTCAAGTATTCCATGAATCTAATAAAGACTTTAATTCTCTTGAAAAAGCTAATAATTTAATATTTATTTTTATTTATCACTATGATTTTATTAGAAGTCATAGTTCATTAAATAACTTAACTCTTGTCAAAGTTGCTGGCTTCGCTAGCTATAATAATCCTAAGAATTATTGTCCTATAGCTACTTAATATATTAAAATATACTTAATAAACCTAATTAAAAACTATATTCTTACAGATTTATTAATCATACTCAAAAATAGTCAAACTTATATAATTTTAAAAGAGCGAGTAATTTTACAAATAGTTAAGCTATTTTTTCATAACAGCTTAACAGATTCTAATTATTAAAACACAATACTAATCTCTACCTTTATTTAATTTTATAATAATCAACATACCAATCTGAAAATTTTTGCAATCCATCATATATGCTAGTAGATGGCTTAAATCCAACTGCCTCATACAATAAATCTGTAGATGCATATGTTGCTGGAACATCACCAGGCTTTAATGGCTCAAATATTTTTTCAAATATTATTTCTTTTCCTAATGAATTGCTTAAAGCTTTTTCTAAAGCTTGTATGAACGTCATAAGCTTTTCCGGATTATTATTTCCAATATTGTATACTTTATGTGGTACTATTTCATTAGGTGGATTATTTAAAATTCGTTCAACTCCTTCTATAATATCATCTATATAAGTAAAATCTCTATATAAATCATTTTCAAAGTCTCCATCATTAAATATTCTGATTTCTTTTCCCTCAAAGTATTTATTTGTAAATCCAAAGTAAGCCATATCAGGTCTACCTATAGGCCCATATACTGTAAAAAATCTAAGTCCTGTTGCTGGAAATTTATATAGATGACTATATGTATGTGCCATTAATTCATTAGACTTTTTAGTAGCTGCATATAATGATACTGGATGATCTACAAAATCTGATTCTTCAAATGGTACTTTCTTATTAGATCCATACACTGAACTTGAAGATGCGTACAATAAATGTTCAATTTTATTATATCTACAAGCTTCAAGAATATTGAAAAATCCTATTATATTACTTGAAATATATGCATCTGGATTTTCTATAGAATATCTTACGCCTGCCTGTGCTGCTAAATTTATTACAATATCAGGTTTGAACTCTCCAAATATCTCCATAATCTTTTTTTTATTTGAAATATCTTCTTTAAAAAAATTGAATTTTTTATATGATTTTAATTTCTCTAATCTACAGTATTTAAGACTAACATCATAATAATCATTTAGATTATCAATTCCTATTACTCTACATCCTTTTTCCAATAAAGACTTCGACAAATAGAAACCAATAAATCCTGCCGCACCAGTAACTAAATATATTTTCTCTTTATCTAAATTTTTATAATTCATTTTTGTTCTCCTTTATATTCCTATCTTCCAATTGAATAATATTCTAAACCAAGCTCCTTCATCTCTTTCGTATCATATATATTTCTACCATCATATATCAAAGGTGTTCTCATTAACTTCTTATATTCTTCTGGACTTATTGATTTAATATCTTGCCATTCAGTAAATATAAAGCATACATTAGCCCCATCCAAAGCATCTTCTATTCTATCAACATATTCAATTGTACCTTTTCCATTTTTACCTTCTGGATATTTCATTGAAAAATTTTCTCTTCCTACTAAATCATAAGCACAAATATTAGCACCTGCTTCTAATAGCAAAGGAATATTATCAAGTGATGGTGCTTCTCTTAAGTCATCTGTCCCAGGTTTAAATGTAAGACCTAATACGGCTACTTTTAATCCATTAAATGTAATAAGTCGTCTACAAGCTTTCTTATATAAGATAGTTTTTTGATCGTTATTCACATCAATTGCTGATTTTATAGTTCTAAGCTCATATCCATTTTGTCTTGCTAAATATTCAAGGGCTTTTGTATCTTTTGGAAAACATGACCCCCCATATCCTACTCCTGCATTTAAAAAATTCTGTCCGATTCTTTCATCAAAACTCATACCTCTAGCTACATCCTCAATATTAGCACCTACTAGCTCACAAAGATTAGCTATATCATTCATATATGATATCTTAAGTGCCAGAAAATCATTTGATGCATATTTTATCATTTCTGATGATCTCCTATTAACTGATACAATTGGAATATTAAATGGCTTATATATGTTCATTAAAATTTCTTCTGCCCATTTACTTTCAGTGCCTACTATAATCCTAGCTGCATGAAGTGTATCATGTACAGCTGTACCTTGAGCTAAAAACTCTGGGTTAGAAGCTACTTCTACTCTAATATCACTTCGATCACTAGGCAAAAAATCTTTTATAAACTGTTCAACCTTATCATTTGTTCCAACCGGTACTGTAGATTTAACGACTACAAGACAATCCTTTTTTACAGTTTCGGCAATCTGTCTTGCAACAGTTGCTATATATGAAAGATTTGCAGATCCATCAGGTTGCTCTGGAGTTCCAACCCCTATAAAAATTGCATCTACATCCTCATAAGCAGATTTATAATCTGTAGTATAGTCTAGTCTACCTTCTGAATAATTTTTTTTCATTAATTCCTCTAAATCTGCTTCATATATAGGAGATTTTCCTGATTTCATTAAATTAACTTTATCTTCATCAACATCTACACATATAACCTGATGTCCAACTTCTGCAAAGCATACTCCAGCTACTAATCCAACATATCCTGTTCCAGCTACCGCTATTTTATACATAATTATCTTACTCCTTTTTATAATCCAAAATATTTTTCTATGCTTTTACACATTATTTAATATTTTTCATTGATAACCTCTTTATTGTTAAAAATTTTTCTGTTTTTTAATTCAATAATTTTTTCTCTAGCAAATGAATCACTTATTATTGTCATTAGGATGTAAAATATTACACAAAATCCTATAGAAATAAACTGCCAAATATAATTGTTAGATAGGCCCTTTAAAAATACTCCTAATCCTCCCATAAGAATTGACGTGATTGCATATGGCAAAATATTTCTTATACTTTTCAATATAGGAATTTTTATTATAATTACCATTAATATCCATTGAATAATTATTAATTGTATTCTAATCCATGCTCTAGAATAAACTAAATATCTAAAACCATAATTAACACTTATTGCACATACAGGTATAAGTACAATTAAATGTAATACTTGAGCTATTAAAGATATTTTAGGCTTACCTTTTGCTCTAAAAGCTTCACTACAATAATCACCTAATACCATTTTTATAGCACTTGTAAGTGCCCATATTCCTATTATCTCGCTTGCCATTTTCCACTGTGATCCAAGTAAAATATTAGTAACTAAATCACTATAAACGAAAATCCCAACTCCCATAGGAAATAGTACAATTGCCATTAACTTCTGTACCAAGAAAAACATCTCTTGAAACTTCTTTTCATCATTTTGTAAACGTGATAAAGCCGAGAATATTATAGTAGTTGTCGCGACTGCTACAATTGACATTATACTATTGACAGTGTTTATTGAAGTTTTATAGACCCCTAAATAATATGAATCTAGCACACTACCTATTACAAATATATCTACCCATGTAGTTAACCATATAGATACAGCTTCTATAAGCGACCAAAAGCTAAACGAAAACATTTCCTTTAAAAGATTTACGTTATATTTTAATTTTGGCTTCCATTTAAACTTCAAAGTTAAAATTATTGCGGTAAAAATTCCGCTTATTAATGATCCTACAATTAATGACCAATAACTAAATCCTAATAACGCAAGTGGAATTGTGACTATAAAAGGTATTGAAATAGAAACAATTCTAATAAAGAATAATCCTTTATAATTAAACTCTCTCTTACAAGCTGCAATTTGTATACTAGAAAAGGCTGTTATTGGTATCTGTATACAAGCAACTGATATTACTCCATGTAAATTTGGAGTTCCAAGCAATTTAGCAATCTGACTTGAAAAAATAACTATAACTATCCATATAAAAATTGAAATTACAATGTTTGTCCAAAAAGCAACATTTATACTATCATTTTTCTCATTTTCACTTTTAAATTCATGCTGTATAATATATTTTTGGAAACCAGCATCAGCAAGCATATCTGCAAAACTAGTTATCATAGTTATTGTTGCTATAACACCAAATTCATCCGGTGTTAGTAATCTTGCTAAAATCATATTCGTAATAGGCATTATTATTTTTGCCATAACCTCAGTAACGGCTGACCATTTTGTAGCTTTAATAATATTTTTATGCAAATTACTCTCACAGCTCAATTATTGTCCTCCTTTTTATTACTAAACAGTTATATTCAAACTAAATCATCAATATATGTTCAGTAATATCAATTAAATTTTATTTGCTTATTATTTAATAACCTTCTCAAAACATTAATTATAATTAATAATATAAAAACTCCATATGCCCATTGGCGTAAAAATAATTCAGTTGATCCTCTTGCAATAGGTATTAATGTTATTGTACTCGCTAAAACAACAAACATTTTTTTAGGATTATTTAAATCAACTCTATCACATTTAATTAACTTTGATATAAAAATCCCTAACATAAGCATATAAACTACAGAAAAAACAACTCCACCATTCAAATAAGCTTCTGCTGTAATAGAAAATCCAACTCCATATTTATTTAAGGCCAAATACTGCTGGGATATCCAATTATCTAAATAAAAATCTGGATATCCAAAAAGCACCTTAATTCTTGGCAAAAACATACTTAAAATAGCTGCTATATATGTATTTCCATAAGGCCATACCTTATCTAAATTATCTTGTATTATTATCCCTAATACCCTTGCACTTTGTCCCATTTCAAAGAATGGTTTTATAAAAACATATGATGAATTTTGTAATACATCTCTAAAATCACTTTTTGTTATATTCTCAAATCCTATTTCTCTAAATTTTACTAATACAGATGTTAATATCAATAAAGCTGAGCCAATTACAATACATTTAATTATAAATGAAAATGATATTTTACTTATATAAGTCGTATAACACCAAAATAATATTACAAGGAAATAAATCCAACTGCCTCTATCTCCGGCTAATAGGTTGATTACCATATATATTCCAAAAATCATACTTACCTCAAAGAAGCTCTTTTTTGATATTTTATTTCCTATTAAATAACAAAGTAAACCAGGTAAGAAAAAATAATTTGTATATTTCATTAAAATATTGGTTTCTATATATCCTCCATAATAAATGGATGTGTATCCATATTTTGTGGCAACAGATAAATTTTGAAAACCTTGGAATAATACTATAGGAGTACATATCAAAATTAGAATAATTCCTATCACTTTCATTGGATAGCAATATCCAAATTTATCATCTATAAATATATTTTTTTTAACTTTTTTAGACGATTTACTATTAAAAGCACTTATTAAAGCACCTAAATGAAATGATAATATTCCTGTTATTGATACAAGCTCAACTTTTAATAAAGTTGCATCATCCATATATCTTATAAAATCTGTTGTTCCCAACTCTCCCTTATAATGTATTCCTATAGCCCACATAATAAATTGTCCATAATTAAATAGAAATATAAACGTACAAAATATAATATATGGAGTAAATACCCTACCAGTAACCTTTTTCCAAGTGATTAATATATATATATATGAACTAATGCCAATCCAACCAAATAAATATACTAAATTTTCTACCTGTTCGCTTCTAAAGCCATTTATTCTATCATACAATAATAAAGTACTAAAATATATCATAACAACAATACCTAATGTAATCATTATATATATTATCTTTCTAATATTGGCTTCTCGCATATCATCTGAATATAATCCTAACTTATTCATCTATATTTCCTACCTTGATTATAAATGATATCCAAGAATTAGCTATATTATCTGAATTTAAAATATTTCTAATTTTTGAAGCTTCTTTTGAAAATGATCTTTTCAAAATATCATCTTGTGCAAGTTTCAAAATTTTATTGGCTAAATCATCCCTATTATCGACTTCAACTAAGTAACCATTTTTACCATTATCAATATATGTTTTCGCTCCACCAATAGGACAATCTGTAGCAATTACAGGTATTCCCAATCCTAATGCCTCTAACATTGAATTTGATATTCCTTCGTAATTTGATGGTATAACAAATATATCTGCTTTTTTTATTTTATTATATATATTACTTGAATACCCCATTAAAATTACTTTATCTTGTAAATTTAATGTGTTGATATAATTGCTTAATTCTCCTTTAAGTGGTCCATCACCATATATTTCAACTTTATATTCTGATAAATTGTTTTCTATTGCTTTAAATGAATCTATTAACAAATATATATTTTTTTGTGGTGCTAACCTACTTACACAAACTATTCTTTTCTCTCTTTCGCCTTCATATGGCAATGGTAAATTATCATTTATAGGATTACCTATAATAATAGACTTCCTTTGAATTCTATTATTATAATATCTTTGTGCATCTTCGGTCTGAAATACATATCCATCTGCTAAATTATAAATTATATTTCTTATTTTTTGTAATAACTTAGAACTCGGATCATTATTAGGATCATTTCTTTCTGAAATAATTAATTTAGTTTTTATAAATATTGTAGCAATGGCTGTTATAATACTACAATCATACGTAAATGCTATTACAATATCTGGACTAATGCTTTTTAAAATCTTCCTAAAATTTTTAAATTTTTCAGAATTTCTTTTTAATCTATTTTTTTGATTGCTTTTTATAAAAATGACATCTACATTATCATTAATTTCATAAGTATGTAAGTCTTTTAATAAGCACACAATAGTAACTAAAAAACCCTTATCAGCCATTCTATTCGCCAATACAGATGCCACTCTTTCTGCTCCACCACCACTTAATGATGGCACAACAAATACTATTTTTTTCATAAATTATATTCCTTTCAAGTGATATACTACATTTATTTTACAAAATTTAAAATATATATTTAAATCCAAAATTTTTACACAATCTATAAAATGTATCATAACTCATGCGATTCACTTCATCTTTAGAGTATCTTTTCTCCATATCTTTCTTTATTCTTGAAAAGTATTCAATTGAAACCATATTGTTTTTTAATAATCTTAAAAATAATATTATTTTCAATATATTTCTAATTCCAAATGGATACACTAATTTTTTAATTATATATTGATTTAAAATAAAATTATAATCTCTTTCTTTACCAGCTGTTCTATTTATAGAGCTTGGTATATGATGTACTATTTGGTTAGGAATATATTTTACGTTATACCCACTATTCCATGCGCTAAAGCTAGCATAAAGCTCTTCTGAGCCAAAAAATAAATTTTCTGGATACAATCTTTCTAAAAAAACTTTTCTTCTTAATGTATGAGCAGCGCCTACAAAACTTAAACATCTACATTCATTTTCTTTATTTTTTTTCTTTTCTAATTTTCCAATTAAATCTTCTCCTGATTTAGGTTCATGTATATTATAAGCTAAAACTGCTACATCTTTATTATCATCCATATATCTACAAGTATTGATTAATAAATTTTTACTTTTTATTACTGCATCGTCATCCAGACAAAATACATACTCTCCACTGCATAATGAAAATGCCTTATTTCTTCCGCCAGCTACACCTAAATTTTTTTCTGAAAAATAATATGTAAACTTAACATTATTTTCAATTAGTAAATTCTTCACTTCTTTTTCAGTACCATCACTAGAATTATTGTCAACTATTATAATTTCCATATCATAAATTCTATTGCTTATACATGATTTTATAGCCCTAATTAATTCTTTTTTTCTATTATAAGTAATAAACATAATTGATAATTTCATATAATCACCTACACTCTTTAATTATTTTTTTAAATTTAGATATCATTAATATAGGCAATATACTATTAACTTTAATAAATGGTATAAATAATTTCACTCTCGTTTCTAAACTATCTATGTCTAAATTAGAATCCCAATCTCTTCTATATATCCTAACCGCCTCTCTACATTTCTTTGAAGCATCTCTAAAATTATATATACTTGAGATACGGTATAATGATATAATTAATGATGTGAAAGCAAGACTATTTAAGGTTTCTTCATACCTATTCATTAATCCAATATTTATTAAATGCTCTCTCATGTTCTTACTTACAGGACCCCAAGGATTTTCTCCACCTTTTTTTGATAGACTATTTTCATAGTTTACATAGTGATACTGTACACCATCAAGAAATATTACTTTATTAGACTTATTAAGAACATCAAAACTAAATATAGCCTCTTCTCCGACCATATCACTAGAGTATCTAATCTTATTGTCTTTTATAATACAACTTTTTACTACTTTCCTTACTCCTCCCCATGGTAACTTTCCTGTCATTTGATATCTTATAATCTTTTCTTTCTTTATGCCTTTATATTTAGATAATAATTCACGCTTTATAATATCTCCATCTGGTTTTTCTTGAAGCAAGTCAATAAATATTATATCTGGATTATCATTTTCTTTTACAGCTTTATATATTTGTTCAAAATAATTTTTCTCAATATAATCATAAGAATCTATGAATATTATATAATCGCCTGATATTTGTTCTATTCCATAATTCCTGCTTTTACCAGCACCTTGATTTTTATTAGAATAAATCTTAATTCTTTTATCATTTTCACTAATTTGCTTTAATATACTATAGGATTTATCTGTTGATCCATCATCAATAACAATACACTCCCAATTTTCATATGTTTGCTTAATTATACTATTTATACATTTTTCTATATATCTTTCTGAATTATACATCGGAATAACTATAGATATTTTCAATTATTTCTTCCTCATTTCCTTAAATATTTTGAATATATTAAGCTCTGAATTTTTATTGGACATAAAAACATCCCTATTTGGCTTATACATACTATACACAAATCTCCTAAACTAGAATATCCCTTTTTCCAAAATCTATATATTACATTTATATAACTCTTAGTATTTTCCCAACTTTTTCTTCTTTTTTTTAATGATTTATTTGCCCTGAATAATAATAAGCTCTCTTGCAGATTATATGCTTTACATCCATTAAAAAGCATACGCCCAAACAAATCAACATCTTGATTTCTTCTTAAATCTCTATAACCACCAACTCTTAAAACTTCACTTTTTTTGTACATAACAACAGGATGATTAAATGCACTTCTTCTTTTTGAAAAATTATATATATCTTTATTAAATTCTGGAACTACCCTAGTGGAAATTATGTTATCTGAATTCTCATAAAACTCATCTATCGCAGCTCCAACAATTGCTAAGTCATTATGATTATTAAATACTATTAACTGCTTTTCACACCTGTTTTTCATAGCTATATCATCAGTATCCATTCTTGCAATTAATTCATTTTTGCAATTAATTAAACCTAAATTTAATGCTCTACCAAGGCCTACATTATTACTACTCTTTATTACTTTTAATATATCATGATCATTTAAATATTTATCTATTGTCTTATATAAAACATTATTTAATGGTCCATCTTCAACTAAAATAATTTCATCAGGTGGTACTGTCTGATTTATAATACTATCTAAGCTTTCAATTAAATATTCTGGCTTTTCCTTCTCATAGATAGACATAAGAACACTATATTTATCCAATTAAACATTCCTCCGTTATTTTTATCATTGTAATTATTAACCTATTATCGTATTAATTATATATTTAATATCCATAGAAAAAGAATAGTTTTCTATATATTCTTTATTTAAGTTAACTTTATCCGGAAATATTATTTCTTTATTATAAATTTCTGAGTTATCTACTTTTGATAAAATTTCTTCTTCATTCTTATATTTTATACTTGCTGGACCTGTTATTCCTGGTCTTATTGATAAAAATATATTTTTTTTATTTTCATCTTTTATATTATTTATAGTTTCTTCAACATCTGGTCTAGGACCAACGAAACTCATATCTCCTACAAGAACATTAAACAATTGTGGTAATTCATCTATTTTAGTTTTTCTAAAAACCCTTCCTAGCTTGGTTATTCTAGGATCCTTATCAGTAGTTACATTAGTATCAAATTTAACTTTAGAGTTCATTGTTCTTATCTTTACTATTCTAAATTTTTTGCCATTTTTCCCTACTCTTTTTTGAGTAAAGAATCCTGATTCTCCATATAATACTCTAACTAATATAACACTAGCTAATATTATAGGAGATGTTATTATAAGTCCAATAAATGAAACTAAAATATCAAAACTTCGTTTCATAAATTTATTAAAACCATTATGTTTTCCTAACTTAATAATTTCTTTATGTTGTATATTCATTCTTTACCTCTATTATTTAATTAAATACTTCTTTTATTTTACTAATTATTCTTTTCATATCTCCTTCAGTATTTTTTGTATCTGAAGGCAGGCATACTCCATTATCAAATATATCTTCTGATATACCCTTACCTTCGTTATTATGACTGAAGAATTTATATTCTTTATATACAGGCTGCATATGCATTGGTTTCCATATTGGTCTTGATTCAATATTCTCCTCTTCAAGAGCAAGAATTACATCGAGTGGTTTAACCTTTGAATCCTCTTTTATCCTCATACAACTTAACCAATAATTTGGTTCACCATAATCACATATTGGCATCATTTCAATATCCTCAATATCTTTAAAAGCATTTTTATAAGCTTCAAATATTTCTTTTTTCTTAGCTATTCTTTCATCTAGTACTCTAAGTTGCCCTCTTCCAACTCCAGCAACAACATTACTCATTCTATAGTTATATCCAATCTCTGTATGCTCGTAATGTCTAGCATTATCTCTTGCCTGAGTAATCCAAAACCTAACCTTATTTATTTTTTCTTCATTATTTGATACAAGCATTCCTCCACCTGAAGTTGTTATTATCTTATTTCCGTTGAATGAAAATATTCCATAATCCCCAATAGTACCAGTTTGTACTCCTTTATAAGTAGCTCCTAGTGACTCTGCTGCATCTTCAATAATTGGGCAATTATATTTATTACAAATTTCTTTCATTTTATCCATATCAGCTGATTGTCCATATAAGTGAACTACTATAACAGCCTTCGGTAATTTACTTTCTTTCTCACATGCCTCAAAAGCTTTTTTTAATGCTATAGGAGACATATTCCATGAGTTTGGCTCTGCATCTATAAATACAGGTTCTGCCTTTTCATATACTATAGGGTTACAACTTGCTGCAAATGTAAGTGATGAACAGAATACTCTATCTCCTTGTTTTATTCCAAGTGCCTTAAGTGCCATATGAATTGCTGATGTCCCAGAAACTAATGCTGCCGCTGACTTTATACCAACATATTCTGCGATTTCCTTTTCAAAATTATTAACATTTGGTCCTAGTGGGGCTATCCAATTAGTATCAAAAGCCTCTTGAACAAATACCTTTTCCATACCTCCCATATGAGGTGATGCAAGAAATATTCTTCTCTTTTCCATTATATTTTCCCCCTTGTATATTTAAGCAATTTAATTATTGCATTTAATCATTATTGTATTGTTGCTGAAATTTCTCTTTCAGCATTAACTTCTTCTGGATCTTTATAAGTAGTAACTACTTCTTTCATTTTTTTCTTTAAATTTTCATGGTCTTGTCTAACTGCAACAAAAAGTAATTCTTCGATACTCTTCTTAACTTCATCTATATTAAACTCTGAAGGTACTCCAATAAATATCTTTTCATGTCCTGTTTCTGTAAGCCCCTCCTCGTCCATAAGAAGCTCTTCATAAAGTTTTTCTCCTGGTCTAAGTCCTGTTACCTTTATTTCAATATCCTTATTTGGCTCATATCCAGAAAGCTTTATAAGCTTTTTAGCTAAATCATATATCTTAACTGGACTTCCCATATCAAGTACAAATATTTCTCCTCCCTTTGCATAAGCTCCAGCCTGAATTACTAACTGAGCAGCTTCTGGTATAAGCATAAAATATCTTGTAATCTCTTTATGAGTAAGCGTAACTGGACCTCCATTTTTAATCTGCTTATTAAATAGAGGTATAACTGATCCATTACTTCCAAGTACATTGCCAAATCTAACTGCTACAAACTCCGTTTTACTTTTTTTATTCATTGCTTGTACTATCATTTCACATAATCTCTTTGTAGCACCCATTATATTAGTTGGGTTTACAGCCTTATCTGTAGATATAAGTACAAACTTTTCTATATTAAACATATCTGCACATTCTGCAACATTTAATGTACCTACTACATTATTCTTAATTGCCTCTTCTGAGTTCTCTTCCATTAATGGTACGTGTTTATGAGCTGCTGCATGGAATATTATTTCTGGTTTAAATTCATTAAACACTTTTTTTAATCTTGCTTTGTCTCTAACAGAAGCTATTATAGTATGTTGATTTAATTCTGGAAATGAATATTTAAGCTCATTTTGAAGCTCATATACATTATTCTCATATATATCTAATATAAGTAATATCTTAGGATTAAAGTTAGCTATCTGCCTACAAAGTTCAGATCCTATTGATCCTCCCCCTCCAGTTACAAGAACTACCTTATCTTTTATATATTTTTCTACTCCAGCTTTATCAAGCTCTATTTCATCTCTTCCGAGTAAATCTTTAAGATCTACATCTCTCATCTTAGTAAGGGATATTTTTCCTCCCATTATTTCATAAACACCTGGGATTATCTTTATCTTTGCATTTGTATTTTGACATATCTCTATTATGTCTTTCTTATCCTTTGAAGAAATTTTTGAGATAGCAATAAGTATAGTATCTATATTATCCTCATCAACTATACTAGGTATATCTTCTCTTCCTCCAAGAATCTTTACACCACAAAGAAATGTTCCTTTTTTCATTTTATTATCATCTATAATTCCAACTGGTCTCATTTTTATATCATTATTCTTATACATTTCCTCTATAACCATATGTCCACAAGATCCTGCTCCAATTATAAGAACATTTTCTTTATCACTTTTTATGTGTAGATCTCCATAAATTTTTATTCTTCTATATATTCTATAAGAAAGCCTAATTCCCACAACCATCATAAATATAAGTAATGAACTCAATATGATAATGCTATTAGGCAATCTTATTCCTATTGTATTATTATAAAGTAAGCTTATCCCACCACCTATAAGACATCCAGCAAGCCCTTTTATAAATTCATCAATACTTGCATTACTCCAAAGACTTTTATACATCTTACATATTGAAAGAGGTATTATATAGAATATTAATGTCACTGGCATAACCTTTATATAATTTTCGATGTACATACTAGGTATATTAAAATCAAATCTAACAATAAAGCTAAATAAGTATGCTATATTAATGACTAATATATCTAAAATTATTAATATAGGACATCTCCATCTTTTTATTCTATTCATATTATTACTTCCCCTACTTTTATTTATTATCTAAAAAAGAACCCCTTTTTCTTCTTTATCAGCTTTCCTTCAAATTGAACTTCTTCATTATTTAGAAACTTATTAGAATTATCTAAGAATATATTCTCTAACTCCTTATTCTTCTTAAATATCTCTTGATATTCTTCTTTAATGCCAGTATTTCTACTGCTATTATTATGAGCATCACTTCCAATAAAAGAATAAACATTATTTTTTATAAGAGTTTCTGCTGTCTTCTTAACATCATTCCCAAAAAATCCTCTTATACTTCCTGCATTAAGTTGAAATAAACATCCTTCTTCTATAAAAGGATTTAGAACCT
Organism: Clostridium sardiniense; assembly: GCF_019753795.1. NCBI lineage: Bacteria > Bacillati > Bacillota > Clostridia > Eubacteriales > Clostridiaceae > Clostridium > Clostridium sardiniense. The sequence continues at coordinate 131,107 of NZ_JAIKTU010000001.1, read as the reverse complement.
CAGCATTTTTTATAACGTCTGAATATCTTTCTGGATGAGCTATTATCGGAGTAATTCCTCGAAGCTTTAATTCATACATATAATCTGCTGCTTCACTTGGAATACTCCTCATAGGAAATTCTACAAGCATATATCGTCCATTATTTATAGCTCCTATAAGGCCTTCTTCTAAATCTTCAATTATTCTATCTGAGTAATAAACTTCTTGTCCATAATGTATATTTATATCTATGCCTTCCGCCTTTACTAACTCATTAAAATACTTAGCTATGTTCTTAACTTCGCTATAAGGTGTCTCAAAACAGCCTCTCCTAAAATGTGGAGTGGCTACTATATCTTTTGTTCCTTCTTCATATGATCTTCTTATCATATCTAATGATATTTCCAACTTTTTTGGTCCATCATCTATTCCAGGTAATATATGAGAATGAATATCTACCATAAATACCTCCTAATTAATTACCATAGTAGTAGTAGTATTTACCTTTACTACTTTCTCCACCATTTAGTACAGTTCCTAAGATATTAGCATTAACTTTATCTAATGCTGCTTTAGCTGATATCACTGATTCCTTCTTTGTTCTTTCTGCTCTAACAACAAGTATTACTCCATCAACCTTAGTTGAAAGTATTTGAGCATCAGTTACTGCATGTACCGGAGGAGTATCTAAAATTATTACATCATATTTTTTTCCTAATTCATCAAGTAAATTTTCTAATGCCTTTGAACCTAAAAGTTCTGATGGATTTGGTGGCACCTTACCAGCTGGTAATATATCTAAATAATCATTTCTCTTTATCAGTGCCTTATCTAATTTACTATTATCTAATATTACATCTGAAAGTCCTATATTATTAGAAACTCTAAACTTCTTATGGATACTAGGCTTTCTTAAATCGCAATCTATTAGTAAAACTCTCTTTTCATCCTGTGAAAATGTAAGTGCAAGATTACCTGTTGTAGTTGACTTACCTTCTCCCGGCTCTGAACTTGTAACTAACATTCTCTTTATCTTTTTATCAATAGATGAGTATTGTATATTAGTTCTTAATACTCTATAGCTTTCTGCTGGTATTGATTTTGGTTTCTTTTCAACTATAAACATCTTATCACCTTACTTTCTATATTTTGATCTTCTAGCGCTTGGCTCTTCAGAATCTAATTCTGGTATAACACCTATAACTGGAATGTCTAATGCTTTTTCAAGCTCATCTTTTGACTTATATGTATTATCCATAAATTCTAGAATAAGTGACAATCCTATACTCACCATAAGTCCAAGTACAAAGGCTATTAGTATGTTAAGTTTCTTATTAGGACTAATTGGCTCTTCTGGTATCTTAGCCTTTTCTATAACTTGAATATTTCCATTTGGAATAAGTTTCTTTGATTCCTTTATAAACTCCTCAGTAATATTTTTGACTATATCTACAGCTTCAGTCTTATCTGTTCCTGTATAAGATATTTCTAATATTTGAGTATCAGCTCTAGGAGTAACCTTTAAGTTTTTTTCTACATCTTTAGTTTGTTCATCTATTTTACCCTTCTTAAGCGCTTTCTCCATTAAGTCATCAGTTTTTATAATTTCTGCATATGTAGTAAGAAGCTTTTGGTACATCATTACATCATTACTGTTATACTTCTCTGTTTTACTTTCTTGTTTTCCTATGAATAATTTAGTCGTGACCTCATACTTAGGTTTAATCACTAAGAAACTAACTAGCGCAGCTATTATTGTAAATGCTAAAGTGATTGCAATAATCATCTTATATCTCTTCTTTAGCGCATCTAATATTTCACTAATATTTATATTTTCTTCCTTCATTTACGTTCCTCCATCTTATATTTTCATTTATTATGATAATTCCACACATTTAACATTAAATGTGTTTTTTTTACAAATACTAAACAATTATAACATAAAATTTGCTTTTTTTCTCGGCGTACTTATGTTTAAACTTGATGCACTTTATCATTTTTTTATGTTTTGTTCATCTTTTATTCATTTTTATAGTTGTAATATAATTCCTTATATATGTTACTATACTTTTTTTTCACAGTTAACTACTTTCGTTTTACAATTTTTGTACTAAATCACTTTCTTTTTTATTTTTATTAATTATAATTAAACTTTTTATTAATTATAATTAAACAATCAATTAACTTATTTAATAACTTATAATTTGTAATTTTGATAACGTTTTTATTTGTAAACTCATATCCCTATCTTTTAAATCTACCATGAATAATCATCCTAGCATCATCATTCTCATAACTACATGTACTTAAAGTCACTATCCTCTCATTACTTATAATATCTGTATCTCTGCTAAAAATAGATTTTTCTTTAATTTCTTGTAGATACTTTAAATACTCATCATCATTTCTAAAATCAAATTTAAATTCTACGTTATTCACATTATTTACATATGCTGAAAATATTTCGTATTCATATTTTTTTCCATCTATAGTTAAAATAATTTTATTATTATTCTTCCAAAACTCCTCATCTTTAAATTTCATAAGATTTTGAAACATACTTTTATTTTTCATATTGTGTCCATAGATTACTATATTTTTGTCTTTATCTATATCATTTTTATAATCTATAAAAATGGCCCCTGAACTACTTTCTTTCCTATTAAAATCGTGATTTAAATAGAAGTCGTTATCTTTTCCTTGAACTACTGGATAGTTTATATTTGTGTTAGGTACTTCTATCCACATCTTATAATCTTCATTTATTTTCATTAGCTCTTTACTAAAATCATTACTATTACTTTTCACATCTTGAATTTTTTCATATGTGTTTTTACTTTTATTATAATCATTTATCTTTGTTACAACTTTATATAAAGAAAAGATTATTGCTATTAGAAGCAATGTATTTATAGCTTTTTTCATAGAAACATCCTCCTCAACCTGATAACTTTATAAAAAATAAGCCCTGAAGATTCAGAGCTTATTTAAAAAGAGTTATTTACTCTTACAATTAACTTTAGTTCTAACTTATTTTTTAAGTTCTAACACATTTTCCTTTTCAGCTTTATCATAGAAATATTTATCATTTACATACTTATTTACAACTTTGATTGTAATATTATTATTTGTATTATTTATTGTAAATTTATTATCTTTTATCATATCTTTATTTAACTTAGTGCTGCCTACATATATACCTTCAAGCTCATAATTCATTGGAACTATTTCTCTTATATCATATTCTCCAATATTTAAGAAATCTTTAGATTTTAAGGTTTCTGATGATACCTTTGCATCACTATGCTTTAATGTGAAGTTCAAAATTTTTGTTTCTCCATCTTTCAGCTTAACACTATACTCACCTATATTTTCTTTTCCAGTTAGTGAAATATTAAAGTTATCATCTTTAGGCGCTGTTAAACCTGTATTATTCTTAACTTCTTTTATAACTGTAATTTTACCTTTCTTGTAAGGCACATTTACTGTTGGTTTCTCAAAGGTTATTGTATTTTCATTTCCCTCTGGATTAGTGTAATTCATAGTAGCTTCTACATTTGTTGGTATTTCTTTATCACCAATTCCATAATACTCATCTTTAAGCCTAATCTTAAATCTAATTATTCTACCTTCAGTACCAATATTTCCAAGATCCCAAGAAAGTTTATTTCCAATCACTGTCGGATTTATATCTAATAGCACTTCTTTTCCATCCTCTAATGCCTTATAAACTTTAGCATCAGCTCCATTATTTACGATTTCAAACTCTTTTGTAACTTCGTCTGTTATAATTGCACCATTTGCCATTGCTGTTTCTGTTTTTATATTATCTGCTATTTTAGCATATATTCCATCTAAATTTATTTCTTTTCCTTCTATAAAATGTGGTCCTGCTTCTTGATTTTGCACTCGTCTCAAGAAACTTCTTGCTTCTTCTTTTTCATACGAGCTTACATTTCTTATAAGCCCTATTGAGTATGCATTAATTCCATTATATTTTTCAACAACACTATTATAAGCAGATACAGCACTTTCAACAGCATCTCTACCACTTGAAGTTTTATTTGGTAATCCATCAGTAAAGAATAACACATATTTATTTGCACCTTGTCTTGCCTTAGCTAACTGGTCATACGCTTTTAACCATGCTGCTTGAGCGTTTGTTCCACTCCATAATAATTCTGCATCACTTATCTTCCTATTTATGTTTTCTGCATTATTCGAAAAATCATGAAGAACACTTGCACTACCTGAAAATCCAATTACTGATATTCTTGAATCTTTTACCCCTTTTTCTTCATCAAGTATACTGCTTGTAAACCTCCTCATAGCATTTTTAAGGTCTCTCATATCATTTTCCATACTACCTGATCTATCCATTATCATTACTATATCTACAGGAACAGTTTTAGTTCTTGGAGTTCCTGAAACCTTTAGTTCTATTTCATATTCTCCCTCAACTCCTGTTGGTGTTGCTGTTTTACTATTTTTTATACCATTAGTTTCTTGCTCTCTATTAATTTTATCTTGCTTACTATTATTAGCTTGACTATATGGCTCTGCCATTGCATTTATTAAAAAGCAATTACATAATATAAAAGCTAGAGCTATAGCCATCTTCTTAAATTTAAATTTTCTTTTCTGTTTTCTCATATAGCTACCTCCCTATCCTTTATTACATAATTCATTTAACATAGTCTTTATTTCATCATTTAAATTCTTCCAAGCCGAATTATATCCATCAACAGTCGCCTGAACTGCTTCAGTCTTTACATCAATAATTACTTTTTTACCTTTATATCTTTCCTTTAATGCATCTGGGATATCACCAAGTTGTACTGAATTTAATATTGCCTCAGTAAATCCATTTTTAGGTACTATTGCTTTGTAATAGAAGTATCCATCATTTCCATCACTCCAAAAGCTTTCTTTGTTGTCTGAAAATTTCAGGTTAATGTAATTTGTATCTCCTGCCCATGGATTTCCTTTCTCATCTACCCATCTTTTCTGTATGCTAATTCTTATTAATGCAGGTCCAGTACTATTATTTTGTACTTTAACTATTTTATCAGAAGAGCTCCCACCCCAATCAGTAGGAGGTGTAAAATCTTCCTCAATCTCCACATCTATATTAGCTACACCCAAGTTATTTGTTTTGCTATCAAAGTCTCTAAACCAACCAACTATTTCCTTGCCTTGAGCATATACCTTTGTAATTAATCCTCCCGGGAATAGCATTGTGATTCCAATTACTGAACATATAATCAATTTACTTTTCTTCATTATGCCTTTCTCCCCTTTCTATTAATTACCTTAAATACAATAAAGCATGAAGCAATAGCTATCAAATATCCTAGAATTCCATTATCTCCTGTTTGTGGTGGTTTACTTGTTGAATTATTATTTGATTGATTATTATCTGGAGGAATTCCTCCTGTAGGTTTGGTTCTTACAGCTGTAAATATCCACTTAACCTCTCCAGATTTATTTTTATATTCATTGCCTGTACTCTGTCCATCAAGGTCTACTTCTACTACTAATTCCTTACTTTCCCCTGGATTTATTTTTCCAAGTGAAACGTTCTCCTTTATACTATGTTCACCAGTAGCATCACCTTCATGTAAAGTACCATAATTATGATCTATCTTCATCTTTAACTTTTCTAATAAATCGTATTCTTCTTTTTCACTTATTCTTTCAGCTCTCATGAATATTTCATAAGAATCTGTAAATTTATTGCTCAATACCAATCTTCTTTTTATTTTATCTCCTGGAACCATACCCTTAAATTGTAAAAAAGGTTCATTGCCAGGAATATATACTATACCATTAGCATTCCCCTCTAATTCAACATTAGGGGGTGCAATCTCTGCTGCATCCCCTATAGTTCCAGTTATTAAAAGAAGTGATAAAGATAATATTAATATCTTAAAAATATTCTTCATCATCTCACTCCTTTATTTTTAATATTAGTTGCCTAAATTCTTTATAACGTCTGGTGCAGTTGTCCAAGCACTACTTACTGCTCCATTTGAAGCTTGTATACCTTCAGCTTTAACTATTACATCATATCCTACATTTTTATAATCATTGTCAGCTTTAGTGCTTAACGTAACACTATCTAAAAGATATTCTGTAGCTGTACCAGCTGCAACAACTCCATTATAATAGAAGTATCCATCTTTCCCATCAATCCATTTATTAGTTTCAGGTGTTTCAGTTAAATTTTGATATTTTAATTCTATGAAATCAAGATTTAAGTTTTTACCATCTGTGTTTGTTGTCCATTCCTTTTCAAACTTAACTCTAATAATCTGATCGTAACTAGCTGTATTTTTAACTTTAGCATCTTTATTTACATCAGTTCCTGGTAATACCTTACTTGCTAACTCCTTATCAAATACTTCCTCTATTTTTATTCCATTAGTTTCATCTATTCCATTGCCTTGTGTTGCAAAGCTATTAGGAACTTCAGCATTATCTGTAAACCACGCAAGTGATCCCCCAACTACACCAACCATTAATCCTACTGCTAAACATAACCCTATAATTTTTTTCTTTCCCATAAAACCCTCCATAAATTTAAATTAATCTTTATTTTTAATTGCTTTAGCCCCCTTATAAACCGTGCCAAAACATAAATAAGCTATTATTAAAACTACTATGATTACTCTATATTGATTTATAAAACTCATAACTTTTCCCATATAAGGAATATCAAATACTACCTTTCCAACCAACAGATTTCCATCAATAAGCATAGGATCTAAAACATCATTAGCATCACCTTTTGTTTGGAATTTAATATTTTTATCCTTTTCTATTACTTCAACAACTCTATGTGTTGTTAGGTTGCTTGTACTACTTCCTTTAAAAGTTATAATGTCCCCTTCTTTTACCTCATTATCATCTATTTTCTTCACAACAATAAGGCTCCCAGGATTTATAGTTGGGCTCATACTTCCTGTCAAAACATCATAAAACTTGTATCCAAATAATACAACATTACTTAAAATTGACATAATCATAAAAATAAATACTATCGCTATAACAATATAAGAAATAATATCCTTAACTAATTTCCCGTTACTCTTATCACTCATTTAATCACCATTACTTCTAAAGCTTAATCCTCTATATTTTTATCATTTATTAAAATTTGCAACAACACATTTGTAATTAATAACATTTAATTCGTTCCAAATAACAAAAGCATTACTATAGACTTATATATTTTATCTCTTTTGTACAAATCTTAACCTTCTGATTTAGCTACTTTAACTACCATTTATACTAAAATTTAGTTCTATATATTTTTATCATCCATTAAAATCCATAACAACACATTTGTAATTAACAACCTGTAATTTGTTCTAAACAACAAAAAGCATTAATAAGAACTTAATAGTTCTTATTAATGCTTTACCTCTGTAAAATTTCAATTTATATTTTCATTATTAATTTTGATATAAATATATCTTTTTTATCTTTTAAAATTAATTCTCCATTATACTTTTTAATACTTCGTCTAACGTTGTCTAAACCTATACCATGAAACTTTTTATCATGCTTTAACGTTATAAACTTATTATTCTTGATTACTACATTCTCTGAATTGGAATTCTCAACCTTTATCATAAAAAAATCATTTAATATTCTTGATTCAATTTTTATAACTTTTTTAATACTATCATCTTTTATTCTCTCGCATGCTTCTATAGCATTATCTAAAAGGTTTCCATATATAATACATAAATCTAAATCATCTACTGATATATCATTTCTTATTTCAATATCAAAATATATATTAATATTTTTCTTCTTACAAATAGCCTTTTTGCTTACACATATAGCATCTATGATTTTATTGTCACATAATAAGATATCATTATTAATCTTATTGAAAACTTTATCAATGTTTCTAATATAATCTTCTAACTTCTTATATTCATTCTTTTTAATTAAGGCTGATATTATATTATTATGATTATTCATATCATGTTTAATTTTAACAACATCATTATAGTGTTTTTCTAGCTCAGTATGATAATTTGCTTGCTCTTTTATAATCTGATCTAACAATAACTTTTCTTCTTTCATCTCTCTTAATTTAAATCTATATTCTGAATAAGAAATCATTAAGTAACTAGTAAATACCCCTACAATAGAAAATAAAAATAAGAAAATATTAATTTCACTAAAGTTTTCCACATAATAATCATGATTTAATAACTTTAAATTAATCATATATATAATAATTAAAGAAATATTATTTATGAATATTTCTTTTTTCTTATATTTTATATATACTATATTTCTATTTTTCATAATCATTTTAAGCCATATAATAATTAATACTATATATACTACTAAATAAAATAAATTGAACTTTGCATTATTATTTATTCCTAAATTATATTTTTGAAAAATTATAACTATACAAAAAGTTATATTTTGTAAGTTTATTAATGCTATAGCTACTATCCCTATACTATATACAGTAGATAATTTTTCCTGAAGATAAATAGAACTTATAAGTAAAATAACTGAAAAAAATAATACATATTCTAAAATGTAATTACTTAATTCAAAATATATGGAAGATGTACCAAGAATAGCAACTAATAAAAGAGATATAATATTTTTCTGAATCCCACCCTTTTCTAAAACTAAATTGTCAACTAATTTAAAGCTATACCTTAAAACTATAGCTAGTATAAAAATCCTTAATATAATTTCTACCATTTACATTCTTTCCTCAAACTAATTCTAGATAATCAAAAAAAGACTCTTTTAAATTCTGTTTGTATTTTCTTCCAATAGGAATTGTTTCTCCGTTTATTAAAGTTATATCATTTCCATCTATCTCTTTTACTTTTGAAATATTTATAACATATCCCCTATGACATCTAACAAATCCTTTATCTAATAAACTTATTTCTATATTCTCTATTTTTTCATAATACTCCAATTGTTGCTTATCCATATAAACATTTATCTTTCTTTTATTTATTTCAAAGTAATATATATCACTCAAATTAAGAAATTGTTTTTTTCCACCTTTATTTATTTCATAAAAACCTTTATTACTATTTCTGATATCTAAAGCCCTATACAATTCTTTCTTTATTTTGTCTTCACTTGCTGGCTTTAAAATATAATTTACTGCCATTATTTCATATCCATTAAAAACATACTCTTTTGTGCTACTTAATATTATAAATTTAACTGATTTATCTATATTTAATATTTTCTTTGCTATATCTATTCCATTGTATTTTCCAAGCATTATATCTAGAAAAATCACATTATATTCTGGAGTATCTCTTTTATATAATTTAATTAGTTCTTCTGCATCACTAAAGCATTCCGTATTAATAACAATATTATTGTCTAATGCTATTTTTTCTATTATACCTTTAAGATAATTTAAATCATGTATTTCATCATCACATATAGCTATATTAATCATATTATCTCCAATCCTTTAGTTACATTTTTTTCCAACCAATAAATTATATATCATTTACTATTTTTTTACAATATTTACTTATATATTTGATTAAAAACATATTAAAATTATATGATAGTAGGCCTATTTAGATTCTATTTTAAAAAGGATTAATATAAGAAAATTCCTACATTAATCCAAAATAATCATTTATTTTTAATTATTACACACGCTATAAAAACTTCGCCTTTATCCTTTAGGATAAGTTGCCCATTATATTTATTAATGCTTCTTCTGACACTTTCAATACCTATTCCATGATATTTCTTATCTTTCTTTAAAGTTATAAATTTATTATCTTCCCTTATAGATATATCGTCCTTTGAATTTGTTAACTTTATAGTTAAATATCCATTTGATATTTTTGACTGAATATTTATAACTTTTTCCCTATAATTATCACCTATTCTATCACAAGCCTCTATAGCATTATCTAAAAGATTTCCATATATAGCGCATAAATCTAAATCATCTATATTAATATTTTCAGGTACTTTAATATCAAAATTTATGTCTATACCCTTTTCTTCACATATTATTTTTTTACTTAAACATATGGCATCTATTATTTTATTTTTACAAATTAAAATATCCCTTTCTAAATCTATAATATTAGAACAATATTTATCCATATAGTTTTTAAGTTCACTATACTCTTCATTTTGAAGAAGTACTGAGATTATATTATTATGATTATTTATATCATGCTTTATTCTAAATATTTCACTATAATATTTTTCAAGTTCAACATAGTGATTATATTGATTTTTTATTTGCTCATTTAATAAATCAGTCTTTTCTTTAAACTTCTTTGCAGTGCCTTTTGCTATTGAATTTTTGATTATAAACCAACTAATCAATAAATTAGTAGCAGAACAAAATAGCACAAACATTGAAAAACCACTAGTATTACCTAATACGTAAAGATACTGCGCAAATCCCATATTAACCATATAGGAAAATATTAATATCAGCTTTATTCCTAAACTTTTCTCATTTTCAAAACTCTTTTCTATATACTCACTATTATTAATTATTACGTTACTTACTATTTTAAGAGTTATTATTACCAAAGTAATATATAGAACTACAGTTCTTGTTTTATCTAAGCTTTGTATCGAAGTATTAATTTTACTTATATTATTTTTTGTAATTAATTCATAAGATGAAAATATTATATTTTGAAAATTAATTATATTAATAGGTATTATTCCAGATAGGAATAATACCTCTCCTTTACTACTCTTTGTGAACAAAGTTACTATACTTAATAAAACAGAGAATAATAATGTATTCATATTTATATTATCGTTAAAACGAAATGATACTAAGGATAATAATATTGTTGATGTCATAAAAAAATATATACTAATCTTACTAATAAAATTTAAATCATCATTCAATTTCCTTATAATAGATATATTGTATACAGCTATAAAAATACCTGTTGCCAGAAATATAACTTTTGTTTCACTCATCCCCAATATTACTCACAATTTATACCATCTGCAAATAATTAAAGAAAGATTCTTTTAAACTCTCCCTATATTTTCTACCAATTGGAATTACTTGCCCATTCAACAGTCTTATCTCATTACTTTTAAGTTCCTTTATCTTAGATATATTTATAACATAACTTCTATGACATCTTTTAAATCCTTTCTCTTCTAGGTCTCTTTCAACATTTTCTAATTTTTCATAATAATTAATAACATCATCTTTTTTGTATACATTTATTTTTCTATGCTCTACTTCTAAGTAATATATGTCATTCAACTTCAATAACAGTTTGCTTCCATTTTTATTTATTTCATAAAACTCCTCATTACTATTAATTATCTCTATAGCTCTAAGTAATTCTTTTTCAATTCTATCAATAGAAGGCGGCTTTATTATATAATTTACTGCTGATATTTCATATCCATCTAATATAAATTCTTTGCTACTACTTAGAATTATAAATTTTACTGATTCATTAAATTCTATTATCCTTTTTGCAATATCTATTCCATTTGAATCACCAAGAATCATATCTAAAAATACTACATCATATTTTGGTATATCTCTTTGGTAAACACTTAAAAGCTCTCTACCGGAATTAAATTCTTCTATTTTTATTATTATATTATTCTTTATTGCTATCTTTTCTAATATATTTTTTAGATTTATTCGATCATAGCCTTGATCATCACATATAGCAATGTTAACCATAATATTCCTCCTTAAGTTTATTACCCCAATTCCCTTTGATTTTTATTATATATTAAAATTTATTTTATTAAATACTCCGTATATAATTGTATTTAAAATTATATAATAGTTAATATTTATTTTTTATTATTTTGTATTAAACTACTAATATCATGTACTAAACAACATATTTTATCTACTTTTATCTTTTTATGTAAAATTTTTCATACTTGTTAGAAATAAAAAATCCTTCTGATTATCTATATAATCAGAAGGATTTACTTTAATTAAAATATTTATCTATTTCATCTAATATTCTTATACATGCCTTTCCATCTCCATATGGATTTGCAGCATGTGCCATTTTTTCATAAGCTTCTTTATTTGTTAGAAGTTCTTTTGCTTCATTGTATATATTATCAGTGTCTATCCCAGCAAGTTTTATAGTTCCTGCTTCTACTGCCTCTGGTCTTTCTGTTTCTGTTCTAAGAACCATAACTGGTTTTCCAAGAGTTGGTGCCTCCTCTTGTATACCACCTGAGTCTGTCATTATAAGCTTAACTCTTGACATAAGATTTGCAAACTCAACATATTCTAGAGGTTCTATAAGATGAACTCTACCTTTATATTTATCAAAATAACTATGTGCAAGTTCTCTTATTGCAGGATTTTTGTGCATTGGAAATATAACTTCTACATTTTCATCTTCTTCAACTAACCTTATCATCGCTTTAAAGATATTTTCCATTGGTTCTCCCCAATTTTCTCTTCTATGAGTAGTTAATAATATTACATCTTTATTCTTGTAATTTATATCATTTAATACGTCTTGTTCAAATACTAAATTTTCATCTATTACACTTAAAAGTGCATCTATTACTGTATTTCCTGTTATGAATATATTATCAGGATTTACTCCTTCTCTTAGAAGATTATCTCTATTAGTTTCTGTTGGAGCAAAATGCATTGTTGCAATGCTACCAGTTAGTTTTCTATTTGCTTCCTCAGGAAATGGTGAATATATATCATATGTTCTAAGTCCAGCTTCAACGTGTCCTACTGGAACTTGATTATAAAATGCAGCAAGTGCTACATTTAATGTTGTTGAAGTATCTCCATGAACTAGAACTATATCTGGAGTACACTTTTTAATTACTTCATCTACTCCTCTTAAAACCTTAGTTGATATATCTATTATTGTTTGGCCATGTGCCATTATATCTAAATCATAGTCTTGCTTTACATCAAATATCTCAAGTACAGTATCTAGCATATCTCTATGTTGTGCTGTATCACAAACTATTGATTCAAATCTATCATCTCTTTCAAGTGCCTTAACTAAAGGACACATCTTTATACCTTCTGGTCTTGTTCCAAAGACTGATAATACTTTTATAGGTTTCATAATAATCTACCATCCTTATATTATATTTAGCCTATTTTATTATTTCACTATAGTCTAATTTTATTTCTTCTATTTTAGTTGGTTTTTGAATATAGCATCCTTGACCAAAATCAACACCTAAGGCTCTAACAAAATCAAATTCTTCCTTTGTTTCTATGCCTTCTGCAACAATTTTAACTCCAAGCTTTTTAAGCATTGTTATTATATTTGTTGTTACTGTCTTAGTGTACTCATCTTTATCTATATTACAAATAAGCTCTTTATCTAGCTTTACTATATCTGGTTTTATTTTAAGAATTAAAGACTCATTTGCATATCCAGCTCCAAAATCATCAATTGCTATTTGAATATTTTGCTGCCTATATTTATTAAGCATATTTTCCAATTTTTCATTCACATTATAGGATGTTCTCTCGGAAAATTCTACAACTATATTCTTATAATTATCAATTCTATCCATATCTACACCAATGTTTTTAAGTTCATTCTTTGTCTCAGCTACATATCTATATCCATCCTCTTCATTCATCTCACTAAAATTAACATTTATAAATATCTTAATTTTATTGTAGAAAGAAGATCTTATATAATCACTATAAACATTAACGCCAAATTTCATTGCTGCATAATCTTCTAATCCCTTTTCTTTTGCTATATCTAAAAAATCAACTATACTCCTATAAGTTCTATCTTTAATACGGGTTAGTCCCTCTATTCCATAAAGACTCATATCATCTAAATATACAATTGGTTGGAATATACTATAATACTTCCTATCATCTATAACCTTTTGTAATCTTAGCTGCTTTTTATTTATCTTTTTATACTTTTCATACTGATTTTTATTAAAATAATTTAAAGTTGTCTCTGAAGGCTTTCTTATCTTTTTAGCTTCTTGCATTGCAAACTCAGCATATTTATAAAGACCATCCTCTGTTGCAACGTCAAAACTTAAAATAGATATCCCTATTGAGCAGGTCATATTAACTTCTGTATTATTTATTAAAGTATTTATAGTTAATCTAGTCTTTATATCATTTAAGAAAGATTCCATATCTTTTCTTTTATTAAACCCATGTCTATAAACTCCAAATTGATCCCCTACAAATCTAAAAACTACTGTCTTCTCATCACTATAGCCTTTAAGTCTTGCAGCAAAATATTTAATAACTTCATCTCCAAATTCATGTCCATAAATCTTATTGTATGTTTGGAATTCATCTATATCTATAAATAAAAAAGCACCATATGAAAATCTATAATCATCAATAAGCTTTTTTATCTCTCTTTTGTAATTATTCCTATTAATAAGTCCCGTTAGTGGATCTATTCCTTCATCAACTTGATAAGTGATATCACCACTTCTTTCATAAGTAATATCAGTTAAGATAATATCAACTCTATTATTACTTATTATGTGAGCATAAGCCCTAACAAATCGCTCTATACCTTCATCTTTTACTGAATACTCAAATTCAAAATGTTCTTCTTTTTTAGCAGAATCTATAAGTCTATTAAACTCTTCTCTTGAAATTGATATTGCTTTTAAGAAATCATTTAAGGTTATAATATCGCTTGACTTATCATAAAGAAGCTTGAAATTCTTTTGTGAATTAACTCTTTCACTTTTTATCTTTGCAGTTACTATATCTATATTTTCGTTTTTTCTAACTAACGTATCTAACTCTCGTCTTATTATTTCATACTTTTTATTAGTATCTTTATTCATCACCATAATAAATATCCAGATGAGAGCTAAAACCAGACAAAACAATATTAATATAACTGTATTATCTTGCAAATTCCCAGTTTGCATAATAATTAAAGATTCCACACACTTCATCCCCTCAAATATTTAATTAACCCTTTTATACCACACACTAAATTATTGTTATATTCTAACTTTCTGACTTTCCTACATCTGATAATATAATTCCCTTATTATGCTCTAATGCCCAAGATATTCCCCAAGTGTTTTGGAAAATAAGTAAGCTTCTATCTTTTAAATCCTTAACCTTCTTAGTATCTGATGTAAGATTTAATTTATCTACGTCTATGTTTCCATCATCTTCAATCCATCTTACGAATCTATATGGAAGTCTTTCCATCTTAATATCAACATTATATTCATTCTTTAATCTATACTCTAAAACTTCAAATTGAAGTACACCAACAACACCAACTATGATTTCTTCCATACCAATGTGTAACTCTTTAAATACTTGGATTGCTCCTTCTTGAGCTATTTGAGTTACCCCTTTTACGAATTGCTTTCTCTTCATAGTATCTACTGGTCTAACTCTTGCATAATGTTCTGGTGCGAAAGCTGGTATTCCTGCAAATGTGAATTTCTTTGAAGGTGTACAGATAGTATCTCCGATTGAGAATACACCTGGATCAAATACACCAATTATATCTCCAGCATAAGCTTCTTCAACTATTTCTCTATCTTGTGCCATAAATTGTTGTGGCTCTGCAAGTTTAATCTTCTTACCTTGTTGCATATGATAGTAGTCTTTACCCTTTTCAAATTTACCTGAGCAAATTCTCATAAATGCTATTCTATCTCTATGTGCTTTATTCATGTTTGCTTGTATCTTAAATACGAATGCTGAGAAATTATCATCAAATGGATCTATTTCACCTATAGATGAACTTCTTCCAAGAGGTGATGTTGTCATTTCTAAGAAATGCTCTAAGAATGGCTCAACACCAAAGTTTGTAAGAGCTGATCCAAAGAATACTGGTGTTAATTGTCCTTCTCTTACTTTCTCTACATCAAACTCGTCTCCTGCAATATCTAAAAGCTCTATATCTTCCATTAGCTTTTCATGAAGAGCTTCTCCTAATATTTCTTTGAATTTAGGATCATCTACGTCTCCATCAATTGCCTTAACTTCTTTTTGTCCGTGTTCTCCACCTGTAAAGGCTATGATTCTCTTATTATCTCTTTCATATACCCCTTTGAATTCTTTACCTGAACCTATAGGCCAGTTCATTGGGTATGTTTTAATTCCAAGTTCATTCTCAATATCTTCTAGTAATTGGAATGGATCTTGAGCTTCTCTATCCATCTTATTTACAAAAGTAAATATTGGCATTTCTCTAAGTGCACATACATGGAAAAGTTTCTTTGTTTGTTCTTCGACCCCTTTAGCTGCGTCAACTACCATTACAGCTGAATCTGCTGCCATAAGAGTTCTATATGTATCCTCTGAGAAGTCTTGGTGACCTGGAGTATCTAATATATTTATACAGTGTCCTTCATAGTTAAATTGCATAACTGATGAAGTAACTGATATTCCTCTTTGTTTTTCTATTTCCATCCAGTCAGAAACTGCATGCTTTGATGCTTTTCTTGCCTTAACTGAACCTGCAAGTCTTATAGCTCCTCCGTATAATAGGAATTTTTCTGTTAATGTTGTCTTACCAGCATCTGGGTGAGATATAATTGCAAAGGTTCTTCTTTTTTCTATTTCATTTCTTAAATCAGCCAAGATTTTTCCTCCTTAATTTATGTTAATCTAGTTTTATCTACAAATATTATAATCCACTCTCGATTATAACATAGTATTTAGACTTCTGTATATAATTTGGTCTGACAATATACACCTATAATTTACATTTTACATTATTTATTTTAATATCATTATTCTATAATCTTGCCATATAAAAAAGCACCTAAACTTATATTTTAAAAATAAGCTTAGATGCTTTAATTTATAACTGTTCTTTTTAAGGCATAACTCCAATTAAAGACATAAATCCAAATACAACAACCACTATTACTGCAATTACTATTACTATTTTGTGTATTGCTATTTGTTCTTTACTTTCTTCTGGCCTTGAATTAACATGCTTATGTGATACTTGTTTTTCATGTTCTTTGTGTTCTTTGTACTCCTCATGCCTATCCTTACTCATATTCCTAGCTCCCTCACATTCACTAATTTTATGTATAGTATCCTTATTTATAAGTAATAAATTATTTTTACTAATAAAATACTTTCTTATAATCAATATAATACTTCCATAATTTTCAGTAAATGATTATATGAGTTAATTAATCCTTTATTTATAAAATGTTATAAATGTTCAAGATTAACCTACACAAAACTCTAATATAAAGGTCTAAATTAAAGTAAATTATTAGTCTCTCTTTTTCTTTATTAAGAATGCTCCAGCTGCTGTCATTATTCCCCCTAATATAAGACCCATAGTCGGAACTTGTCCTCCTGTATTTGGAATATCATTTGAATTATTACTTTGATTACCAGGTTTATTGTTCTCATATCCTGGTTTATTATTTCCATTTTCAGGCTTATTGTCTACGTCACCTGGCTTGTTATTTCCGTCTCCTGTATTATTTCCATTACCTGGTTTGTTATCCTCTCCCGGCTTATTATCCTCTTCTGGCTTATTGCCATTATTTTGTTGAAGCTCTGATAACTTATTTTCTCCAAACTTTATAACATCATTTAATTTATCTGTAATCTTTTTAACTTCCTCTGGTCCTATATCATCATTATTACATACTTTTTCTGCTTCCAATATACAATCTTCTATCTTCTTTATTACATCATCTGTACCATTATATTTTTTAAGATCATTAATAAGTTCTTTTGCCCTTATTATTAATAATTTTAAATTATCCTTATTTACAATTAAGGACTTATTGAATTCACCTTGAGCTTCTAATAATTCTTTTATAGCTTCATCAACTTTACTTTGACTAGCATTTTTATCATTTAATACGTTAGTTGCAACATCTATAGCTTCCTTATATTTTTTTATTGCAGACGGAGTATATATTCCGGAGGCTCCTTCAAGTTCCTTTTTACCTTCATCTATAATATTCTTTAATGCATCTTTATTTACAACACGTACTCCTTCTTCAAACTTATCTAATGCAGCTTTTAGAGTCTTTGTTATTTCTTTAATTTGCTCAGAGCTTTCTGCCACTTTAAACCCTTTTTCTGATTTTTCTATTGCTGCTTTTAGATCATCTACTGATTCTTTAGAATACTGACCATTACCTTCACCAACTACTGCATTTTTAAGTTTTTCTTTAGCTATACCTAATATAGAATTGTATCCATTTTCTGCATCAGCTATTTCAATATAGCTATCTAACGCTTTGTTTAATTCATCATAGGAATCATCAATTTCTTTTTGAGTAACCTTAACTTTTTCATATACTTTTACTGCATTATCCTTTTCTGTCTTTAATGCATTTATTTTCTCATCTAGTATACTTCTCTCTTCTTCTGTTAACTTATTTAACTTCTCAGTATCTATATTATCTAATACATATTCAACATTACTTATTAATGATGCTAAGTTTATTCTATTAATTGTAACTTTACCTTTATAGAACTCTTTTAATGCTTCTTTAAGCTTATCTATCTCTTGTCCTACTTCCTCTGAATTTATACCTCTCTTTGAAGCTTCTTTAGCAGAATTTATAGCATTTCCTAGAATATCTTTCGACTCTTTACTATATTCTCCAGATAATTCTCCAACCTTTGCACTATCATATACCTTTTGAACCTTTTCTATATAGTTTACTAATGATCCAGTTACATCTGCTTTATATATCTTTAGCTCATTTAAAGTAATATTCTCATTTCCATAAGTAACTCTTATTGCACTTGCAAGTACTGATTGAGGTAACATATCAAGATTGCTTTCTACATTTTTATCATTTGATAATTTATCAACTATAGTCTTCCAGTTTTCATTATCACTTGTATATTCTATCTTATACCTTAGAGCCTCATTTGAACTTTTTATTGTCTCTATTGCAGAAATATCAGATTTTTTATCTAACTTAATTACATATTCTTTTGTATCTCCCTTTATTAATGAAATTGAAGTTTTAGCATCACCATCTACTAAAGGATTCATCTTACCATCAACATTTGGAGTAATAGATGAGTTTATAGCTACATTTTCTGGCTTTGAATACGCCTTTATTTCAGCAATTGCAGGCCAAGCCCCTTGAGCATTTCCAACTTGTGCTTTACCTGTTATTGTTACTATTGTGTTTGTTATATTCTTATTTACTGGAATAACATATGATTTCTCCAATACTTCATTATTGTTTGTCTTATCTAAAACAGTACTTCTATTTCCATTTCCATCTATAACCTCTACCTTGAATTTAAATGGTAATCCCGACTTTTCAAATACTAATTCTAAATTTTCAACAAAGTATTCTTTGCCCAAATCTACATTTGCTTCTGCTGGCATTGCTCCACCACTTGCAACCCATATAGTATTTTCATCCCCATCTGTTATGTTTGATAATGGTTTTCCACCTTCTGCATTACTTCCTGTTACTTTCTTATTTAAAGCAACATTTACAGATTCAATTTCTTCTTTTACTGGTCTTAATGCTTTAACCTCTGCAATTGCAGGCCAAGCTCCTGGCCATTCACCAACATTTGCTTTTCCAGTGAATGATACCTTTATATTTTTAATATTATCATTTACAGGTATCTCGTACGTTCCTTCTAGAACTGATTCATTATTAGTTTTATCTAATATTACTTTCTTATTTCCATCCTTATCTATAGATTCTACCTTAAATTTAAATGGTAACCCCGACTTTTCAAATACTAATTCAACTTTTTCAATATATTCAGAATCAGTTAGATCTATAGTTGCTTCTGATGGTATCTTACCTCCATCTGCTATCCACAATGTATCTTCTTTTCCATCTGTAATATTTGATAATGCACTTCCACCTTGTGCATTACTTCCAGTTACTGGCTTACCTAATGCAACATTTTCGTAATTTACCTTTTCATCCGCACTTTCGTATACCATTATCTCTGTTAATTCTGGAACTAAATTTTTATCAGTACTATTCAAGTTAACTCTAACTTTCTCAGCACTACCTTTATAATCTATATTTATAGTTCCTGTAACCATTCCTTCTGTCTTTTCTGCAATCTTAGTCCATTTACCTCCGATAAATACTTCAACATTATAAGTTATAGGGAAGCCTCCAGCGGCTTGATTAAATGCAATTTGAATTCCATCTACATTATATGATTTTTCAAGATTTAAAGTTAAACTTGCTGGCCATGTAACTCCATTTGCAATCCATGATGTACCTGTATTTCCATCAGTAAGATTTTTAGTTGGATATTCACTATTAGTAGGTACACTACTTTCAACTGTTTTTCCTAAAGCTATATTAACTTTTTCTGCTACACTTCCACTCTCTCCTAAGAATTTTTCCATGTTTGTTACAGAGAATTTCTCCATAGCTATAGTTGCAAGCTCACTTAAATTTTCTCCTGATCCTTCAGTTGGATAAGACTTTTCTTCACTTGACTTTTGAACTGCCCACTCATACTCCATCTTATGCCAATTTATTGATGGAGCTTTCTTTCCAGTTTTCAATTCTTCAGTTAAACCATTAACCCAAGTTTCCCATCTCTTAAGATATAAATCTCCTGTTAGACCAGCCCACTGTCTATTTGAATAATCCTTTAAACTACCATTTTTGTAATCCCCCCAAGTTGTTATAAGAGCTCTTGCATTAAATTCAAATAAATCCTTTGTCCAATCATCAGAACCCTCAAGCATTGTTCTTGAATCTTCTATCCAATTTCCAACTAAGAATTCAGGACTTGTAGATAATATTCTCTCTTGTAATCTTATAAGTTCTAAGAATTGAGTAGATATCTTCTCAAATTTAGCTAAATCCTTCTTCTTATAAGCATTTACCATTTCTTTGTGATATTCTTGAGATGAATTTGCAAGCACTTGCTTTGCAACATCTAGGAAATCATATATAAATGCCTCACTATCCTTTAATTCATCATAAGCCTTTATAAATAATTCTAATGACTTTTCAAATTCCTTCTTGTCATATGGAATCTTATTATTTCCCCAAGTCGATGCACTGTTTATTGTAAAGTCTGGTCTTGAGTTTATAATTGACTCTGCTGCCCCTTGATAGTAATCATTTCTTTTGTTATAAGCTGTTTCTAGAAGTATATCCCAAGCTTCTTTTATATTCTCATTCTCTTTTCCATATCTTCTTTCAATATATTTATAAGTCCAATCTCTAAAATCAACTTTATCCCTAGTCCATATCATATCACTAAGTAATTCATAAACTATTGGACTATTATTTATTGCTTCTGGTGTAATTCCTATCCCCTTCATATTTTTTGAATCTGCATATGCATCTTGTATATTGTTTGCTATTCTCTCTGGTTGTCCGTCAAGACCCATTCTTCCTCCAAAGTTATGAAGCATGTTCCATACCCATGGTACTCCTAAGTCATCAAATCTTTTATATCCTGGATTTAATTCAGAATTCAAATCTAGAATTAGAGCTTGATCCTTATTTTTTAATCCATTTACTTTATTATTAGATGGATTTCCTTGCCAATGTTGTATAACCCAAACTGAATCTTTATCATGTTCAATCATCTTTTCTTGAATTGTTCCGTAAATTCTTCCCTCATCAATCCCTCCAGTATTTCCACCTTCATGGAATGGATCAACTGCATAATAATCTGTTACATCTCCAAATACCTCTTTTTGCTTTTCATAGAATACATCTGCAACTTCTGCAAAATAATCTCTTTTACCATCCTCTACAAAAGTCTTAAGCATATTAGGTCTATCAAATCCACACCACTCACCTTGTGGTAATATTTCAGCATCCTTATTCTTTTCTTTAAAATCTAATGGAACCATACCTGAATATCCTTGAAGCACTGGGTTTATTCCATAAGTTTGCATTCTATCGTGCATCTTTCTTCCAAGTTCAGCTCTATCTTCAAACCAATTGTCTGGAAGTGGTCCTCCAAAACTAGTCATATTCTGCATATAAAACCAAGCAAAATAAGCAGGTCCTGATATAAACTCTTTTACTTCTTCATCAGAATATCCAAATTCATTTAAAGTTCTCCTTAAAACTTCTTCTTGCCCTACTATATCTAAAACTAAGTTATAACCGCTCATTGCAGCCCAATCTAGAAATGCCTCATACTCATCCCAATCCCAGAATGCCATTGTGTATGAATACGTACAAAAATTCAATGCATATCTATGTTCATATGGTGTATCAATAACTATTTTCTTTAAAACTTTAGGCAATTTCTCTGGCATATTTAAATTTGATCCCATCATAGGGTTGTACATTACATTACAATAATTCTTTAAATAATAATTAAAACCTGACGCTAGTGAGACCCCATCATTCCCTCTTATTACTATCTTTCCATCCTTAGAATCTTCAATTTCAAAAACATCATTTCCTGTTGACGTAGCTTTTCTTACCTCAAATTTAAACTTATCTTTATACTCATCTCCTATAACTCTTCCAACCATGTTTGACATTTCTTTTATAGTTTTTTCATTAGCATAAGCTTTATCATTTGTAAAATTATTATATTCTTCAGACCATTTTGTATCATTAAAATTAGTTACTGAAATTGGTTTATCAACTGGCTTTTTATTAGATACTTTCTCTCCATAAATTTCAACTTCTGCAATGTTTGAGTTATTAGATGCAGAGCTAAAAGTTACATCTACTCTAATCTTTGAAGCTGACATATTTCCTAGATTATGAGAATCTCCTTCTGCTTTAGCTAGACTTGAATCACTCTTTTCTGCTACTTTAATGAAATTTTCTCCATCTGAAGAAGCATATATATTATAGTTATAATAACCTTCTAATTTATTAAATATCTTAATTTCTGATAAGCTATACGTTCCATTTAAATCGATTTCAATCCACCTATAATGATTTGAAGATTCCCAGTAAGTAGCTTTATCTCCATCCATAGCTAAGTTAACATCATGACCATTTGTATTGCTTTTAGCTGTTACTGTAACTCCCTCTTTAATATTTCCTTTTTTAATACCTGCTTTTGCTATTAATGGAGCATTCCCTATAAGGCTTGTTACTATTGTTAATGCCATTGCCCTACTAACAATTTTCTTGACGTTTTTCATTGATATTCTCCCCTTTTGAGTATATTTTTATTAATTAATGTAATTTGCACATAAAAAAAAGCTAAAAAAGATAGTAATATATCTTTTTTAGCTTATGCCCATTTTTTATGGTAGCACGCTTTCGTTTGCAATTATTATTCATTTTCTATATTCTAATTATATTTCATATTTTTACCACACTCAACCATTTATTTACATTTTTCTCGTTTTAAATTAACAATATCAACCTTATATTTACATTTACTTTATTTTATTTATTAATATATTTAACTGCCTTTCTAACCTCTTCTGCTACTTTTATTTGAACATCTCTATCAAATGGCTTTGGCATAATATAATCTTCTGAAAGCTCATTAGATTTAACTGAATCGGCAATAGCAAATGCTGCTGCAAGCTTCATTTCTTCTGTTATTCTCTTAGCACCACCATCAAGTGCCCCTCTAAACATACCTGGGAAAGCTAATACATTATTAATTTGATTTTTAAAATCTGAACGTCCTGTTCCAACTACTCTAGCGCCAGCTTCCTTTGCATCTTCTGGGAATATCTCTGGTACTGGATTTGCCATAGCAAAAACTATAGCATCCTTATTCATAGTTTCTACCATTTCCTTTGAAAGAACATTACCAGCTGAAACTCCTATAAATACATCAGCATTCTTTATTACATCAGAAAGTCCACCTTTTTCATTATTTAAGTTTGTAACTTTAACAAGCTCTCTATGAATATCACTTTCTTGTTCCATATCTCTATGAAGTACCCCATTTATGTTGCACATAACAATATTTTTAGCCCCCCATGATAAAAGAAGCTTCGCTATTGCACATCCCGCTGCTCCCGCACCATTTATAACAATTTTTATATCTTCTTTATTCTTATCTACAACTTTTAAAGCATTAATTAAAGCTGATAAAACAACTATAGCTGTTCCATGTTGATCATCATGGAATACTGGAATATCTAATCTTTCTTGAAGCTTCTTTTCTATTTCAAAACAACGTGGTCCTGAAATATCTTCTAAGTTTATTCCACCAAAAGTAGGCGCCATTCTAACTACAGTATCAACAATTTCATCTACATCCTTTGTATCTAAAACTATTGGAATTGCATCAACATCTCCAAACTCTTTAAATAGTACACTCTTTCCTTCCATTACAGGTAGTGCCGCCTCTGGTCCAATATCACCAAGTCCAAGTACCGCTGTACCATCTGAAACAACAGCTACTGTATTCCACTTTCTTGTATATGTATTTACTAATTCTTTATTTTCGTGAATTTTTCTGCAAGGTTCTGCAACTCCAGGTGTATAGGCTAAACTTAAATCCTTCTCATCGTTTACTTTAACTCTTGATTTGATTTCAAGCTTTCCTCTAAGTTCTTTATGAAATTCTAATGCTTCTTCATATATATTCATTTTAACCTCTCCCTTTACCATAATCTTTTCTAATATATTACATTTATTTTTATATTACATTACAATCCTTTAGAATACAACATTTCATAATATTATAAAGAACCCTATATCCATAAAAGAGACTCTTACATCTATTATTACTTTTAAAGTTTGAATTCATTAACGCAAATATATTTCTATACATAAAACTTAAATTTACTAACATAATCGTCTAGTTATAGTTGCTTCTCCTAAAGATACCTCTTCTGCAATTTCTGTTATTGATTTATATATACATTCAAAAGCGTTTTTCTTAAATAGAAATTCTAAATTATATATAAATTGCCTTGAATAAGAGTATATTTTACTCTCCTCAAGGCAAATTTAAGTTATTTTGCTAAATTGTAAATTGCATTTGTAAAAATTTCTGTATTAAGAAGTAAATCGCTAATATTCATGTACTCATCTTTATTATGACCTATTCCTTTTTGTCCTGGAAATGATGGTCCAAAGGCTACTATGTTTGGGAATACCTTAGCATAAGTTCCCCCTGTTGTAGTTACTGGTGTTCCATCAAATCCAGTTACAGTTTCATAAGATTCTTGTAGCTTTTTAAGAAGTTCATGGTCTTTATCAAAGCAGACTGAATCCATTCTTCTGTTTTCAGTTATCTTATATCCTTCATTTATGATACTCTCTATTATACTTATCATATTTTTGTGAGTATAAGTAATTGGATATCTAAATACAACAGATAATCCTATTCGATCTCCATTAATAGATAACTTATATGGATTTACTACTAAACTTCCTGATATATCATCTTTGCACTCTATACCGCTCTTTTCTAATGAATAATTCTCATGGAAGTTTTTATATACAAATTCTATGAACTCTTTTAGTTCACCTGTAAAACTACTATTTCCTATTCCATGTAGAGTTTTACACAATGTTGTAATAGCATTCTCTCCAGCTTCTGGTGCATTACCAGGTGCTTGCGATCCTTTAACACTTATCTTTTCTGAAACTTCAGTTTGCCAATTTATATTCTCTCCATCCAATGATTCTCTTCTAAATATTTCTATCTCCGCGAAATCTGGCACCATATTATTTCTAAAATTACCTTTTATACTTTTTATAATGCAATCTTTAATAGGATTACTCCATATAGTTACATCAAGTATTCCTCTTTCTCCATATACTGCTGGATACTTACAATCTGGAGTAAATCCCATAATTGGTGACTTCTCTTCATTTAGATAATATGGAATATCTTTAAATCCAGTCTCTTCATTTGTACCAAAGATTACTCTTATCTTTTTTGAAATTTTAAGATTTAAATCCTTTATTATCTTCATTCCATAAAGTGCTGCCATTATAGGTCCCTTATTATCTAGAACACCTCTACCAAATATTTTCCCCTCTTTAACTGATAGATCAAAAGGAGGATAAGTCCACCCTTTTCCTGCCGGAACTACATCTACATGTCCAATAATTGCTATATATTCTTCCCCTTCACCGTACTCTGCATACCCAATTGCATTTCCTATGTTCTTCGTTCTAAACCCCAATTTTCTTGATATCCTTAAAGCTTCCTCTAATGCCCTTTTAGGATTTTCTCCAAAGGGTGCATTTAAGGATTTTTTACCTTCAACACTGTTTATTTGAACTAATCTTCGTATACTGCATAAAAGCTCACTTCTATATTCCAAAACCTTCTCATAAATCGCTTCTTCTATAACATCTTTATTTATGCTTTTCATATCTAATTTCTCATCTTCTTTCACAATTATTTAAACCTAGATTATATATACTCTAATCTTTTTTAGTTTAAACCTCTAAACTTATACAATTTAATGATTAATTAGCTATTAGTCAAAAGTTATTGGTGATTTTATTCTCTTAATATAAGCATCAAGCCACTCTTCTGAAGCTTTTTCGTAAGTTGTTTTCCCATCTTTCATTTCATTACAAACATATACTGTTGGCTCTTCATCTTCTGATACAACTGAGAATGAGAAACCTACTATATTAGTTGCAACTCCCCATTCACCTTTGTTATTAAGAGCTACTAGTGAAAGATCTCCTGACTTTCCTCTTCTCTTTACAAGCTTATCATTTAATTCTTGAACCGCCTTATCGCAAGCTTCTTGAGGATGCATTCCCTCTTTCATAAGTCTAACTATTTCATATGAAATACAACCTTTCATTAAATCTTCTCCAAGACCAGTTGCTGATGCTCCACCAACTTCACTATCACAGTAAAAACCTGAACCTGATACCGGTGAATCCCCAACTCTTCCTCTTCTCTTCATGAAAAGTCCACTAGTTGATGTACCAGCTACCATCTTTCCTTCCTTATCTACAGCTATCATACCAACGGTATCATGACCATCATATGGACTTAATCCTTTTTCAATTGTTTCTTTTCTTCTCTTTGTGTAATATCTCTTCGCTCTATCTGTAAGCATATTCTCTCTTTTAAAGCCTTCTTTATGTGCATATTCTTCTGCACCATCCCCAACTAAGAAACAATTAAATCTTTCTTCACTAAGCTTTCTTGCGATACTTATTGGATTCTTAAAATCTTTAATTCCTCCAACTGCACCTATTGAAAGAGTGTCTCCATCCATATATGCAGCATCTAGTTCTACTTCACAATTTTCATTTGGAAGTCCACCAAATCCTACTGATTTATAGTAAGGGAAATCCTCAACAACTTTTATTGCCTTTTCTATTGCATCTCCTGCAAACCCACCCTTTTTAAGATCTTCTGCTGCTTCTGTTATTCCCTCAACTGCCATTCTCCATGTTGCTATCATAGCCCATTTCATAATAAATTCCTCCACTTCTACTGCTTTTCTACTATCCGTTTACTTCTTTTATTCTAAAAACATACTTCTCTTTTTAAATCTTCTACATTTTCTTTTTTAGCAAGTTTAACTGCCATTTTACAGATATTCTCTATTGATTGATTTAATCCAACTCCACCCTTTTTAGGCGTTTTTACAACTATAACTTTATCTTTATATTTTTCTGTTGCTGGATTTTCTAAAGACATAGCTGCAAACGCTGGTATATCTGATTTATTATTTATTTCTTCAGCAAGTCCTCCTGCCATTTCTCCAAAGTTAGGATAGTGAAGAGCTGGTCCACATACTACTACATCTGGACTTAACTTCTTCGCCATCGCTACAAACTTCTTCTTTACTTCTTCTTCATTG
Source organism: Clostridium sardiniense (assembly GCF_019753795.1). Lineage (NCBI taxonomy): Bacteria > Bacillati > Bacillota > Clostridia > Eubacteriales > Clostridiaceae > Clostridium > Clostridium sardiniense. Next base: position 103,417 of record NZ_JAIKTU010000001.1, on the reverse strand, counting down.
TTTTGATAATATAAATCTCCACAATATAATGTAGCAACTATCTCCCCATCCATTTCTTTAAAGTAAGGCTCCATCATCTTTCCTGGTCCTATTATTGATTTTTTTCCAGCTGGTGGTAAATCTGCGTTTTCATCACTTCCCATTCCAGCTTGTACATGATTTAATACTAGTAATACTTTAACCATTGCTCTATCTCTCCTCCTAAACATTTATATCTTATCTAAATATTCTAATTTAAAATTCCTAAATTCTATAACTCTAAATCATCAAAATTTATATCATCATCATCTTCTTCAGCGTTTAATGCTCCATGTTCTTCTTTTAAGTACTGGTTATCAATAGCTTTTATAAATGGAATGTATATTACTATACCTAAAATTATTAATAAGATCTGAAGAACTGAACCTTGCCATCCTGAAACTAAGAAACCTGAAATAACTGGTGGTGTCGTCCATGGAATTTGAACTCCATTAGTATAAGGTACAAGACCACTTAACATTGCAAAATATGAAATAATTATATTGATTGTTGGTATTAAAACAAATGGTGCAAGCATTATTGGATTAAGCATGATTGGTAGACCAAATATAATTGGTTCATTTATACCAAATACCCCTGGTAAGAATGAAAGTTTACCAATCTTAGTAACTCTTTGACTTTTACATACTAAAAGAATTGCAATAAGTAATGATAATGTACTTCCTGCTCCCCCAAAAGTTGCAAACATATCTTGGAACTGTCCTGTTATAATGTTTGGAATATCTTGTCCAGCTTGGAATGCATCTAAATTTTCTACTGATAATGCCTTTAATACTGGGTTAAATACTGCCCCAACAACACTTGATCCATTAATTCCAAAGAACCAGAATCCATGTAGGAATAGATATGCAATAATCATTGCTGGCAATGTATTACCTAATTTTAATAGTGGTACTTGTAGCATCTTAAATACAAAGTTGTGTATTGTCTCGTAAGCTGTTGCTGCAAATATATAATTTACTAAGAAGAATATTATAATAACTATTCCAGCTGGTATTAATGCTTCAAATGATCTTGCAACTGTTGGTGGAACACCAGCAGGTAATTTAATTACCCAACCCTTTTTAAGAATCTTTGCAAATATAGTAACTGAAACAAGAGCAACTATCATTCCAAGGAATAATCCTTTAGAACCAACCCAATCTAGTGGAATACCTTTAACTATATAACTTACATCTTCTCCCTTTGGAGCAAAATCAATCTTATAAGGAGTTACAATAAAGAATGCAACTATAGCTGTTGCTGATGCTTGAATTGCATCAATATCTAATTGTCTTGCTAAACTATAAGCTATACCCATTACAGCTAATATTGTCATAATATCAAATGTTGCTGCAACTGGTGTTGTAAGCTTAGCGGCCCATCCTTCTCCTAAAAATTGTGCTACCCAGTCATTCCATCCTGGAATTGGGAAGTTCGCTATAAGTAAGAAAAGTGATCCTATAATTAAAAGTGGTGTCGAAACCAAGAAACCATCTCTTATAGCTATTAAATATTTATTTCTACCTATAACTTCTGCCATAGGCATTAATATTTTCTCAAGCTTTTTCATAAAAAAGTTCATTTTGTATTTCCCCCTCAATATTAAATTTTGCTATTATATCCAGTAAACTTTAACCCTTTTTACTTCAAATATTGCTTTATCTATTAATGTTTCTTTTATCTTGTTCTTTAGTAAATTACTTTGATGCTTTCTTAATTAATTTAATTGCATGCTTTAATACTTTTTCTCCGTCCATAACTCCATAATCAGCTGCATTTATTGCATCAACTGGTATTCCTAATGGCTCACACTCTTCTTGCATTTTTTTAAGCATAAATCTTACTTGTGGTCCAAGTAATACACAATCAGGTCTTTGCTCTTGAATTAATGCATGAGCTTTAACACACGGATTTGCTTCAATATGTATGTCTAAGTTATGTTTTTTTACAACCTCTTGCATTTTTGAAACTAAAAGACTAGTTGACATACCTGCGTCACAGAATAAAAATATTTTTTTCATTTATAATTCCCCCTTAGATTTTAATAATTTTTTGAGATTTTAATATTTTATTTACTTATTCCTATATAATAGCAATTAACATGCCAACCTTTTTTACCATCTATAAATGACCTATTTTAGCCAATATCAATGATATCCTTTTCAGCAATTATTGATTTTCTATAGAGTGTGCATTAGAATAATACATAATAATGTAAATATTCCTTATTTTAAACACACTAAATAAGATTAATGTATTTATTTTAAACAATAGGGAAATAAAATAAATACATTAAGTGATATTACACTAAATATTTAAAAAAGTAATTATAAAGAATTTACTTATAAAATAAACATATTAAAAGGTATTAGGGGTGAACAATTTGAAAAGAGTCGATTTAGTTTATAAGACTATTGAGAAACTAGACAAAGGTAATGGGGTAACAACACAGGATATTTGCGATGCTTTAAATATAGAGCGATCAAACATAAGTAAAAATTTAAACAGATTAGTAAAGGAGGAACGACTTTTTAAAAATTCTACAAGACCAGTAAAGTACTATCTCAAAAATCCAAATAACATAGATTTTAATTTAAGATCATCTCTTGATAAACTTTCCTATCTGTATCCATCACTAACTGAAGCAACAAAACTTGCTAAAACTGCTATTTTATATCCTCCAAATGGCATGAATTCTCTAATCATTGGTGAAACTGGATCTGGTAAATCCATGCTTGCAAAACTTATGCACGACTATGCAGTTTCATTTTTTAAAGATAAGGATATTCCTTTTATACATTTTAATTGCTCTGACTACTCAAATAATGTTCAGCTATTAAGCTCACATTTATTTGGTGTAAAGAAAGGCACATTTACTGGAGCTACTGAAGATAGAGCAGGCCTTATTGAAAAAGCGAATGGCGGAATATTATTTTTAGATGAAATACATAACTTACCTGGTGAAGGACAAGAAATGTTATTCTTATTTATGGATACAGGATATTTTAGAAGGTTTGGTGAAGTTTCTAAAAAGATAAAATCATCAGTTAGGATAATATGTGCTACAAATGAAGATATAAGCCAAACATTACTTAGCACATTTTTAAGAAGAATCTCTATAAAGATTAAAATGCCAAACCTTCATGAGAGAAGTCTTGAAGAAAGACTTACTTTAATTGAAACCTTCCTAAAGGAAGAAAGCCACAACTTAAACAGCCCAGTGTATATATCTTATAATGCATTACTTTGCTTCCTATCTTATGATTGTGCATACAATGTAGGACAACTTAAAAATGATATAAAGCTTGCAGTTGCAAATGCATACACTGATTATTTTATAAATAACAAAAAACACATTAAAATAAATAGTCCTGATCTTCCAAAAGAGATAAAACATAAACTATCTAATCCTTTGATTGAAGAAAGAACTGTTTTAGATACATTGGATTCTATAAATAGATACTTTATTTATGATGATAATACTAAAATAACTAGTCATTCATTCCAAAATCAAAAGCATGCAATATTTACAGCTTATAAAAATTTAATTAATAAAAGTGAAATACTAGCTTCAAGTAAAAACTCAATTGCTTCTGATTATAATACTATATTAGAAGAATATTTAGATTGTATAGAAAAGCATTCTGATAATTACAGATATAACTTTTCATATGCAACCTTTGATGAGACAAATGATAAGCTATATGAATTTGATAATAATATAAAAAATTTCTTTAAGGTTAAATTATATGAAACATTATTTAATATTCATATAGACTTAATCTATGATAGACTTAGCCTTATAACGTTAGATACAGTCACTCTTCATAATAGATTGAAGGCACAATTCCCTAAAGAATATAAACTTGCAATATCATATACCAATATAATTGAGGATAATTTAAATCTCTATTTCCCTGCATCTGAATTTATATTAATTATGCTTATATCAATTTATGTAAGTAATAGACAAGCTACTAAAACTGAAGATTAGTATCATAAAAAATAAAATGGAGGCTTCCCTATTTAATTAGATTAGCTTCCACTTTATTTACTAACTTTTATATATTAACTTTATTTAATTGTCTATAATTAATTTTACTACTACCTTAAACAATATAATGTAATAATTTCACATCATTACTTAAATAATTATATATAGTAATCTAATAATTTCATATAATATCCTAAATGTTTTATAGAAAATCTTTAACTAGTTTTCTATTTATATTATCCACTTATTTTAACCATCTTGTCTATATTAAGTGTCTTAGTTATCTCTTCATCACTAAGACTTAATTCTTCTTTTATAACATCTTTAATATTTCTATTAAGTTTAAGTGCTCTCTTTGCAATAAATGCAGCTTTTTCATAACCAAGACTTGGTGCAAAAGCAGTAACTATTCCTATACTCTTCTCTACAAGTTCTTTACATCTTTCTTCATTCGCCTCTATTCCATTTATACAATTTTCAGTTAAAGTATGAACCCCATTAGTTAAAATTCTAATTGATTGGAATACATTTAAGAGTATTATTGGATAAAAAGCATTAAGCTCTAATTGTCCTGAACTTGCAGCAAGTGTTACTGTTGTATCATTACCTATTATTTGAAAAGCTATTTGCTTTAATAGCTCTGGCATTACAGGATTAACTTTTCCAGGCATTATCGAAGAACCATTTTGTTTTGCAGGAAGATTAATTTCTGAAAATCCTGTTCTTGGTCCTGATGACATAAGAATTAAATCTCCTGCTATCTTGCTTAAATTAACTGCACATACCTTTAAATCTGAAGAAAGTGCTGCAATAGTATCCGCATTTTGAGTTGCGTCTATCAAATCTTCAGCTTGAGTTATATTAAGTTCACTTAACACTCTTAAGTTAACTACAACTTTTTTTATATAATCTGGATTTGCATTTATTCCTGTACCTACTGCTGTTCCTCCAAGATTAACTTTTAGTAGCTCTTTTTGTCTTGATTCTAATCTATTTATATCTCTTCTTATAGCTCTACCATATGCAATAAACTCTGAACCTAGGCTTATCGGAACTGCATCTTGCATTTCTGTTCTTCCCATTTTAATTACATCTTCAAACTCTTTCCCTTTATTTAAAAGAGCATTTTCAAAATCTCTTAATTCCTCTAAACAATATTCTAATAAGCCATGACAATTAATAAGTCCAGCTGTTGGAATTACATCATTTGTTGACTGCCCCATATTAACGTGATCATTTGGATGAACTGGATATTGAAGTCCTTTTTCATAACCTAAGATTTCATTTGCAAGATTAGCTAAAACTTCGTTCATATTCATATTAGTTGATGTTCCAGCGCCCCCTTGTATTGGATCTAATATAAATTGATCTATATAATTTCCATTTATAATTTCATCGCAAGCTTTTACTATACCATCTTTAAGTTTATCTTCAAGCTCTCCTACTTCACAATTTGTAATAGCACAAGCCTTCTTAACTAAAGCTAAACTTCTTATAAATGATTCTTCTAAACTCATACCACTTATTCTAAAGTTTTCATGTCCTCTTAAACTTTGAACTCCATAATAAACATCCTTTGGTACCTTTTTGCTTCCAATAGAATCCTTCTCTACTCTAAATTCCATCTTAAAAACCTCCAATATCACTTATGATAAATTTCTCTTATCTATATTTATATTAGTAGCAACTCTCATGCCATATTCTGTGTGAATTCTGTTTTTAAAGCTTTTAAGGGAATTTCTTAAAATATAAATACAGTAGATCTAATTTTATATAAATATCTTCACACTTATTCAGACTATATAATCACACAATATCATTAAACCTTCTAGTATTAATATAAAAAAGTAGTATTCACTACCTTAATGAACACTACTTTTTCTTATAAACTTAATTGTTATATTTTTCTTATTTTATAATATTAACAATCTTAAACCACTGATCTTAATAATCATAAAATCACTTTTATATCAAACCACAAGTATTATACATATGTAATCTAAAATAAAAAAACATGTCTATTAAACATTAATATTTTAATAGACATGTCATTCCAAATTATTTTTGTGGCATTGCAGCCTTTACTTCTATATCTTCTACTCCAATAATCTTAAGAATCTTTTCTGATCTTTCCTTAGTTGATCCAGTTATAGTTTCAAACTTAACATTTTCAGCCTCTAAGAAGCTTAAGATTGCTTTATCTATTGATTGCGCCATTTCTTCATCTTGCCATCTTACTCCATCCTTCGCATATCCAAATTCTCTTGGTACAAAGAATATATAATCATACTTTGGTAAATCTCTTAAGGCTAGTATATATAAATCTTTAAGTATTTCTATTTCTTTTACTGTTCTCTTTTTATCACCTAACATGAATCTACCATATATGTAAGGCACAAAAGTTGCATAGTCTGTTATTGCATAATCAAATTCATTTAAGCTTTCTTCTAGTTGTGCTTGTCCTAAATATATACCATATTGTTCTGCGATAGTTTCTATCATACCTTTATCTCTTAAGTAATCAGTGCTATACTCCGTTGCTACTCCAACATTTAAATCTCTTATTTTTAAATCAACATAAAGTTGTTGTATTAATGTAGTCTTTCCACATCTTGGACCACCTAAGATGGCTATTCTTATCGGCATATAATCTCTCCTTCAAACTAATTATATTACCACCATAAGGTAATATTATTGTTTTTTATATTCTCTAAATTTTGAAAACAAAATCATTATATCAGTTTGACCGACAATTTTCAATAAAATTCGCACTTAGAGGGAGTAGCAAGATATGACAGTTGCTACTCCCTCTAATTATGATTTAAGTAATTTTATATATATTTTCTATATCTAACTATTTATGTTAATTAATTTTGTCTTTTTCCACATCTAAATATTTATCTCTGACGTTTATATCTTATATTTAGATTCTTTTTCTATTAGACAAATTCACCTTTTATAGTTATTCTTCAATAGACTATTTTGAGTTTATCTTCTTATAATATTAATTAGTTAGCTTGAGCATTTTCTTTTGGTTTTTTCTTAACAACAAATACTGCTATAATTAATGAAATTAATGTAAGAACTCCTGATGCAGCAAAAGCAATATTCATTCCGTGTATTTGTGCAAGTTGTGGATTTAATATTCCTGATTTTAAAGCTGCTTTAGTCATTAATGTAACTAATATTGCAGTACCAATTGAACCTGCAACTTGTCTCATTGTATTATTTACAGCAGTTCCGTGTGATAAATCTTCTTTTCTTAATGTGTTTAAACCAGCTGTAGTTAAAGGCATCATAAACATTGACATACCTAAAAGACGAACTGAATATGCAAATGTTATAAGTTCAATCTTTGTATCAGCACCTAAGAATGATAATCCAAATGTACCAGCTGTTAGAAGAGTTAATCCAATTATTGAAAGAAGTCTTGCTCCAAATTTATCAAATAACTTACCAGTTATAGGGTTCATTATTCCCATTATTATTGCACCTGGCATAAGCATAAGTCCTGAATCAAGTGCAGAATATCCTCTTGCCATTTGAATATACATTGGTAAGATTAACTCTGCTGAAACAAGTCCAGCATATGCTATCATTATTATTATTGTTGTATATGTGAATGTCATACTCTTAAATACTCTTAAGTTTAACATTGGCTTCTTGCTTGAAAGTTGTTTCCATGTAAATATAACAAGTGAAACTATACCTAGTATTAATGGAATTAATACTTTTGCATTATCCCATCCATCAGTACCTGCATTACTAAATCCAAGTAATAATCCTCCAAAACCTAAAGTTGATGTAATCACTGATATAATATCTAATTTTATTTTGTTTGATTCTTTTATATTCTTAAGTGCAAAGAAGGCAAATACTAAATCAATAATACATATAGGTGTTATTAAGTGGAATAAATCTCTCCAAGGATGACTATCTACTATAACTCCTGCAAGTGTTGGTCCTATAGCTGGTGCAAAGGCAATTATTATCCCTACAACCCCCATAGCAAATCCTCTTTTTTCCTTTGGGTATATAACTAAAAATACTGTTTGCATAAGTGGCATTATTATACCAGCCCCTGCTGCTTGTATAATTCTAGCTACAAGTAACATATTAAAACTATTAGAAAATCCTCCAAGTATTGTACCTAGCGTGAATAATCCCATTGATGCAAAAAATAATTTTCTAGTTGAAAATCTATCAATTAGATAGGCTGTACATGGAATCATTATTCCAGTAACTAGCATAAATGCTGTTGTAAGCCACTGTCCTGTTGTTGGTGATATATTTAAATCTTTCATTATTGTTGGAAGTGCTGTTGTAATAAGTGTACCATTTAAAAATGATACAAAACCTCCAATTAAAAATACCGCTGATATAAGTATCGGGTTAAATTTTTTCTTTTCTCTTATGTTTTCTTCACTCATAAAATTTTATCCTTTCGTTTTTATTCCATTCCATATATGCTTCAAATAATTAGCATGCTCTTTCAATTCTTCATTATTGCTTATATACATTATTAATGCTTCAATAATTACTTTATTGCTATTCTCCTTTAAACCTTCTAGCTCTAATAAGGTTATTGCTTCTAATACCTTTTCTCTGTCCATTACTGATGATGATGTTACCACTATTGATTTTATTTTTGCTATTTTAAATCTCCACTCTTTTCTTAGATATTCTAAATCCAAATTAAATTTATCATTCTTAGTAAAAGCTTCTGTAATATCTAATGGTATAAGTGGTTTATCTTCTTTGTGTTTATTTATAAGAGCTGTAGTTGAGCTTACTATAAATTTTGCTATATCTCTGTAGTTCCCTGTTGCAATCTCTCTAATTGCAAATATAACTACAAATTCTTTAATCATACCTTTTAAACATAATGTTATATCCCAAACTATTGATTTTATACTTTCTCCATAGGCTTCAATTAATATATCTTTCAATTGATTTGTCATATAAATCTTGTTAGACAAAATTATATTTCTCACACTCTCTTCTTTTTTTATTGATTCATTCTGGGCCATCATCAAAGAAAATTCCCTATCGACTGAAAAATGTTTGAATAATACATATATTTTTTCTTCATACTTCTCCATAGGCGATAGATCTTTGTTAAGATCTACTCCTCCAATAAGTCTCATCATTTGGTTATTAAAAGATTTTATTATCTCAATTAGTATATCTTCTTTAGAGTTAAAGCATTTATAAATTGTAGCTTTTGAAATATTGCATGCTTTAGCAATATCTTGAACAGATGTTGACATATACCCTCTTTTAGAAAATAAATATGTTGCTGTATTGATTATTTCCTCTTTTTTCTCATTAATTAAATCCAACCTATTATCTCCATATTTATAATTTATTTATAAAAACTATACGGTTTTTTAAAGAACTATATAGTTTTCATTATGAGATTATATTACTTTAAACATTTAGAGTCAATTAGTTAGCCGCCTAATTAACACTTAATTCACATCATTTTCATCTAAATTTCTATAATATAAATTAATTGTTTTTAATTTACATTTAGGTCATTTTCTATATTCAACAATTATTTCATATAAAACTACTAATTTATTTTAAAAATGTATTACTCTTTCTTATAAAGCTTCCAAAAGTTCTAACTTTTATATACTTCAAAACAAAAAAAGGAGGAATAACTCCTCCTTTTACACTATCTTACTTTTAAAATTCTCTATTTAACCCATAGATGATTTTATAGTAGTCAATTAATTTTATACTTTACTAATTTAAAAATATTAGGTTTAAATCTAATATTTATATTAAGACTATTAGAACTCTGCTAAGTTAACCTTCTCAATCACGTCTATCACTTTAGAGAATTGAGGTAAATACTTCTTATGTGCAACTAACATATCATTTAATAACTTTCTTCCTCTTATATCATCCCCAACTAGTGGATTAGTTACCATAGCCAAAAGTGCTGTATTGTAATCTCCTGTATAAGCTGCCTCTGCTGCTAATCTTTCAAATGCTTTTATTTGAGATGTTAATCCTTGAGCTGCTATTGGAAGCTCTCCAACTGTCTCAACTGGTACTGGACCATCTTTTGTAATATAACAGCTTACTTCAATTGCTGAATTATCATCAAATTGCTTAAGGGTTCCATTATTCTTTGTATTTACAGCAACTACATTTCTCTTGTCATTATATATGCCATTTATAACATTGCAAGCTACATCTGAGTAATGTGCTCCTCCTCTTTTTGAAAGTTCTTCAGGTTTTACATCTAAATCTTTATTCTTATAAAGTTCAAATAATTTATCTTCAAGTTTCATTACAACTTCTGCTCTTGTTTTGCCTTCTTCATATTCTTTTAATTCATCTGAAAGCATGTCTCTCTTTTTGTAATAGTATCTATGATATGCACATGGCATTACTCCAAATGCTCTTATAAATGCAGCATCCCATCCTAAAGCTTTTATATTTGCCATACTATGCTCGTCTTCTGAGAATATCATCTTTTCAATTACTTCATTACTTACATCTTTTCCATCTAAATAAGCTCTTTCTGCATAAACCATATGATTAAGTCCTGCGAAATCTACTTGTATTCTATCTTTCTCTACTCCTAAGGTTTCTGCAATTGCAAATTCCATTCCTATTGGTACATTACAAACACCAACAACTTTCTTGTGAACTCCATATCTAAGTAATGCTTCTGTCACAATTCCTGCTGGATTTGTGAAGTTTATAAGCCATGCATTTGGACATAGTTCTTTTATATCCTTAGCTATATCTAAAATTACAGGAACTGTTCTTAATGCTTTAAATAATCCACCTGGTCCATTAGTTTCTTGTCCTAAGAATCCATAGCTTAAAGGGATTCTCTCATCTTTAGCTCTTGCTTTTAAAAGACCTACTCTCAATTGAGTTGTTACAAAGTCAGCATCTTTTAACGCTTCTCTTCTATCAAGAGTTAAATGAATTTCCATAGGAACTCCAGCTTTTTCTACCATTCTCTTTGCAAGCGCTCCTACTATTTCAAGTTTCTCTTTTCCATCTTCAATATCAACTAACCAATACTCTGATACTGGCATTTCATCATATCTTTTTAATATTCCTTCTACTAATTCTGGAGTATAGCTTGACCCCCCACCAATAGTTACAATTTTAAGACCTTTTTTACTCATATATTCCACCCACTTTATTAAATTTGCATATAGCATAATATTTTAAACGTTTTCTAAGCTTTATATATAAGAGAAACCTATAAAAGTTTTCTCAAATTATTAAATTAGATTTTATCTGTATAATAATAACGGATACATCTTGATAATGCTTATTTTTAAAATTATTAATCTAAAGTTCCTCTCCATTAGTTTCTATAACTTTCTTGTACCAATAGAAACTATCTTTCTTATATCTCTTCATCTCTTTTTCATCATTTTCATCTCTATCAATATAAACAAATCCATATCTCTTTTGATATCCATTAAGCCAACTTAAAAGATCAGTAAATGACCATGTACAGTATCCAATTAAATCAACACCATCATTTATAGCTTCCTTACATGCTTCTATATGTTTCTTTAAGTACTCAATTCTATATTCATCATGGATTTCTCCATTTTCTAATTTGTCGTATTCTCCTAATCCATTTTCAGTTATAAGTATTGGAAGGTTATACCTACTTGTTATTCTTCTCATACCTATTCTTAAGCCTTCAGGATCAATTTCCCAATCCCAATTTGTAGCTTCAAGATTTGGATTTTTTATTGTTTTAAATACTCCTGGAATTCCAGTGTCTCTAGAGGTTCCTTTTTTACCTGTAGTATTAAATGTACCACTATCATCAACTCCACCTTCTAATGGATTCATTTCAACTGTTGTTGTTTGATAATAGTTAACTCCCATAAAATCAGGAGCCCCTTCTTTAAGAAGTTCCATATCTCCTTCTTCTATAATTGGTTCAAGCCCTATTCTTTCCATGTATCTAAATGCTGCCTTTGGATATTCTCCTCTGCAGTAAACATCAAGCCACCAATTAACATTAATTTCTTCTGCATTTTCCATTGCAAGTACATCTTTTGGTTTACATGAATATGCATAATTAGGTGATAGAGCAAAACTTGGTCCTATCTTACCATCTTTAACATATTCTCTAAATGATTTTATTGCTTTTGCATTAGCTAAACTTGCAATATGGTTTGCTTGTATCATCCTTTTGAAATTTCTTACCTTTGGTGGATGAAGTGCTAATCTATATCCAAGGCCTATAAATATATTTTGTTCATTTAATGTAACCCAGTACTTAACTCTATCTCCAAATCTCTTATATAAAGTTATACAGTAATTATTAAAATCACCTATTATTTCTCTAGACTCCCATCCCTTATAAAGATCTTGAAGGGCTTGTGGTAAATCCCAATGATATATTGTAATTATTGGTTCAATATTATGTCTTATTAATTCATTTATTAAATTATCATAGAATTTTAAACCTTCTTCGTTAACTTCTCCTCTACCCCTTGGGAATATTCTAGTCCAAGAAATAGAAAATCTATAAGCTTTAAGTCCCATATCAGCCATAAGCTTAACATCTTCCTTATATCTATTATAATGGTCTACTGCTACATTACCATTTGTATTCTTAAAAGTATTCCCTGGTACTTTAACATATTCATCCCATATGGAAGGTCCTTTTCCATCTACATCATGTGCACCTTCAACTTGATATGCTGCTGATGCTGATCCCCATAAAAAATCTTCTTTAAACCCATCTAACTTTTCATAAAGCATACTTATTACCTCCAGCTATCTTCTCATCCGCTTTTATACCCTAATTATATTTTTAAAGGTTTACTAAGTAAATGCTATTATACTCTTAAAAAACATGTACCATCATTAAATAATATGTTTTATACATAAAACACCCTGTTACAGGTTAACCATTCTTTTTCCTATATCTTCAATCATATATAAAACAGGAATTTGAGTTGTTGCTTCATGGGTTCCTCTCTTCTGTTGTGGAACATAGTATGCAAGCTTTATGTCTGAAAAATTTGCTATAGTACAGTTTTTACTATTTGTAATAGATATTATTTTTCCTCCTGCACTTTTCATTCTATTTATATGCGCTATAGCACTTGGGTTCTCTCCTGATACTGAGAATACAAATGTTACACTTCCTTCTGCATATATCCCTTCGGTAGGATAATATGGATCTGTTATTGAAAGAGAGAATTTCCCAAGACCTGCAAAATATCTAGATGCATAGCTTGCCATAGCCCCTGAACTTCCAACGCCAACACAAAATACGTACTTAGCCTCCTTAAGTGCAACTGCAGCTTCTTCTAAATCATTTTTAAAATTATCATTATTAGCTCTATTTAAAAATTCTATTATTATACTTTTATCATCCTTTATATTTATATTTTCATTTTCTTCTAAAAACATTTTTAATTTAATTTTAAATTCAGAAAACCCTTCACAACCAAATTTTTTACAAAATCTAAGTATCGTAGTCGTTGATACATGAGCTTCATCTGCAAGTTCCCTTATTCTCATATAAATTACAGTATTTTTATTTTTCATTATGTAATCATAAACACCAAACTCTAAATCATTAAGACTTTTTATTTCATTAACATCAAACATAAATAACTCTCCTTTTATTCTTTTCTTAAAAACTACCATATTTATTCCTATTCTAATACAAATATCCTTATAGTAAAATAATTAAATTTTTATAATTCATGTATTAATATATTTAAATTACAAAAACTATTTTTGTAGGAGGCGATATAAATTGAATAAGAATAAGAAGCATAAAATCGGTGATATATCTAGTGCTACAAGAGTTCATGAAGAGTACTCAAACGTATATCTTCCTGATGAAAGAACAGGCTACCATCCTAATGATGAGGATCTAGTAAGTAAAGCTCCAAATGGTGATATTACACCTATTCCTAATCCTGCTACTGATCCTATAGTATGTAATAATATCTCATGGCCAGAATTTGACTATACTCAAAGTATGTTTGATGAAATGAATGACTTTGAGGATGCAACAGGAATAAATAGAGATATGCAAGATAATAAATAATTGAGTGTCCTGTATAAACTAAAATAACTAAATTAAGCGTCAAAAAAAGAGAGTTCAATATTTAAAATAAGAATATTGAACTCTCTTTCTGTATTAAACCATTAATAATTTAGAATTTAGCTAATTTACTTCCCATATAATATAAAACAAAACATAGAGAATTTATAACTAAAAATAAATTAATATTACTTTACATATCACATACTATAAAACAAGACCCAGTCTTTAATAGATTGGGTCTTAAATTTATAATTACTTTTTAAATTAATTATCTAGTTTCTAAGAATGCTACTAGGTTATTAACAGTTGCCATATCTGATCTTTCTAGATCTGTTGGTTGAAGTTTTATTCCTAGTCTTTCTTCTATTTGTAATAATACTTCTATTATTGCAAGTGAATCTAAAAGTCCAGCTTCAAATAAATTTAATTCTAAGTCATCTCTTATTTCGTCGCATCCAGTTACTTCTTCAAAAATTTCTATTACTTGTTCTTGCATTTTCCTCTATCTCCCTTATATTTAAATCTAATTCTTTAAAACTATCTATCTTCTATTTTATCTATAAAATCTTTTTTTTCTATAAAGTTTATATAAAATTTACATAAATTTATTTTAAGCAATTATTAAGCTTTAAATTTTACTTAACTATGTGGAAGTATCCTGAGAATATTAATAAACCAAAACATGCTATGTGGAATGTTATTATTATCTGTATAACTTGGAACCATTTTTCTTTCTTATGAGCTTTATAGAATTTTGATTTCTTTTGATAGATATCAGTTAATACTAAAGCTATACCTTGGTAAATACCATAAACTATGTAATACCAAGTTAATCCATGCCAAAATCCCATTGTAAGCATTGTGATAATTTGTGCAACATGAGCTGCTGTAGCTCTATTTTTAAATCTCTTCTTTCTCATTGAGCTGATTACAAACCTTGAAAATATGTAATCTCCAAACCATCTTGAAAGTGATATATGCCATCTTGTCCAAAACTCTTTCATATCTTTACTTATGAATGGTTTATCAAAGTTATCTGGTGCCTTTATTCCAAATATATAACTTGTACCAACAGCAAAAAGGCTGTATCCTCCAAAGTCAAAGAATAAGTATAAACTATAAGCATACATATAACTTAAAGCTCTTAAAAATGTCATATGGTCTGTATGAATTTTAGTAAGCCATAAAGTATTTATGATAAATGCTATAACAAACTTATATCCAACACCCATAATTATTTTCTTAATACCTGGCATTAAATAATCATTTATATATTCATCTTTTGGTATTTTCTTTTCTAAATCTTTTTCAAATCTTCTTGATCTATCAATAGGTCCTGAACTTAATGTTGGGAAGAATAATATAAAGTAAAAGAATGTACTAGGTTTTACTTCTGTTATTGCTCCATCATATATTTCTATAACCATTTGAATAGCTCTAAAGTTTAAATAAGATATTCCTATAAATCCTATTATCCCAATTTTTGCGTGAGGGAATAATACATTAAAATGTGGTGATAGTTTATTTATTATTACTGGAAGCATTGATGCAAACAGGAATAATCTATATACAAGTTTGCTCTCTGTTCTCCTTCTAACAAACAAGTAACCATAAACTATAAGTGTTTCCCATATAATAAATATACATAGGAATTTAAAATGCACATTTATTCCAACTATAAGGAATATCATAAATGCAGTTGCAATCATTCCATATATTTTTATCTTTTTTCCACATAAACCTAAAACTATCGCAGGAATTGCAGTTAATAGGAGTATATATAGATAAAAATAATCTCCATATTGTGAAAAAGTCATTACATTTCCTCCATAAGTTTCTTTCTATCTATTTTTCCGTTTACGTTTGTTGGGAACTTATCTATTATCTTAATGCTTCTTGGTATCATGTATCCTGGTATGAATTTTTCTAATCCCTTTTTGATCATCATACCATTTTTCAAATTGCTTAAATCATTCTTTTCCTTAAGTTCTACTATTCCTTGAAGATAAGCAATTTTTTCATCCTTGTATATAGGAAGAACTACTGCATTTCTTATATTATCAACTTTTCTTAAGTTGTTTTCTATATCTTCAATTTCTATTCTGAATCCATTAAGCTTTATTTGGAAATCTTTTCTTCCACAGTAATATATTTTCTCATCTAATATATAAGCCATATCCCCTGTTTTATATGCTCTAAACTTCTCTCCGTTAAAGTCATCATAATAAAACACTTCATTAGTCTTTTCTTCATTATTAAAGTAACCCTTTGAAACTGATTTACCTATTATTACAACTTCTCCTTTTTCGCCATCTTTAACGTCTTGTCCGTTTTCGTCAACAATTCTAATTCTTGTTGTCTCCATAACTGTTCCAACTGGAAGACTCTTTTCATCTTCAAGCATTTCTACAGTTATATCATTAGCACTTATTCCAACTGTTGCTTCTGTTGGTCCGTATCCATTTACTATTCTAGTACTCGGGAATCTTTCCATAAGCTCTTTTGAAAGGTTCTTTGGAAGAACTTCCCCTATAAATATCATTGCTTCTAGATTCTCTAGCATTTCACTGTTAAAGCTTACTTCTGTTACACAAACTCCAGCAAATGATGGTGTTGATACCCAAATATTCATCTTTGACTCGTCTAATTGCTTAAATAACTCTTTGTAGTCTGCTAAAGTCTTCTTTGATAATGAGAATAATGTAGCACCATGAGTTAATCCTGGATATATAGTTGTTACTGAAAGGTCAAATGAATATGCCGCTTGGTTCATTATAACTTTTTCGCTTCCATCAATGTTTAAGTATTCACTTATCCATTCAACGAAATTATCTATATTGTTGCTACTTATTTGTACTCCTTTTGGCTTTCCTGTACTTCCTGAAGTAAATAATATATATGCATTCTCGTTATCCTTTACCCATGCCTCTTCCATTATTACTTCATCTTTATAGTCTTCAATTATTCTTTCAAGTTCTTCTTGATTAATTACTTTAACATCTTCTCCGAAGACTTCTTTTTCTAAATTACTAAAATTAAATACTACCTTAGGTTTAACTTCTTCTGTTACGTTTAGTACTCTATCTAATGGGAAACTTATGTCTAGCGGTACATAGGCTCTTCCTGATTTTAATGCTCCTATCATACAAGCCATTATTAAATTATCTTTATTTCCGTATATAACTATAGGAGTATTATCATTATGATTTTCTTTTAAATATGCTCCTATACTTTCTGAAAATCGATCTAAATCTGTATATGTTAATTCTTCTCCATCACATTTTAAAGCTATTCTATTAGTCTTAGCATACTTTTTAATTCCTCTGATTATTTCCATATTAATATCCTCCTAAGTTAAAATTCATTATAGATAAATGGTATTTGTTTAAATGGTGCAAATGTAAATATTAATATTGCGGCTATTATAACTATTGTTACAACGACACTAGTTATTAAATATTTCTCCCTGATTATATTCTTTATAAAGTTTTTCACTAACGTCTAACCATCCTTTCGTTCCTAGATGCATAACATCTCTCATATAATAAAGTTCTCCAGCTCTATCGCTTGTATTTATAACATTAAATCCTCTATCTTCTGCAAGGTTAGAAATCTTATTGTATAATTGTTCTCTATTTTCTGCTGTAATTCCAGTGTAATCATAATACTTAGGTAAACCTGGTACTATAACTATAGTTGGTTTTATACCTAAATTTTTACATACATCTAAGAAAAATTCATAATCATTGATTTCCTTAGATCTTACAAGGTCTACATTAACATATGTATCTTTTAAGCTTTTAAGCTTTGGTTTTAAAGTTTTATCATAATACTTCTGATCAACTTTGTATGGATTATCTCCAACTCTTTTTTTAGCATCTGATATAGCTATTTTTTCTTCTTGCTTCCAATCTATTGTCTTTCTAGGTTTATTATCCTTTTCTGTTCTATTCTTAAGTTTTTTTAATTTTAGATATAGCATTCCTTTTTCCTTTAAAGAAACCATTTTTTCTCTTAACTTATAGTAAGGATATAAGACTATCTTTTCAGCCTTAGCTATAAATGTATTTGAATTATAAAGCTTAGCATACACTAATTCTGGTCTATACTCACCACTTCCTTTTAAAAGTGTAGCAGTTCTTTCTGCTAATTTAGCTTTATTTTCTTTTGATATATCTGGATTATTAAAGAAACCATAAAATTGCACAGGAGAGAATCTTACTTGGAACTGCTTAGGCCCAATTCCATTTGGATATACAAACCATGATAAAGCTACTAATAACACAACTTTTTTATCTTTTATTTTAGAATTTACACTCCCTAATGTCATTGAATCCTGTAATTCTTGACTAAGAGTTTTACCTACTGTAAAAACCTTATTTTTTGTTCTATTTGTATTAAAAAAATATGCAGGACTTTGTCTAGTTGCATGTATAAGATCTGATGCACCAATCATCATTATATCTCCTTGTGATAAAAAATGATTATTTAAAGTTACACCTGCATCTTTAACATCCGCTCCATATTCCCCCATAAGAGGCACTAAATTTTTACTTTTATATAAACTATTTATTTCTTTATCTAAAAATTTATTTAATCCAAAAGTAAAAATTCCCCCTATAAGTAATGGTATTATAAAATATAATAATTTCTTCATACCTAGCTCCTCTCTAAATAAAATTCAATAAAAATATTATTACTATTATCTAAGATAATCAATTACATAAATTTAACCCTTTTTAACAAATAATGAATAATATCTTGAAAAATACTAAAATTTATTTTTTTAACTTATACAAATACGTAATACAGCCAATTTTCAGTGTACAGATTATTTTTTTTCATTTAATTATTTAACATATTATTAACTATTTTTTTTGAATTATTTTTACAAATTATATATTTAATTTCCAATTTTCATTGTTAAGGTTTATTATATAATTTCTGTATAAACTAACTATAATAATCTAATTTTTAGTAGCTAGTTTATTCTCAGTAATATACTATTTGACAGAACTTAATCTTATATGTATAAATAGTTACTATATTTATTTATATAATTTTACTAATTACAAAAAACCGATCTATTAATTAGATCGGTTTCTATTATAATTTCTTATTTAATTAATTATCTACTTTCTAAAAATGTTACTAAATTATTAACTGTTGCCATATCTGTTCTTTCAAGATCTGTCGGTTGAAGTTTTATTCCTAGTCTTTCTTCTATTTGTAATAATACTTCTATTATTGCAAGTGAATCTAAAAGTCCAGCTTCAAATAAATCCATCTCTAAATCCTCTCTTATTTCATCACATCCAGTTACTTCTTCAAAAATATTTATTACTTGTTCTTGCATTTTCTTCTATCTCCTTATCTTAAAATATATTTTTATATCTATTAATTTTATAATTACGCTTAAAAATTACATTAATTTCATTATGATAATCTATAAAATATAATGATTCTACTTTACCATATGGAAGTATCCAGAGAATATTAACAGACCAAAACATGCTATGTTAAATGTTATTACTATCTGTACAACTTGGAACCATTTTTCTTTCTTATGAGATTTATAGAACTTTGATTTCTTTTGATAGATATCAGTTAATACTAAAACCACACCTTGATAAATACCATAAACTATATAGTACCAAGTAAGCCCATGCCAAAATCCCATTACAAGCATTGTGATAATCTGTGCAACATGTGCTGCTGTAGCTCTCTTTTTAAATCTTTTCTTTCTCATTGAACTGATTACAAATCTTGAGAATATATAATCTCCAAACCATCTTGAAAGTGATATATGCCATCTTGTCCAGAATTCTTTCATATCTTTACTTATAAATGGCTTATCAAAGTTGTCTGGTGCCTTTATTCCAAATATATAGCTTGTACCAACAGCAAAAAGGCTATATCCTCCAAAGTCAAAGAATAAATAAAGGCTATACGCATACATATAACTTATTGCTCTTAAAAATGTAACATGATCCATCTTTATTTTTGTTAATACTAATGTATTTATAATAAATGCTATAACAAATTTATATCCAATCCCCATAAAAATCTTCTTAATCCCTGGAATTAAATATGAATTTATATATTCATCCTTTGGTATTACCTTATCTAAGTCCTTTTCAAATCTTCTTGATCTATCAATAGGTCCTGAACTTAGTGTTGGGAAGAATAATACAAAATAAAAGAATGTTGAAGGCTTTACTTCTGTTATCGCTCCATCAAATATTTCAATAATTATCTGAATTACTCTAAAATTTAAATAAGATATCCCTATAAATCCTATTATTCCAATCTTAGCTTGAGGTAATAACACCTTAAAGTATGGTGAAATTTTATTTATTATTACCGGAAGCATTGATGCAAATAGGAATACTCTATAAATTAATTTACTATCTGTTTTCTTTCTAACAAATAGATACCCATATACTATAAGTGTTTCCCATATAATGAATATACATAGGAATTTAAACTGTACATTTATTCCTACTATAAGGAATATCATGAATGCAGTTGCAATCATTCCATATATTTTTATCTTTTTACCACATAATCCTAGAATTATAGCAGGAATTGCTGTTAATAGGAGTATATATAGATAAAAATAATCTCCATATTGTGAAAAAGTCATTACATTTCCTCCATAAGTTTCTTTCTATCTATTTTTCCATTTATATTTGTTGGAAATTTCTCTATTATCTTAATGCTTCTTGGTATCATATATCCTGGAATGAATTTTTCTAATCCCTTTTTGATCATCATACCATTCTTTAGATTACTTAATTCATTCTTTTCTTTAAGCTCTACTACGCCTTGAAGATAAGCTATCTTTTCATCCTTGTATATTGGAAGAACTATTGCATTTCTTACATTATCAACCTTTCTTAAGTTGTTTTCTATATCTTCAATTTCGATTCTGAAGCCATTAAGCTTTATTTGGAAGTCTTTTCTTCCACAGTAGTATATTTTCTCATCTAATATATAAGCCATATCCCCTGTTTTATATGCTCTAAACTTCTCTCCGTTAAAGTCATCATAATAAAACACTTCATTAGTCTTTTCTTCATTATTGAAGTAACCCTTTGAAACTGATTTACCTATTATTACGATTTCTCCTTTTTCGTCATCTTTAACGTCTTTTCCGTTTTCGTCAACAATTCTAATTCTTGTTGTCTCCATAACTGTTCCAACTGGAAGACTCTTTTCATCCTCAAGCATTTCTACAGTTATATCATTAGCACTTATTCCAACTGTTGCTTCTGTTGGTCCATATCCATTTACTACCCTGGTACTTGGAAATCTTTCCATAAGCTCTTTTGAAAGATTCTTCGGAAGAACTTCCCCTATAAATATCATTGATTCTAGGTTCTCTAGCATTTCACTGTTAAAGCTTGCTTCTGTTACACAAACTCCAGCAAATGATGGTGTTGAGACCCATATATTCATCTTTGATTCGTCTAATTGCTTAAATAACTCTTTGTAGTCTGCTAAAGTCTTCTTTGATAATGAGAATAATGTAGCACCATGAGTTAATCCTGGATATATAGTTGTTACTGAAAGATCAAATGAATACGCAGCTTGGTTCATTATAACTTTTTCACTTCCATCAATGTTTAAATATTCACTTATCCATTCAACGAAATTATCTATATTGTTGCTACTTATTTGTACTCCTTTTGGCTTTCCTGTACTTCCTGAAGTAAATAAGATATATGCATTTTCATCTTCCTTTACCCATGCCTCTTCCATTATTACTTCATTTCTATAGTCTTCAATTATTCTTTCAAGTTCTTCTTGATTTATTACTTTAGCACCTTGCCCAAAAGACTCTGATGATAAATCACTGAAATTAAATACTACCTTAGGCTTAACTTCTTCTGTTACATTTAATACTCTATCTACTGGGAAACTTATGTCTAGTGGCACATACGCTCTTCCTGACTTTAAAGCTCCTATCATACAAGCCATTATTAAGTTATCTTTATTTCCGTATATAACTATAGGTGTATTATCATTATGATTTTCTTTTAAATATGCTCCTATACTTTCTGAAAAACTATCTAAATCTTTATATGATAGTTTTTCACCATCACATTTTAAAGCTATTCTATCCGTTTTAGCATATTTTTTAATCCCTCTAATTATTTCCATGTTAACATCCCCTTAGATTAAAATTCGTTATAAATAAATGGTATTTGTTTAAATGGTGCAAATGTCACTATTAATATTGCAGCTATTATAATTATTGTTATAACAATACTACTTACTAGGTACTTGTCCTTGATTAAATTGCTTATATAGTTTTTCACTAACATCCAACCATCCTTTCGTTCCAATGTGCATAACATCTCTCATATAATAAAGTTCTCCAGCCCTATCACTAGTATTTATTACGTTAAAGCCTTTATCTTCTGCTAGCCTAGATATTTTATTATATAATCCCTCTCTCTTCTCAGCTGTTACTCCAGTATAATCATAATATTTAGGTAACCCAGGTATTATAACTATAGTTGGCTCTATTCCTAAATCCTCGCATATATCTAAGAAAAATTTATAATCATCGATCTCTTTTACATTCTCTACATCAACTTTTGCATATTGATTTTTTAATTGCTTAAGTTTAGGTTTTAAAGTTTTATCATAATACTTTTGGTCTACACCAAATGGATTATTACCAACTCTTTTCTTAGCATCAGATATAGCTAAATCATATTCCTTCTTCCAATCTATAGGCTCACCTTGTTTTTCATCTTCTGGAGTCTTATCTTTTAGCTTTTTAAGTCTTTTATATAGTACTCCTTTTTCTTTTAAAGAAATCATACCCTCTCTTAGTTTAAAATATGGATATAAAGCAACCTTTTCAACTTTGGATATAAATGTATCTGAATCATAAAGCATAGCATATAATCTTTCTGCTTTATATTCATCACTTCCTTTTAAAAGGTCTGTAACCCTATCAGTTAACTTCTTTTTATTCTCCTCAGATATTTCTGAATTATTTAAGAAAGCATAGAATTGTCCAGGTGAAAATCTCATTTGGAAATGCTCCGGATTAATTCCGTTTGGATACACAAACCATGATAGAGCTACTAATAAAACAACCTTTTTATTTTTTATATTAGGATCCATACTCCCAATTGTAATTGCATCTTGTGCTTCTTGCGTAAAAGATCTTCCTACTGTAAATGCTCTATTTTTTGTTCTATTTGTATTGAAGAAATATGCTGGATGCTGTCTAGTTTCATGTATAAAGTCAGATGCACCAATCATCATTATATCTCCTTGCTCTAAAAAGTGATTGTTTAATCCAACTCCTGTATCTTTAGCATCTGAAGCATACTCCCCCATAAGCGGAACTAAATTTTTACTTTGATATAAACTACTTATTTCTTTATCTAAAAATTTATTTAATCCAAAAGCAAAAATTCCCCCTATAAATATTGGTATTATAAAATATAATAATTTTTTCATTCCATACCCCCATCTTAATAACTTTATCGAAAATAATTTATAACTTATTTGTGTACAAACATTTTTAATATAATATTCACTATTTTAATTACTTTTTTTGTAATTTTATGTTATTTTATACACATCATATAATAACAATATATATTATAAATGAATTATACTTTACATACAATTACAAAAAAAAGTCAAATTTGTTACAATTGTTAATAAAAAAGAGATTTTCAAAATAAGAACAGCTTAAACTTCTCTATTAAAACAAGTTTAAGCTGCCTTACGAGGTACACTAATATTAGTGTGTATTTATAATAATTATATTCTATTATGTACATTCTATATTTCTGCCATCAACTACCTCAACATAACTTCCTAACATATTTTATATAAAAATAACTATTGAAAATTAAAATTAACCCTAATCCATCTTAATAAGAAATAACTTCTATTAATAATTCAAGATAACTATTATTATAACTATACTACTTATTAAATATTTGCTCTTGATTATATTCTTTATAAATTTTTTCACTAACATCTACCCAACCTTTCGTTCCAAGATGCATAATATCTCTTAAATAATAATCTGTAGTTTCTTTATCTTTTAAATTTATAACTTTAAAGCCCTTTTCTTCAGCTAATTTCTCAACAGTGTTATACAACTTAAATCGCTTTTCTTCTGTTAACCCCGTATAATCATAATACCACTTAGCATTTGTCAACATAACTATAGTTGGTTTTATCTTAAGATCTGAGCATATATTTAAAAATTGTTTATAATCATCAAGTTCAGTAGATTTTAAAAGATCAATACTTGAATATGCATTTTTCATTTTAGGTAATTCTTTTAGCATAAATTCATAATAAGAATAATCAACTTTATACTTATTTCCTTTAGTTCTTTTTTTGGCCTCCTCAATTGCCTGATTCTCTTCCATTTTCCAGTCTATAGATTTTCCTATTCTAACATCCTCATCTTTATCTGGGAGCGTCCTCAGTTTTAAGTATAACTCTCCTTTTTCTTTTAACTTAACCATACTTTTTCTTATTTCAAAATATGGATATAAGGCTATGTTACCTATTGTTCCTAAGTAACTATCATTGTTATATAATTTTGCATATATCCTCTCACTTAAGTAATCTTCATTTTTCCTTAAAAGATTATAAACTCTTTTAACCATTATATTTTTATTTTCTTCTGATATCATAGGATTATCTAAGAACTTATAAAATTGGCTAGGTGAGAATAATGTTTGAAAGTTCTTAGGTTTTATTCCATCCTTTCGAAGAAATGGTTGCATAGAAATTAACATTACTACTTTTTTATTCTTTATATTATAATCTGTGCTTCCTAACGTAAGTGTCTGCTGCAAATCAAGATCATATGGTCTCCCTACAGTAAATAAATTATTTTTACTTCTATTTGTATTAAAATAATTTGTAGGATGTTGATCTTTTATAGTATGAGCAAGTTCTGATGAACCTAACATCATTATATCATCCTGTGTTAAAAGTTCATTATTTAATAGTACACCTTTATCTTTTATATTAGATGCATACTCATTTTTCAAAGGTATTAAATTTTTACTTTTAAATAAATCATTTATTTCTTTATTTAAAAATTCATTTAACCCAAATGCAAAAACTACACCTATAAATACTGGTATTATAAAGTATAATATTTTTTTCATGTCAGCCCCCCTTTAAGTAATTTAAATAAAATAACATTATCATTTAATATATTAACTTTATGATTTTCAACAAATAATGAAGTTACTGCTTGTATAACTAATTCTAAATATCAATAAATGCTATTTATTCTCCACTACTTAATAGTATTTATTGATATTTATTCTGTATATAAATATTTACGATAATATTCTACTATTACAGTCATTTTTCTGTTGACAAAACCATTTTTATACTATTTTATGGATATTATACAATATCCATATTTATTATAAATAAATTGTATCTTACATACAATTACAAAAAGAAGTCAAAATCATTACAATTATTAATGAGAAAATAATAAAATAAAAGCAGCTTAAACTTGTTTTAATAGGCAAGTTTAAACTGCTCTTATGAGGTACGCTTTATGTTAGTGTGTATTTATTAATTAAAATTTATTATGCACATTCTATATTTCTGCTAGCAACTACATCAACACCAGTTCCTAACACATTCTCTATAATAACATCTCCCATTTTAACTGGAGCTTCTATTACAGTTTCACCTATTATATCCATGCATTCAAAATTTAAATGCTTAGGTATTGCACCATTTGTTTTTACAGGTATTACTGGAAGTTCTCCTCCATTTACCTTTACTGTTGAAGTAACAACTCTAACTGGATTTGTAACTTCATTTAATCCATATATTTCTCCTCTTTTACAAGTGTTTCCTTCTACTGTCTTATTGTCTACATCTACTTTTAGATGACATCCCATTGGACAACTTATACAAATTAATTCTTTGATCATATCAAATTCACCGTCCTATAATATAGTATTTATATTAAATCCTTATTTACATATTCTAAAATTATATATTTATTGGTCATTCCTTAATAAGTCCGTCTTATATAAAAAATTGTAGTTTAAAATATCCTATTTTAAATGGTTGTTGCACACTGTTATCATGGATGATTGTTTATTATATATCATTATTTGTTTAGGGAATTTTTGTTTTTTCTCAGTCATCATTAAATTAATTAAAGAGTAACCACTAAGAAATGACCACTAAATTGGCTATATTATTAAACCTATTCTAAAGAAATTGTTAAGTCTCCCTTAACTCCTTCTAAAAGCTTTTTAGGTAAAATTATCTTTTCCATTTCTGATGGTGCAAGATGCTTTCTCTTAAATGAAGCTATTTCCTTATCTCCTTCTCTAACTACTAGAGCTTTATCATGATAAATGTTATTTACTCTCATAAATACAGTCATGCTTCCATCTATTGCATCTACAGTGACTCTTTGAGGTACAGTGTAGTTTACATTTTGCCCATTAATTATTTTGATGCTATCTCCTTTTTTAAGTTCATCTTTGATATATTTAGCTGCTGACTTTCCAGCATGCTTTGATTCTTGAGTAACAAAATCAACTAGATCATGAACATGTACTACATTACCACAAGCAAATATACCATCTATTGATGTTTCCATGCTTTCTGATACTATTAATCCATTTGTTCTCATATCTTTTTCTATTCCAGCTTTTCCTGATAACTCATTTTCTGGAATTAATCCAACTGAAAGAAGTAATGTATCTACATCAAATTCCTTTTCAGTTCCTTTAATAGGTCTTCTATTTTCATCAACTTGAGCTATAATAACCTTTTCTAATCTTTCTTTTCCTACTATATCAATTACAGTATGTGATAAGAATAATGGTATATCATAGTCTTCAAGACATTGAACTATATTTCTGTTTAATCCATTTGAGTATGGCATAAGTTCTACAACACCTTCAACTTTTGCTCCTTCAAGTGTCATTCTTCTTGCCATTATAAGTCCTATATCTCCAGATCCAAGTATAAGTACTTTTTTACCTGGCATAAAACCTTCCATATTTATGTATCTTTGAGCAGCTCCTGCTGTAAATACACCTGAAGGTCTGTCCCCTGGAATATTTATTGCTCCTCTTGTTCTTTCTCTACATCCCATTGAAAGAATAATTGCTTTTCCTTTTAAAACAACATATCCTTCTTCTGGATTTATAGCATGAACATTTTTATCTTTATCTATATCAAGTACCATTGTTCCAAGCTTAACTTCTACATTTGTATCTTGTAACATATTGATAAATCTTTGTGCATATTCAGGACCAGTTAGCTCTTCTTTAAATGTATGTAATCCAAATCCATTATGGATACATTGATTTAATATACCACCTAGTTCGTTATCTCTTTCTATAATTAAAATTTTCTTTACTCCATCACTATAAGCTTCATAAGCTGCTGCAAGTCCTGCTGGACCTCCTCCAACTACTATTAAATCGTACATAGCTATCCCTCCTACTTTGTTTTTCCTACTAATATATATGAACCGTCTTTATCTTGATGAATATCTTCCATCTTTATTCCTAATTCTCTTGCTATTATTTCTTGTACTTTTGGTCCACAGAATCCGCCTTGGCATCTTCCCATTCCTGGTCTACATCTTCTCTTAACACCATCTAATGTTATATTTCCAAAACATCTTTCTATAGCTGCAACTATTTCTCCTTCTGTTATGCTTTCACATCTACAGATTATTTTTCCGTATCTTGGATCCTTTTTAATAATTTCAGCCTTTTCTTCTGGTGAAAGTTCCATAAATATTATTTCTTCTCTTTTACCATTGAAATCTTTATTTTCTTTTAAATCTAAACCACAGTTTTCTAATATTTCAATTACACCCTCTGCAATTGCTGGTGCTGATGAAAGTCCTGGTGACTTAATTCCAGCTACATCTATAAAGTTTTTAACATCTGCAGCTTCTTCAACTATAAAGTCCCCTCTATCTGGAGTAGCTCTAAGGCCTGCAAAGTTTCTGATTGATTCTCTAAAGTTAACTTTATTAGTTGTTTTAGTTGATGTATTTCTAATATAGTCTAATCTATCACCTTTAGTTTTAGTATCATCTTTATCTTCTATGTCTTCTGCATCTGGTCCAACTAATAGGTTTCCATGAACTGTTGGAGTTACTAATATACCTTTACCAAGTTTTGTTGGAGCTTGGAATAATGTATGATTTACTAGTTCTCCTTGAGTTTTATCCATTACAAAGTATTCACCTTTTCTTGGGATAATCTTGAAGCTTTCTTTAGCTATTAAATTATGTATTTCATCCGCATGAACACCAGCTGCATTAATTACATACTTTGCTTCAATTACTTTTCCATCTTTAGAAGTTATCTTGAAAATATCATTTACTTTTTCTATCTTTTCAACTTCAGTTTTTAATTCAAGCTTACCACCGTTTGCTACAGCGTTTTCCATTAATGCTATTGTATATTCATATGGTCCAACGATTCCTCCTGTTGGTGCATGTAATGCTCCAACTACATCGTCATTTATGTTTGGCTCCATTTCTAATATTTGTTCTTTATTTAGAATTTCTAATCCCTTAACTCCAATTTTAGTTCCATTTTCATATAATTCTTTTATATGATCCATTTCTTCTTCTGAGAAAGCTAATACTAGTGATCCATTTCTCTTAAATGGTACACTTAGTTCTTTACAAAGTTCCTCAAACATTTCATTTCCTTTTACATTGTACTTTGCCATTAAAGTTCCAATCTTTGGATCATATCCTGCATGGACAATAGCTGAGTTCGCTTTTGATGTTCCCATTGATACATCATTTTCTTTTTCTAATACTACTACCTTCAAATCATATTTTGTAAGTTCTCTACAAATTGAAGCTCCTATAACACCTGCTCCTATAATTGCAACATCATACATACTAAAACCTCCTAGAATTATTTAAATTCTTATAATTAAGTTATTTTATATTTCATTCATTAACTTAGCGATAGCGACTTCTCTAAGTAATTATCTTGTAGCTCTCTCTTCTTCATTTCTTTATCCCTAAAATTTTAAAGGGCTATAAGATAACTTGAATCTTTAAGTATACAGAACAAAAAAAGCCAAGCAGAAACTAAGGACTATTCATCCTTAATTTATGTGCTTGACTCTATCTCTCTCAACACTTGTATTTGATTATATTTATATATTATCACATTTTTTAAGGCTTGTCAATCGTTTTCACAAATTTGCATCTATTTTATTGATCTTCCCAACCTTTAACTCTTTCAATTGCCTTTTTCCATCCTGAATATAATTTACTTCTTTCTTCATCACAGAAATTTGGCTTGTATGTCTCACTTACATACCATGACTTAGCAATCTCATCTTTACTTTTCCAGTATCCAACTGCAAGTCCTGCTAAGTAAGCTGCTCCAAGAGCAGTTGTTTCTGTTATTATTGGTCTTGTAACTTCTTTATCTGTTATATCTGATTGGAATTGCATTAAGAATTCATTCTTACTTGCTCCTCCATCAACCTTTATACTTTCTATCTTATATCCTGCATCTTCTTCCATAGCATATAAAACATCTTTTGATTGATATGCTATAGATTCAAGTGCTGCTCTAATTATATGATTTCTATTTGATCCCCTAGTTAATCCAAATATAGCTCCTCTAGCATACATATCCCAATGAGGTGCACCAAGTCCAACAAATGCAGGAACTACATAAACTCCTCCATTGTCTTTAACCTTCTTTGCAAAATATTCAGTATCTTGTGCATCATTTACAAGCATAAGCTCATCTCTAATCCATTGGATAACGGCACCACCTACGAAAACAGAACCTTCTAATGCATATTGCACCTTGCCATCAATACCAATTGCTATTGTAGTTAAAAGTCCATTTTTACTTTCAACCTTTTCTTCACCAGTATTCATAAGTAAGAAGCATCCTGTACCATAAGTATTTTTAGCTGATCCTTTTGTAAAACAAGCCTGTCCAAATAAAGCTGCTTGTTGGTCTCCAGCAATACCAGCTATTGGCACTCTAAAACCACCTTTTCCTCCAAGATTTGTATATCCATAAACCTCTGAAGAATTTTTTACTTCCGGTAACATTGATTTAGGTATATCTAAGACTTGTAACATCTTATCATCCCATTCTAATGTGTTTATATTGTAAAGCATTGTTCTTGAAGCGTTAGTATAATCTGTTATATGAACTTTACCACCAGTAAGCTTCCAAACAAGCCATGTATCAACAGTTCCAAATAAAAGTTCTCCCTTTTCAGCTTTTTCTCTTGCACCTTCCACGTTATCTAAAATCCATTTTATTTTAGTTCCTGAAAAATATGCATCTAAAACAAGGCCTGTCGACTCTTTTATATAATCTTTCAATCCATCCTTTTCAAGCTTATCACAGATTGAAGCTGTTCTTCTACATTGCCAAACAATTGCATTGTATACAGGTTCCCCTGTTTTCTTATCCCATACAATTGTAGTCTCTCTTTGATTTGTAATTCCTATTGCGGCTATTTCTTCTTGAGTTATATTTGTTTTTGCCATAACTTCTTGAAGAACCCCATATTGAGTTGCCCATATTTCCATTGGGTTATGTTCAACCCATCCTTCTTTAGGATAAATTTGTGTTATTTCTTTTTGGCTAACTCCTAATATATTTTGTTCATTATCAAAAATAATAGCTCTTGAACTTGTTGTCCCTTGATCTAAGGCTATAATATACTTTTCCATTCTACACACACCTCTACTTAATACTTATCTTAACAATCTCCTATTAATTTTCCCTTATTAAAATTAATATCTTTGTTTCTTATTAGTTTATTTAGTTATTACTTGCTATTAATTATACTGAAGTCGCTATCGATTAATTAATGCGTTAAACTACATATCCCAAATTTCTCTTTTTGTTGTAGAAACGGATGTGGCACCTGAACTTAAAGCCATCATTACTTCGTCCTTTGTTTCTATAAGGCCTCCACATATAATAGGCTTATTTGTACTTTTTGATACTTTATCAATTACTTTAGGAATTAATCCTGGTAAAATTTCAATTGCATCTATATCTGATATTACATGATTCTTTACATTTTTAAGTGAAATAGTATCAAATACAAAGCTCCTTTGTATCGCAATAAATCCATTTTCTTTTGCTAGTTTTATTGCTTGAGATTTTGTACTAATTATACCTTTAAACTTTGTTTCTTTTCTTAAATACTTAATTGCTGCTTCTTTCTGATTTAATCCATCAATTAAATCAACATGTACAATTCCAATCTTATTTTTATCATCTATTATTTCACTAATTTCCTTAACATTTAAAATATCCCCAAAAAGAACAAATATAACCTCAATATTTGAGTTTATTGCTATATTTAGTTCTTCGAAATTTTTTACTGCTGCTATAATTGGATTGTCTGATAATACTTCACTAAAATTCATAAATACGTCCCCTATGTAATATATTTTGTTGTAAATGTTTACTATTTATTTATTTTTATTATTGCACTTTAAAAATTACCTGTCAATTTAGATAATTTTTTAACATTTTCCTTTATTTTATATTATTTTATTAAATATTTATAATTATATTTATTTTCATACTTTTTAGTAATTAATAAACTAATTAAAAAATTATATTCTTTATAAGTCGATACTAAGTTGATTTTATGTATATAATTAAAAACTTATACTTTAATATAATTTATGCCTTTTATCTTTTTAGTCCATTATCGCTTTACATAAGTATTGATATTTATTTAACAATTTTTACTTTTATACCATTATTTTAATGTTATATTTTTGTTCATTTTTTATATTTATTTAATACTTTCTTATTTGTTTATAAAATTTTAACTTTTTAACTGCAAAAAGCAGCCTCTATTTTATATAAAGAGGCTGCTAAACTTTATTTTTCTTTATAATATAACTCTATATTCACTTTTCCTAAATTCTTCGGTATTATATTTCCATCTATCTCTTCTCCATTTATAATAATTTTATCTTTATCTGATTTTATAACTCTTATATTATATTCTTCATTTTCTCTATTTATATTTATCTCAAATTCCTTCCATGACTTAGGAACGCAAGGAGTTATTTTATAGCCTTCCCCTTTATAAACTTTAAATCCAAGTATATTCTCAAGACCAACTTTATACATCCAACCAGCTGTTCCAGTATACCAGCTCCAACCGCCTCTACCGCCATGAGGCTCTCTTATGTAGACATCCGCTGCCATAACATACGGCTCTAACTTATATCTTCTACACTCTAATTCTGTATTTGTATGATTTATTGGATTTATCATATCAAAGTATCTAAGAGCTTTATCTCCCATACCAAGTTTTGTAAGTGCTAATATAACCCAAGTTGCTGCATGAGTATATTGACCACCATTTTCTCTGACACCTGCAACATATCCCTTTATATACCCTGGCTCTTCTTTTGACTTTTCAAAAGGCGGTGCTAAAAGTTTTATTAATGCCAGATTTTCATCAACTAGATTTCTATCTACAGCTTCCATAGCTTCCTTTGCTCTATCTAAATTTCCACCTTCTGATATTATTGACCAACTTTGAGCTAGTGAATCTATTTTACATTCTCCATTTTCTCTTGATCCTAGTGGCATTCCATTATCAAAATATGCTCTTCTGTACCAGCCACCATCCCAAGCATTCTTTTCAAGATTTTCTCTAATATATTCTTTCATTTTTATATATCTATCTTTCTTTTCACTATCATTCATATGATCACAGATTTCTTCAAAACTTGTTAGTATCTTATAAAGGAACCACCCAAGCCATACGCTCTCTCCTTTTCCTTCATTTCCAACTGTACTCATACCATCATTCCAGTCTCCACTACCCATTAATGGAATTCCATGATCACCAAATCTTAATCCTCTTTCAATGGCTTTTATACAATGCTCATATATAGTTCCTTCCGCACTTGATTGATTTACTATAGTATATCTTTCATCTTCACCTTCTCTTAAAGGTTCATCCTCTAGATAAGGTGCTTTCTCATTTAATATACTGTAGTCTCCAGTAAAGTCTATATATTCAGCTGTAACAAAAGGTAACCATAATAAATCATCTGAGAATCTTGTTCTTATTCCACTATTTATTATAGGATGCCACCAATGTTGTACATCACCTTCAAGATATTGTCTTGATGCACTTCTTATAATTTGATCTTTAGTTATCTTAGGATTTATTAGCCCTATAGACATTGAATCTTGAAGTTGATCTCTAAATCCATAGGCTCCTCCTGATTGATAAAATGCAGTTCTAGCTAAATATCTACAACTATAATTTTGATAAAGTAGCCAACCATTTAATAAGTAATCCATCGACTTATCTTGAGTTTTTACACTTATATTTCCTAGGAAATCGCCCCAATATTTCTTAACTCTATCTAACTCTTCATCAACATTAGATATATTATTATACTTTTCTATTATTTTTTCTATATTCTCTTCATCTTCCTCTTCACCTAAAAGTATAATTAATTCCTTAGTCTCACCCTGCTTTAGCTTTATATTACATTGTGTAACTAAACATGGATCTAGAACACTTCCGAAACTCTCTTGTAAGTTTTCATATTTTAATCCTAATGGTTCTTCTAAACTTCCAGAAATTCCAATAAACTCTCTTCTATCACAAGTGAAACTTAACTTTTCTCCTCCTAATATAGTTGAATAGGCCTTAAGCTTACCAAAATACTCAGAGTAAGGATTTTTACCATATATATAATCTTTCTTCTTATATGTACTTATATATCTAGCTGTTTGATAGCTTAAAACTCCTAGAACTAACTGTGCATAGTAAAATACTGATATATCTCTTTCTTCATCTGATGTATTTTCTAATATAACCCTTTGAATTTTAACTTTTTCTTCCTTTGGACAAAATGTTGTCATAGTACTTTTAATTCCACATGAAGTATGCTTAAAACTTGAATATCCAAAACTATGATGGATTATATATGCGCCTTCATCTCTAACTGGCTTAGGCGTTATTGAGAAATATCTACCATCATTATTGTCTCTAACATATATAGCTTCACCTAAAGTATCTTGAACCCAATCATTATTCCAAGGTGTTATCTTGTTCTCTCTACTATTTCCACACCAAGTATGAGATGAACCTACCTCTGATATATGGAAACCAAAATTCTCATTAGAAATTACATTTATCCACGGAGCTGGTGTATTATTATAATCTTCAAGTATTATTACATAACTTCCATCCTTCTTATCAAATCCACCATAACCATTAAAGAAATCTAAATTTTTCTTTATCTCTTCTATTTCTTCATTGTAATTATTTACTTCATAATCATTACCAGATACTTTATTATCAAAATCATAATTATAATCACCTGTACCTCCTATGGAATTATCATCTATATCCACTTTTGTTATATTGCTTTCTGATAATTCCTTATGTCTTCTTGTAGTTTCTCTCTCTTCTTCTAACCCTTTCATTTGAGTTAATATTGTTCCTTTTTCACTATTTATATAAATAGATGAAATTCCAATTATAAAATCCCTTATCTCTTCATTCATACTGGCTTTATTATGTATGAAGATTCCACCTGGTTTATTTAAAATTTCACCATCACTTAAGGTATTTATTAATTGCAATATACTCTTTTGAAGTGGCTGTTCATAACTTAATTCTTCTTGGTTATATATTATTAAATCCACTTTAAGACCTTTGCTTATAAAGTAATTATGCATTTTTATCATTGATCTAATAATATCTATATCATCATCATCTTTAACAACAAGCATAGCAATTTTTATATCTCCTGAAATTCCATAAGCCCATAAATCCTTTTGGTGCTTATTTATATTTCTTATATATTCTTCTCTATCTGCTCTTCCATCATTTAAGAAGAGTATATAGGAAGCTAAGCTTTGATATATATTAGCTTGTGATGACTTAATGCCAAGATTTCTAAGCTGTACCTGCATTGATTTATTATACATTCTAATTGCTGATTCTAATCTATTAACATTGCTATAATCACTAGCTATTCTTATAGCTTCTTCTCTATCATCAGCTACACCTGTTATAAAGTATATTACCTTCTCTTCATTTGCATCTAATCTAATTCCATTCCTTATACTCATGATAGGATCTAAAACTATTCCTACAGTATTTTTTAATGAATTATCATTATCTAGTGCTACCGGTGATTTTAAAGTTCTATTTCTACCTATAAAATTAATTCTTGATGTTTCATAACTTAATGAACCCTTTAAATCACTTGTTGTTATTGCCTTATGGAATATGTATGGCACCTTTCCACTTGGTATTCTAGCCCTTCTCTTTCCAAGTAATGTAGAGCTTTCGTCATCATATTCAGTTTCTATAAAAAGATTTGAAAAACTTGGATGAGCAGAATCTCCTTCAAAGCTAGCTAAGGTTATCTCCATATAACTTGTTATTTCTATACTTCTTCCTTTATCACCAGTATTTCTTAATGTTATCTTTCTAATATCTAGATTATCTTCGGGTGATACAACTATCTCCATTTTACTTTCTATAGAGCCTTCCTTCTTACTAAATTCACCTTTGTCTATAGAGAATTCTACAGTGTAATCTTCTCCTTCGCTCTTACAAGGCTCATAAGTAGCACTCCAATAATCATTAGAATTTAGATTCTTTATATAGAAAAATAATCCACTACTATCTGATGTAGTATCTCCTTTCCATCTATAAAGAAGATCTTCTCCTCTTTTAGAATAACCACTTCCTGTTAAAGTGATCATACTTGAAAATGTTCCATTTGATAATAATAAAACTTCTGGATTATCTCTTAGTGCACCTTTATATACTCTTTTTACAAAGTCCTCTGTTTCAAGTCTTTTTCTTTCATGTTGAACTTCTATATCTCTTTCAAACGTTATATATTCTGGAACCTTTTCCTTGAGTAATATCTCCGTTGCCTTTATTTCTGGTATATCATGAAATCTCTTTTGAAGTATATTATCATTTAATATATTATCTAAACTTAATAATGACATACCTAAATGATGAACCATATAGCATTTAACCTTTTTACCGCCTGACCTTATCCTACGCCTCTTTCCTTCTGTATCATTCTCTTCATAGTCTTTATAATCATCTACTACTTTTACTTGCTTATTTATTTTCTCATCCTCTAATTCTTCTACTATTTCATCAGTTTGATCATCTAATATTACTTCTTCACTTAATATTTTATTTATTCTATTTGGAGTAAAATCAATAGCTTCTATAAAGCCATATCTTCCTAATGCCCCCTGGCTCTCTAATAACTTTAAATTTTCTATACATCTATCTTTTGCCCAAGGTAATACCATTAAAGTTGAATATGGTGATACTACTATCTCATCTTCAAGACCTCTCTTTAAACCTATTCCCGGCACTCCAAAAGCCTTATATTGATAATTTTCTCCTATATCAAATTGATAATATGCTGATTCAGATATTCCCCAAGGTACCTTTTTCTTCCTAGCAAATGAAATTTGAGCCTTTATAACTGATCTATAAGTTAAGTCTAAAAGTGTTCCCTTATAACTTTTCATTAAAAGATTTGGCATAAAGTATTCAAACATAGTTCCACTCCATGAAACTAAACTTCTCCCTCTAAATGCATTAGTCATTGCTCTTCCTAGCTTAAACCAATGACTAGTATCAACTTCATTTCTAGCTATTGCTAAGAATGATGTAATTCTTGCTTCTGATGCTAATAAATCATAATAAGAATTACCTAAAGAATCTTCTTCTAAGTTATATCCTATAGAGAATAGTTCTCTATCCTTTTGATATAATATAGAAAAATTCATTTCATCCATTATACTTTCTATATTTAAGATTAAATTATCTACCCTATCCTCAAAACTTTCTAAGTCTATTATCTTTTCATTTAGTATATTTTTAAAGTCTTCTCCTGAGTATTCTGCCATTCCTTTTATCTCTTCTTTAAGTTCTAAGAGAGATGGACTTTTTTTCTTAAAATATTCTGATAGAATTTTGTTTACTCCATCAAAGAAGTAATCTGCATAATCTATTTTGGTTTTGATTTCATTTTCTAATTTATCTATCCAATACTTAAACTCTTCATCTCTATCTTTATTTTCTTCTTTTATTTTTTTAACTCTTTTAAGTTCATCTTCAAGTACTAGAATATATTCTTTTCCGTCTTCTCTATCTAGCCTCTCCAGTGTAGCATCACTATCTATCTTTAAAATTCTATAAATATCTGTTAGCCCAGTAAGTTCTTCTTTTCTTATTAATGGTTTTTTCTTATATTCTTTCAGAGTTTCTTTTAAAACCCATAAATAACCTAACAAATTACCACTATCTACTGTTGAGACATATCTAGGCCACAAAGGCATTGCTGTTTTTGTATCATACCAATTTAAATAATGCCCTTCATATTTTTCAAGTTTATTCATTCCACTTAATATATTTTCTATTCTGTCTACAACTTCTCCAAAAGATATATATCCTAAGTCATATGCAACTATATTCGATATAAGTCCCATCCCCATATTAGTTGGTGATGTTCTATTTGCAACCCCTTTATAAGGTTTCTCTTGATAATTATCTGGTGCTAAATAATTATTTTCACTATTTACAAAATCCTCATAATATGCCCATGTTCTTCTACTTATACATCTTAAGTAATCTCTTTCCTTATCACTTAGCTTAACTTTTTCCTCTTTATGAATTTTACTAATCTTATACGCTAATAACGGTGATAAAATCCATACAATAGATAATATGCTTATAATCACTCCAAGGATTAATGATGACCTAAAACTAATAACTATAAACAATGCTCCAGCTATTACTGAAAACCACATTTTTTCATAGTAATATCCAATTGTATTTTTAACTGTCCTTTCGGCATCTTCGGCTGTCTGCCACTCTAATAAATGATTTTTAGAAATAAATAATCTAAATAACGCTTTTAAAATAGCTCCTATCATAATATAAGTCTGATAAGGTATAAAACTTATAATAAAGACTATCTGCCTTAATGTTTTTATAGTTCCAATTAATTTATTTTTAGGAGTAACTACAAAGTCTGTAATAGTAAATAATAATGGCATTATTAAAGCCAAGAATAAAAGAATAGTTACTTCTATTCCTCTATTTAATAAAAGAAGTGCAATTCCAACTCCTACCATAAGTGATGGTGCCAGTAGACTTCTCCTTAAATTATCGAATATTTTCCACTTCGACAGCATAGACAATTTGGATGAGAATATCCATGGCAATAGTTGCCAATCCCCTCTGACCCATCTATGTAATCTCTTTGCACTTGCAAGATATGAGGATGGATAGTTATCAATTAACTCACAATCTGTAACTAAAGCACTTCTTGTATAACAACCCTCTAACAAATCATGACTTAATACTTTATTTTCACGAATTTCATCCTTTAATACTCTATAGAATACATCTATATCAATTATTCCCTTACCTGTAAATGATCCTTCACCAAATAAGTCTTGATACGTATCTGAATAAGCTGTTGAATATCCATCAACACCGCCTTCTCCACCAAAAATCTTTGAGAATTCACTTTTATTTTTACTCTCTAAAGATATAGAAACTTTAGGTTGCATTATTGTATATCCTCTTTTTACAACATTATCTTTATATACTGCTCTATTTAGAGGATGCATCATCGCACCTATAAGCTTTTTAACAACTCCTCTTGGCATAAAGGTATCGGAATCTAGTGTTATTATGTATTTCGCATTTCTAAGTTCTTCTATAGAGCTACTAACAACATTAAAGGTATGTTCATTTTCTTCTCCCTTTAATAGTGCAATAAACTCCATTATCTTTCCCCTTTTTCTCTCCCTTCCCATAAATACTCCCTCATGAGAATTATATATTCTTTGTCTATTAAGGAAGAAAAACTTATCCCCTGCATCTATGCAATACTTTCTATTTAATCTATTAATTTCTCTTATTGTAATTTCGTTAATTATCTTATCATTCTCTTTGATTTCTTTATCACTATCTGGAAAATCTGCGAGAATTGCAAAATATAAATTTTCTTCTTTATTTGCAAGATATATTACCTCTAACTTTTTTACCATTTCTTTTGCACTATTTATAGAATTTATAATGGTTGGAATTATAACTACACTCTTTTGAGCCTCTCCTATTCCATTTCTCAAATCTATTTTGGGAACGTGCCTCATAGGGACCATCTTGCATGTAATCCAATTTATTATATTAACAACTATTTCACTTGCCGGAATAATTAGTATTATTCCAGCTAAAATATACTGATGTCTTTCATATTCAATACCTGATAAATATCCTAGAGATAAGACAATAAAAATTATAAGTAGTGTTCCAAGCGCATTTATAAGCCAAAACATATTTTGACTAAATTTGTTCTTTATGTTTACTCTTGAACCTAATTCTTTATTTAATTGTCTTATACCGTCATCAATTAGATAATATCCAATATGACTTTTACATCCAATCTTTCCTGACTCCCTTGCTCTTTCTGCAAGAAATACTAATCTTTCTGCAACTAGCTCTTCTTTGATTTTATATTTTCTAGATATCTTTTCTATCTTATGACGATAATAATCCTTAGACTTAAAATCCATTTTTCCATAAGTTCTATCTGGATCCTTCATAAGTGTTTTTTCTACTATTGATGTCTCACTAAAAAATCTTCTCCAATTTATCCCGTCTATTTCTCTAAGTGATGTTATAGATGACCCTATAGTATCCTCTAATGAACCTTCTATAAAAGAACTTCTTATTAAGTTTTTATCTTGCTTATCTTTATCCAATTTAGAAATGGCAATATTATATACTTCTTCATCTTCAATAGAGTTATCTTTTAAAACTTTATAAAATTCTTCTGTAAATACTTTTGACCTATCATTAATTTTTTCTAAGATATTCAATCTATTTTCATTATTCTTTACTGAAATTACTTTATAAGCTAGTTCCCTTCCCTCTTTTCTATCCTTATATATACTCTTTAATTCATCTGTAACCTTTGAAATATTTATTATAAGACTTGCCCTAAGCATTAATGGAAACGCCCATAATTCTCCCATATTAAGTCTTTTATTTTTTTCTAGAATAAAAGATATTGCTTCTTCCTCTGTAACCCTTCCTTTATTTTCTCTTATCATTTCTCTAGCTAATATAAATATTCTAGGAACCCTTCCACTTGATTCTTCCTCTATAGCAAGATTTTCAAAATACGCTCTTGGCATATTAGTCCTTATAGCCTTATATTCCTTTTCAATAAGATAGATGTTATCTAAAAGCCATTCTCCAGAACCAATTATTTCTTCACCCTCATTTGATAAAACTTTAATATACTTATAAGTATCCTTTATTTTCATAAAACTAAGCTTTAGCTCATTAATGACGTTCTTTCTGCAATTTAATGAATTGTTTTTATCCACTATAATCTTCTCCTTTGCAAAGTTTTACTTGTAGCAATAGTTTTTACCAAAAACAAAAAAATAATTACCTATAAATATTTAATTATGAAAATAGTTTTATTCTTATTTATAAATAAGTTCTCTATACTTAACTTATTTATCTGCATAAATTAATATTGAAAATATAAAACTACGTTATAAATCGCTGATATACACTCTTATTTATCTAAATAAATTAACATTTAAAGGAATAATAATTGACATATCTGTGGATAAAAAATAAGACTCAGTGCATAAAACATAAAATTGTTTTATACTCTGAGTCTTTATATAGTGAATAACTTTTAAATCATATTATTTTCTAAGCATTATATTTAGTATTGTGTTATCTGCATTGTTTAATCCGTCTTTAACTAGTACTTCAATATTTTTTATTGTATCTTCTGCATCTTCAAAAATTATTCCGTCCTTTGATGATGGAGATATATTGTTCATTGCAAGAGTTGCACATTGAATTGCTGCATTTGTTGCTGTTGCAATTTTTAAAGCACATGTACTTTTAGCACCATCGCATATCATGCCTATAACATCTGATATCATATTGTTTACTGCATGCTTTAGATTAGTAAGATTTCCACCTAAAAGATATGTTATACCACAACAAGCACCTGTTGCCCCTGCAATACCTGCACCACAAAGAGGTGAAAGTCTTCCTATATATTCTTTTATATGGATAGTCATTAAGTTACTTATAATTAATGCCCTTGCAATATCTTCATCTGACTTTTCTAATACCTTCCCTGTTTCAGCTACTGGCATTGAACAAGCAATACCTTGATTTCCTGATCCAGCAGTTGTCATTATAGGCATTGAGCATCCATCCATTCTAGCATCTGAAGCTGCTGCTGTTGCTGCAATTACTCTATTTGCCAAATTATTTGTAAATAGATTAAAGCCTTTATCTTCTATTATTTTACTTCCAACTTCTAAACCATATCCACCTTTTAATCCTTCATCTGATACTCTTCTATTCATATTAGCACCTTCTAATATAAACTTTATATCTTCAAAAGGCATATTAGTTGCAAAATTATATATTTCTTCAATAGATAGATCACTTGCACAACTTGAATCTTTACTTCCTTTTTTCAATGAGTCTTCTTGATTATCTAAGATAACATCTTCATTTTTTTGTATCAATACAACATTAGTATGATCTTTTGCAATTACAACCTTGGAAATACCATGTTCTCCCTTTGCAATTACTTCTATATAAAGTTTCTCGGAAGTATCTTTTTGAAATACTTTAATTATTTTATCTTCCACAATCTTATTTGCTTCTTCTAATTGTTCTTTAGAAAAATCTGATAATATTTCAAGCTTCTTATCTGATTTTTTTATAACAGCACCTAAGGCAGCTGCTATTTCTATACCTACTTTTCCTGTTCCAGGAATTCCAACTCCTAAAGCATTTTTTATAATGTTAGCACTAAGTAATAATTCCATATTAATTAATTCTTCGCCTAAATTTTCTACAGCAATTGAAGCTGCATATGCTACTGCTATAGGCTCAGTGCACCCTTCTGCTGGAACTATTTCTTTACTTAATATATCTAAAAATTCTCTTCTCATAATATGTTCCCTTCTTCCCCTGTGTTTTTAAGATAATTATATCACTTTTATATTTCAAGACCTATATTATGATTCTTTTCTTCTATTATTTCTTCAATAGTTTCATCACCAGATTTATCTCTAGCTAAAATAATTGTTGATATAAGTATTAATATTGTTCCTATAATAAGGGCAAATGTAAGCTCTTCTCTAAATAGTAGGATTCCCATTATTATACTAACAATTGGCTCAAAAGTCCCAAGAATCGATGTTGATGAAGCCCCAATCATCTCTATTCCTTTTAATAGTAATATCATTGATAGGATTGTAGATACAACAGCTATTAAAATATATGCTACTCCTAGATTCATTGTAACCTTTGTAATTAATGAACCATCTATAAGACTATATATAAACATTCCAACAGCTGCACCAAATGTTATATACATTGTTATTACTCTATTATCAATATCTTTGATTTGCTTCATAGCTAACATTATTATATTAATTCCATAAGCTATCCCTGAGAATAGTGCTAAGAATAATCCTAATGCACTTAATGTATTATTTTCAAATGCTATTAATGCATAAACTCCTATTCCTGCAAATATTAATGAAAGTAATTTGTTTCTACTCATCTTCTTTTTAAAGAAAATATATTCTAATATACATACAAATGCTGGATAAATAAAATGTAATGTAGTGGCTAGTCCTACTCCTAAATAATTATATGACATAAATAATGTTTGAGTTGTTATTGTATATCCTATAAGCCCAGTAATAAAAAGTAATAAAAATTGATTTTTAGTCACTTTAATAGATACATTTTTACATAATAAATATACTAATAATACTAATGATGCTATTGCAAATCTAAAAAATAGTACTGTATTTGGATTTGATCCATTTATATAAGCAAACTTAGCAAATATAGGCATTAATCCAAATGCTACTGATGCTAAAATTGCAAATAATATTCCTTTGTAATTTTTCATAAATTTACCCCCTAATAATATTGTTAATCATTTAAATTTTATCCTAAGTTTCTCACTCAAGTATTCATTCTAATTATCTATATTTTCATTGTCAATTACTTATTTAAACTTTTATTATATTTTTTATTTAGGGAGTAATAAATTACTTACTATATATATTAAGCATCACTTTTCTTTTGGTCTTTACAAAAAAAATTCTCCTTGAAATCATTAAGTTTATGTCTTAATAATATCAAGGAGAATTTAAAATACTCTTTACATTAAATTAGAACTTTCTAATTTAAGCTAAAGAACTTTGTAAATGCTTCTATTGTATAGAAATTATCTTTAACAGATGCAAGCTCTCTAACTGAGTGCATTCCTATAAGTGGTGCTCCCATATCTACAACTGGTATAGAAAGGTCAGCTGCTGACATTGGTCCTATTGTTGTTCCACCCTTTACATCTGATCTATTAACAAATTTTTGTACTGGTACTTTTGCTTCTTCGCATACTGATTCAAATATTCCAGCTGCAACACCTTCTGTTGAGTAGCTTCCTGAAGCTGCTATCTTAAGAACTGGTCCTTCGCCTAATAATGGTCTATTTGTTGGATCATGTTTGTCTGGTAAGTTTGGATGTACAGCATGAGCTAAATCAGCTGATATCATTAATGAGTTTGAAACTGCTCTAAAGAATTCTTCAGTACTTTTACCTAAAGCAATTGTAATTCTTTCAAGTGTTCTTCTTATAAGGTTTGATTGAGCACCTTGTGCAGTTAAACTTCCTATCTCTTCATTATCAATACAAATCATTACTTTTGTTGAATCTATATCTGTACTATTTATTAATCCTTTTATTCCTGCAAATACCATCCATTGATCATCTAATTTTCCAGCAGATATGAACTCTTCATTTATTCCCATTACGCATCCTTTTTCATATTCATATAAGAATAAATCAAAATCTAATATCTCCTCTTCTGAAACTCCAAGTTCTTTAGTTAAAAGGCTCATTAAGTAACCTTTCTTTTCTAACTCTTCATTTACAAATCCTACTAATGGTAAAGTATCCTTTTGTCTATTGAAGTTATATCCTTCATTAACTGTT
Source organism: Clostridium sardiniense (assembly GCF_019753795.1). Lineage (NCBI taxonomy): Bacteria > Bacillati > Bacillota > Clostridia > Eubacteriales > Clostridiaceae > Clostridium > Clostridium sardiniense. The sequence goes on along the minus strand of NZ_JAIKTU010000001.1, from coordinate 59,179 downwards.
CTATTCATGTGAATAGCTATACTTGGTATTATTAATACTGGCTTATTTATGTTTACTAACTTAACTTCTGGCTTTAAAGGTGATTTTCCTTTTAATATTACTCTTCCAGCTACTCCAAGTGGTCTATCAAACCAAGTATAAAGTATTGGTCCACCATATACTTCTGTATTTAATCTTACATAATGGTCTTCTGTCTTCATTTCTGCGTTTGGTTTTATCTTAAATCCCGGTGCATCTGTATGCGCTCCTATAAGTCTGAATCCGTCTTTTTCGATTTCTCCATTACCAACTTTAAAAGCTATTACTGCTGAGTTATTTTTTACTAAATAGTATTTTCCACCCTTTTTAAGGCTCCATGAATCTTTTTCAAATATTTCTTCAAAACCTTCTTTATCTAATATATCCTTTACTGAATATGCAGCATGATAAGCTGTTGGACTTTCATATAAAAAATCTATTAATTCTTGTGCTAATTTCTTTTCCATGTTAATTCCTCCTAACACTTTCCACTATTTATATTAAATACATTCTATCATATTTAATTATATATATGATGTAATGATAGTTCATTTAATACTTTATTCAAACTCTACTAATTTACAATAAAGGCCTACCTTTGTAATTCTACTATTTACAAATTTCTATATGAATATTTTATGTAATTTATGTAATTTATGTTATCAATAACTATATAAAATTATTACATTCTACATAAAGTAATTATATCACATCATATTCCTCATTATGTAAAATAGTAATTTTACCCAAATAAATTTGATTAATATTTATTAGTAAGTTAGAATAAATTATATAATTTAAACTGGAGGGGAAATTTCAATGCTTTCAAATCTTTTAGTAAAAACCTTCATTAAAAATAATGAAAATACAAAGGATAAAGATGTCCGTAACAATTATGGCTTCTTAGGCGGAATAATCGGGATAATAGTTAATCTTATCTTATTTATGATTAAATTTACTGTTGGTATGTTAGTATCTAGTATTGCAGTAACGGCCGATGCATTTAATAACCTATCTGATGCGGGATCGTCTGTAATAACTATAGCTGGCTTTAAAATGGCTAATATGCCAGCAGATGAAAAACATCCATTTGGTCATGGAAGAATGGAATATTTATCAGCTCTTGTAGTAGCATTTATGGTTATGCTAGTTGGATTTCAATTTGTAAGATCATCCTTTGAAAGGATATTAAATCCTGAATTAATAAAGTTTGAATGGATTCCATTTATATTACTTATTATTTCAATTTTTCTTAAGTTTTGGCTTTCAAGATTTAATAAATTTATTGGAAATAGAATAGATTCATCTGCACTAAAAGCAGCTTCTGTTGATGCTTTAGGAGATGTATTTACATCAACATGCGTTGCTATATCTTTACTTGCAGCTAAATTCACTACATTCCCTATAGATGGGTATATAGGTATTGTTGTAGCTTTATTTATAGTTTATTCTGGATTCTCTTTAGTTCGTGAAACTATAAATCCACTTCTTGGAGAAGCACCAGATCCTGAACTTGTAAAAGATATAGAAACTATGATGTTATCTTATGATAATATAACAGGTGTACATGACCTTATAGTTCATAATTATGGCCCAGGTAGATGTATGGCCTCAGCTCATGCTGAAATACCATCAGATATTGATATTATGGAAATACATAATATTATAGATAAAGCTGAAAGAGAGATATCTAAAAAATTAAATATTTACTTAGTTATTCACATGGATCCTATATGCTTATCAGATGATGAAGTTAATGCAGCTTATAAAGAAGTAAATAAAATTATTAAATATAATCCTTTAATAAAATCAATGCATGACTTTAGGATAGTTGGGGAAGGAAATGAAAAAAACCTTATATTTGATATAGTAGTAAATTCAAAAGCTTTATGCAAAGTTATGGATGAAGAAGATCTAAAGAAGGATATCATTAAGTCAATAAAAGAGATTCATCCTAATTATAATTGTGTAATAACAGTGGATCATGATTATAGTAATGATTAGTTAAATTCCTTTTAATTAAGTTAAATATACCTTGTTAAGCAGAATTGGTTAAATTATTATTTATCCTCTACTTAATGAGGTATTTTTGATCAGTTTAAATTACATATAAAGTAATATTTGTAATTGTTTTAAAGTTTTCTGTGTGTTATACTAACTTTGTTATCATTTGAATAAGGGGGATATTCAATGTTTTGTGAAAAATGTGGGAGTGAACTGGGCACTGATGGAAAATGTAATAATCCTTCATGTGAATCCAATAAAGAATATATTCATTTAGATGAATCTAAAGCTAGAGAATCAAAATCTTCAAATGCATTTAACTCTTCCTATAATGATTTTAATAAAGATCACGGTAATAATTCCTATTATCAAAATTGTTATAATAATAGTATAAACGACGATGATATAACTTCTAATGAATTTGTTTCATTTATAGGAGTGAAAAATACCGAGTATTATTTAGAAAAATTAGAGATGTACAGAGATAATGAAAAGTTTTCTTCTTGGAACTGGGCTGCATTCTTTTTAATGGTTTATTGGCTTTTATATAGAAAAATGTACAAGATTGCTGCTATATTATTTGCAATTAATATAGGGGTGTCATTTTTCTTAGGTTCTTTTGCACCAATAGCTTTCTTAGTTATAAGAATAGGTGTTGGAGTATATGCAAATCAAATATATATAAAAGATTCACTAACTAAGATAAGAAATATTAAAAAGTACTCTAAAAATTTAAGTACTGATGCACTTTATTTACGTTTAAGTACTAATGGTGGTACTAATCTCGTTGCACCTTTAGTTTTATTTGGAATAACTGCATTCATAGTAATATTAACTGTTCTAGTCTTTATATCATTAATAGGAGCATTTTTCTTTGGAGTTTAATTTTAAAGGGATGTTGCAAAACTAATTAAAGTTGGGTTTGTAACACCCCTTCTTTTGACTAAAATATAGAAATAAAAACTGATCATAACTATTTATTTATAGTCATTTTGTAGCACTTCCTATTTCTTACATTATTTATTCTATAACTAATATATTTGCACTTCTTCCATCTACTATTATCTCATTACAAATATCCTCACTAATTCCATCTTCATCGACTCTTTCTCCATTAGCAATTAGTTTCCATATGCCTTCTAAAAGATTTACTTTAGCTTCATCTTTATTACCATTTAATATAATCATTATCTTTTTGAATCTATCATTTAATGATTCTCCATTTATTATATATGAAACAACCTTATCTTCGTTACTATCTAAAAATCTTAAGTTTTCTCTTATCTCTTCAGATGAGTTCATTCTAAAAGCTTTATGATTTTTTCTTAGATTTATAAGTTCTTTATAATATTCGAAGACATCCTTATATTTTTCTTTTCTGCTCCAATCTAACCTATTAACTAAATCACTTGATTTAAAACTATTTTCAATTAGAGTTCCATTTTCATCAATCTTAGTTCTTAAGAATTCTTCACCTGCATGTATGAATGATATACCTTGTGAAGTCAGAATTATTGAAGCTATTAATTTGTTCATTTTTATACGGTCTTCTTCAGACTCTTCACTAGCTGTTATATAAAGCTTATCCCATAATGTATAATTGTCATGTGCTGATGCATAAGTAACTGTTTGATATGGCTCATTTGCCCAAAATTCATCTGAATATATAACCTTTGAATAATCTATTTGATCATGATTTGTTGAAGCTACTATCCCACATTTTATTGTTTCTTCAAAGCCTTCTCCTCCATTTACGAAGCCTGGCTTTTCTTCAATAAATACATCACCCTTAACACCATCTCTTATATCATCACTAAATGCCGCTATTTGAAGCTTTTCGTATTGAGTTGTATTCTTCTTTAAAGCTCTATCGTTTTCTTTTAGTGGAGTTTCTCCTCCAGCCCAACCTTCACCATAAATAATTATAGATTTATCTATTTTATCAAGTTCTTCTCTTATAAGCTTCATAGTTTCAATATCATGTAATCCCATTAAATCAAATCTAAATCCATCAATATGATATTCTTTAGCCCAATATACTACTGAATCTATCATAAATTTTCTAAACATTTTTCTATCTGATGCAGTTTCATTTCCACAAGCTGAACCATCTGAAAGATTTCCATTTTCATCTTCTCTATAGTAATAGTATGGTACTACTTTATTAAATAATGAATTTTTTGATTCATATGTATGATTATAAACCACATCCATAACTACTCTTAGACCTTCTTTATGAAGATTTAAAACCATATCTTTAAATTCTTTTATTCTTACATCTCCATCAAAAGGATTAGTTGAATATGATCCCTCTGGACAATTATAATGTTCCGGATCATATCCCCAGTTATACTGCGGCTCATCTAACTTTGTTTCATCTACTGATTTATAATCAAATGTTGGAAGTAAATGTACATGAGTTATTCCAAGCTCTTTTAAATGATCTACTCCTGTAGCTAATCCACCATCTGTTTTAGTACGTGACTCCCATACACCTCTATATTTACCTTTAAAATTTGATCCTGAATTATCATCTATTGTAAAATCTCTTATATGCATTTCATATATAATTGCATCAGTTGGATCTTTAAATTCTGGCTTTTTATCCTTATTCCAACCTACTGGATTGGTTTCTTCTAAGTCTACTACCATTGAATATTCTCCATTAGCAGATACAGCTTTTGAATAAGGATCTGTAACTATATTTACCTTATCTCCTATTTCTATTTCATATCTATAATAAACTTTATTTAAATCTCCATTTTTCTCTAAAGTCCATACGTTATCTATTTCTTCCATTTCAATAGATTTAAGTTTACATAACTTATTTAGTTGGTCATCTTTATAAAATAATTGTAATGTTACCTTCGAAGCTACTGGTGACCATAATCTAAATATAGTTTTATCCTTTGAATATATTGCTCCTAACTCTAAATCATAACCATACTTTTCTTCAAATTCTTTTGAGTTAAATATATCCCTTAGCTTAGCTTTTTCATCTCCATTATACGTATTATATATTTCTTTTATATTCATATACCCTCACATCCTTAAACAAACTCTTTATTCTTAAAAGTCCTATAATCATATTAGATAAATTCTTTATTCTTTATGATTATAGGACATTATTTTATTTATTAAATATATTCTTCTTTGCTTCTTCTAGTCTTTTATTATTGCCTCTTATGCACTCATAGTATACTCTTAAAACTTCTCCAACTCCCCAAGCTTGATTATAGCAACCTCTAGGATTATGTGGAGAATCTCCATCAAATATTTCAGCTATTCCACCAAGACATTGATCTTCTATATGAATCTCCATTTCTTTAAGTGCTTCATCTACAAACTTTATAGCTTCCTCTGAGTACTCATGTACTCTACAATAACCACTTAAAAATGCTCCTATTGGAAATGACCAAACTGTTCCTTGGTGATATGCCATATCTCTATCTATAAGTTTACCTTCATAAACAGGCTTATAATCCTCATGATCTTTACTTAAACTTCTAAGTCCAAAAGGAGTATATAAGCAATCATATATCTTTTCTATTACTTTAATCTCCTTATCTTTAGGAAGCATAGTAAATGGAAGAGATATTGCCCATGCTTGATTTGGTCTTATAGACGGATCACTCTCTATATTATTAACTACATCATAAAGGCACTCTTCATCTTCATTCCAGAACTTTTCATTAAATGAATTCTTAACTTTTACTGCAATACTTTCATACTCTTTATATTCTTTATCATTAAACTTTTCACCAAGTAGTGATGCTATCTTTAATGCATTGTACCAAAGAGCATTTATTTCAACAGGCTTACCATGTCTTGGAGTAACAACTATTCCATTAACTCTTACATCCATCCATGTAACTTGGTCTAGCCCATCCCCTGCCATAATTAATGAATCTTCGTCCATCTTTATTGAAAAATCTGTTCCTTCCATATATGCTTTAATAATGTTTTTTATAGTTCCATATAATTCTTCTTTTACAAAGTTTAATTCCCTTGGGTCATTCTTATATAATAAATACATGTATATAGCATGAATATACCAAAGTGAAGCATCTACTGTATTATATAAAGGTTCTTGCCCAAAATCAGGGAACATATTTGGAATTAGCCCATTCTTCTCATATATACTAAAGCTTCTTAAAATATCCTTAGTATCATCAAGTCTTCCTGTACACATTCCTACACCAGTTAATGCAATCATAGTATCTCTTCCCCAATCTAAAAACCATGGGTATCCAGCAAGAATAGTTTTGCTATTTATTGAATCTCTATCAACTATGAAATGATCTGCTGATATCGGAAGATACTTTGCTATTACTCTATCATCATCAAAAGTATTTCTTAAACTTTCAATTCTCTCTTCTTCTTTTTTAACTATATCCTTAGCATTAATTTCTGTATCTTTTTCAATAGTACAGACTAAATATACTTTTCTTTCTTCATGCGGTCTAATACTAATAGTTACATCTCCTGGAACATAATATCTATCTAGATATTTATCACCTGTTGATTTATCTACATCATAATAAACTTCTGAAGTTATACTAGATTCTTTAGATGATACTTCACCCTCAGATACAAATAATCTTATATTTAAATCCTTTTTAAGCTCTGGGATAAGATTAAAACCATTATCTAAATAACTCTTATTAAATTTAAGGTTTTCATCCTTGCTTGGTTCTCCTGGATTTCTAAAAGAAAACCATGGAGTAAGTATAAGGTCTCCCCCGTCTTTATTCCCTTTAATTGAATACTCTATCACAGCTGTATTTTTCCCTCGCTCTAAGAATACTCTTTTCTTTATTGAAGTTCCATTTACAAAGTAAGTATACTCTGGTATCCCATTATATGAGAAGCTTTGAAGGTTTTTATAACCTTCAATAACTTCATCCTTATACTTAGTTGTTGTTAATGGATATTCTGTTCCTTTTGAAATAAATTTCTCACAAACTTTAGGTAATATCATATGTCTTTCATCTGGAGATTTAAGTGCTGCTATTAATATAGCGTGATACTTTCTACTATTTGCACCTATCATAGTACTTCCTGAGAAAGCACTTCTTCCATTTGAAAGCATCCATTCCTTTTCAATTCCTCTTTCATAGCTTTTACAGCTATTTTTACCAAATCTCATAATAAATTCTCCTAAATACTACTTTGTATTTTCAATCTGATTAATTCCCCAAATATCTTTGCTGTACTCTAATATAGTTCTATCTGAAGAGAATGTACCTGCATTACAAGTATTTTCAAAGCACATCTTAGCCCATCTCTTCTTATCTTTATAAGCTTTAAATACTTCATCTTCAGCCTTTTTAAATGCTTCAAAGTCTGCTAATAAGAAGTATCCATCGCCTTCTTCAATTAATGAATTATATAAATCCTCAAATAATCCAGTTCCTCCATCACTAAATGTTCCATCTATTAGTGAATCTATTACTTTCTTAAGTGAAGGATCCTTTTTGTAGAACTTCTTGCAGTCATACTTTCCTTTTAAAGCTTCTATATCTTCAACTCTTAGTCCAAAGATAAAGTTATTTTCTTCTCCACTTTCTCTTACTATTTCAACATTTGCACCATCATAAGTACCAAATGTAGGAGTTCCATTTAACATAAATTTCATGTTACCTGTTCCTGATGCTTCCTTACCAGCTGTTGAAATTTGCTTTGAAAGATCTGCTGCTGGGAATAATTTTTCAGCATAAGAAACTCTGTAATTCTCTACGAATACAACCTTTATCTTTCCATCTATGTCCTTATCATTGTTTATAAGCTTTGCAACTTCGTTAGTAAATTTGACAATAGCTTTAGCTCTTCTATAGCCCGGGAATGCTTTAGCCCCGTATATAAATGTTGTCTTTGGAATATCAAGCTTTGGATTTTTCTTTAATCTATAGTAAAGGTCCAATACATATAATGTATTTAATAATTGTCTTTTGTACTCATGTAATCTCTTTATTTGAATATCAAATATTGAATCTGGATCAATTTCTATTCCTTCTGTTTCCTTAATATACTTAGCAAGTTCTTCTTTCTTTTCATGCTTTATTTCCATGAATCTATTTAAAACTTCTTCGTCATCTTTAAACTTTTCAAGTTCTTTAAGTTTTCCTAAATCTTTAACCCAAGATTCATCTCCTAAAAGCTCTGTTATAAATGAAGATAATTGTCTATTACATAATCTAAGCCATCTTCTTGGAGTTATTCCGTTAGTCTTGTTTTGGAACTTCTCTGGATATAGCTTGTACCAATTATTAAGTTCAATATCCTTTAATATATCAGTGTGTAACTCTGCAACACCATTAACTGCAAATCCTATGTGAATTGCAAGGTTTGCCATTCTAGTTACTCCATCTTTAACTATTCTAAATTCTTCTATTTCTTCCTTTGAGTAACCCTTTTTCTTTAATTCTTTTATAAATCTTGTATCAATCATCTTGATTATTTGCACTATTCTTGGGAATAAAGCTACCATTAATTTATTATCCCACTTCTCAAGTGCTTCTGCTAATATTGTGTGATTAGTGTATGCAAATATACCCTTTGTTATATTAAGTGCCTTATCAAAAGATAATCCATAATCATCTACTAATATTCTTATAAGCTCTGGAATTGCAAGGACTGGGTGAGTATCATTTAATTGAACTGCATGATATTTATGAAGCTCATCAAAGTTTTCTCCATGAATTCTTATATGATTTCTAAGTATATCTTGAAGTGATGCACTTACTAAGAAATATTGTTGCTTAAGTCTTAATAACTTTCCAGCCTTCATATCATCATTTGGATATAATACTCTTGATATATCATCAGCTTTATTTTTAAGCTCTACTGCTTTAGCATATTTACCTTCATTAAATGCATTAAAATCAAATTCTTCTATTGGCTCACATTTCCATAGTCTTAAAGTATTTATATTTTTACTCTTATATCCTATTATTGGTGTATCGTATGGAATTGCTTTAACATCCATTCCCTTAAACTTAACTATTACCTCATCTTTATCCTTTCTTATGCTCCAAGGATCACCATGAGTTAACCAGTTATCTGCACATTCATATTGGAATCCATCTTCAAAGTATTGCTTAAATAATCCATTTGAATATCTAATTCCATAACCTCTTAGTGGTACTTCCATTGATGCTGCTGAATCCATAAAACATGCAGCAAGTCTTCCAAGGCCTCCATTACCAAGTGCTGCATCATCTTCAGCTTCTTCAATAACATTTATATCTATATTTAATTCTTTAAGTAACGCTTCTACTTCTTCATATAATCCTAAACTTATTAAATTATTACCAAGGGCTCTTCCCATTAAATATTCTGCTGAGAAATAATAAGCTTGTTTACCTTCTTCATAAACTTCTTGTGTATTATTCCAATCATCTACTATAGTTTCCATTAAAGCTGATGAAAGACTACTAAATATTTGTCCTGCATCTGCATCATCTAATCCTACTCCATATCTAATTTTTAATTCTCTTTCCATGCTCTTTTTTAATTCTTCTCTCATCTTTTATAGCCTCCCATATAACTTTGTTAAATCGTATATCTTTTTTGCTAGTTCATCAGTTAGTTGTCCTGGTTTTATTCTCCACTCCCAGTTTCCACCTAGAGTTGAAGGTATATTCATTCTAGCTTCACTACCAAGGTCTAATAAATCTTGCATAGTAGCTACTGATAAAAAGCTTACTGAACTCCAAATACCTCTTATAAAACCAAAACTTACTCCCTCTTCTTCATTTAATGATAAGTACTTCTTCGCTTTTTTAATTTCTTTTTTTGAAGTATTATTTTCAAACCATCCGAGTACTGTATCATTATCATGAGTTCCTGTATAAGCTACAGAATTATTTATATAATTATGAGGTAAATCAGTACTATCTTCCCCACCAAATCCAAATTGAAGTACTTTCATTCCAGGAAATCCACTTTCATTTCTAAATTCTATTACCTCATTTGTCATAAATCCTAAATCTTCTGCAATTATATTTACATCGCCTAAAGCTTCTTTAATTGCATTAAATAATTTAATTCCAGGTCCTTTGACCCATTCTCCATTTACTGCTGTTTCATCTCCATAAGGTACTTCCCAGTAAGATTCAAAACCTCTAAAGTGATCTATTCTGACCATATCATAAAGCTTTAAGCTTTCTCTTATTCTAAGAATCCACCATTTATATCCGTCTTTATCCATAGCATCCCAATCATATATTGGATTTCCCCATAATTGACCTGTTACTGCAAAAGCATCTGGTGGACATCCTGCCACAAATTTTGGAGTATTATCTTCATCAACTTTAAACATTTTTGGATTACTCCACATATCTGCACTATCTTCTGCAACATATATTGGAATATCTCCTATTATCTCTACGCCATTGTAATTTGCATATTCCTTAAGTTCATTCCATTGCTTAAAGAATATGAATTGAATAAAATTATAATATTCTATCTCATCTTTAAGTTCTTTTTTATATTTATTAAGAGCTTTTTCTTCTCTATTTTTTATATCTTCATCCCACTCTTGCCATGAAACTAAGCCAAAATACTCTTTGATAGCCATATAAGCACTGTAATCTTCAAGCCAGAATTTATTTTCTTCTTTAAATCTTTTATATCTAAATTCTTGATATCCATTTAATTCTTTACTCTTAAAATTCTCATATGCTTTTTTAAGAATTTCATTTCTAAGTTCAAATATTAGTCCGTAATCTACAAACTCTGGATCATCTCCAAAATTTTTATCAATATAATCTTCCTCTTTAAGAAGTCCTTCATCACATAATATTTTAAAATCTATAAAATGTGGATTTCCAGCAAAAGCTGAGAAACATTGATATGGTGAATCTCCATAACTAGTGTGACCAAGAGGTAGTATCTGCCAGTACTTTTGACCTGCTGATACAAGAAAATCTACAAATTCATAAGCTTCTTCTCCCATGGAACCGATTCCGAATTTTCCATTAAGAGAAGAGATATGCATTAATATCCCACTACTTCTCTTTCTCATAATTTTTATATCCTCCTAAAATTTATAACACTTTTTAATGTTATCCTTATCCTTTAATATTACTGTAATATTTAGTTTCTTTACATTAGTTTGTCCTTTAACTTCACAATTTACATTAATATCTCCATCTTCATTCTTTATTTCTATATTAATGTTATTATAGATACCTTTTATATACTCTTTTGACTTTCCATCATCGTCATAAAGCATATAGTTTGCTCTATCTTCTAAGAATACTGTAACATCTAATTCCTCATTCTTTATACTTTCTACATTCTTTGCTGAATCTCCTAAAATTAGTATCTTATCTTTTCTTATAAAAAATATAAATTCATCAATATCAGCTTCTATATAATAATGTCCTTTAGTCATTACCTCATAATTAATTTCATCTAATGATTTTGCCTTCACCATAAGCATGTCTTCTGGTAAATATACATATCTACCTTTAGCATTTTGCTTAATAATTGGTGCAAGCATTAATGAATCACCTAAAAGTATTTGGTCTTCTACACCTCTTGAAATTTCATCATTATAATCAAAACTTAACGGCTTAAACATAAGTTCATTATTTATTGATGCCTTCATATACTCACTATATAAATAAGGAATAAATCCATATCTAAATTCTATAAACTTCTTAAGTGTACCCTCTGTTTCTTCTCCAAAAGCGAATGGTTCTTGCTTTCTTGTTCCCATAGCTGAATGATTTCTAAATAACGGAGTAAATATGCTAAATTGGAACCATCTCTTCATTAAGTCCTCAGTACAATTTCCTCCAAAACCGCCAGTATCAGCTCCGGTATAAAGATAACCACACATATTTAAATTTGGCATCATTTTTACATTCATCTCTAAATGCTCCCAAAGTGATGTATTATCTCCAGTCCAAATACCCCCATATCTATGCATGCCTATTGATGATGCTCTTGAGAATAATAAAAATCTTTTATTACTATCAATACTTTCTAAACCTTCTGCTGCTGATCTTGTCATATTATGACCAAATAAATTATGAACATCGTTATGCTTTATTATATTTCCATCCATATTATGATAGAAACTATTATAATCAGCTTGGCTATTACTTAGTCCTGTAAATGCATCTTTTAATGCAAAGAAACTATAAATATCTAAATTCTTATTTTTACTTTCCTCTACTTTTTCATAGGCCTTTTTTAGACCTTCTTCTGAGTAGAATATAGCTGGTTCATTCATATCATTCCAGAAACCATCTATTCCCTTATCCACTAACCATTTATACTTCTTTCCAAACCAAAGCCTTGCTTCGCTGTTTAAGAAATCTGGGAAATGAACTCTTCCTGGCCATACTGCTGCTACAAAAGGTTTTCCATCTTTATCTTTACAATAATAACCTTTTTCTACACCCTCTTCATAAATATCATAACCTTCTTCAATCTTAACTCCTGCATCTATTATAGGGATTAGTCTTATTCCATCCTTCTTCATATCAGATACCATATCTTCAAAGTTTGGAAAAGCTTCTCTATTTACTGTGAAATTTTTAAATCTTTCCATATAGTCTATATCTAAATATATGCAATCTATAGGAATATTCTTGTCTCTAAATTTATCACCAATAGTTCTAACTTCCTCTTCATCCTTATAACTCCATCTACTTTGTTGATATCCAAAAGCCCACTTTGGAGGAACATAACTTTCTCCTATAAGTGCTCTAAATTCTCTTGAAATATCATTTAAATTATCACCATCTATTATATATAAATCGTAGTTGTTTCCTTCTACATCAATATATAATTTTTCATTATTAGAATATCCAACATCAAATTTTACTTTAGCTGGTGTATCTATAAGTACTCCAAAACTTCTATCTACTCCATGTATAATTAAGAAATTATGAGCTCCATATAGTGATCTTTTATCCTGAGCGTGATTTGGATCATCTGAACAATAACTTTCAAATATCCAACCTCTTTTATTTATGCCTCTAACATTTTCTCCAAGACCATAAACCAAATCTTCTTTTTTAAATTTAAGTGTTAACTTACCATTCTCATTAAAAAAGTATGGTATTTCCCCATTTTCTGTCTTTATATCTTTAATAACAGAATTACAATCTACTATCTTTCCAAAAGAAAATTTTCTTATCTTCATATATTCTCACATCACTCTCTAAACTATATTCTTTTACAAGATTCTCTTTCAACTAATTTAGTGTCTAGTACTACATGCTTATTTTCTGAATTGTTCTTTATTAAATCAAATAACATATCTACACTTTGTTCTGCCATCTCTCTTCTTGGCTGTACTATTGTAGTTATTGAAGGGTTATAAAATTCTGCTATATCCATACCATCAAATCCAAGTACCGATATCTCATCTCCAACTTTAATATTATTATCAATTAAAGCTTTTACACATCCAGTTGCCATAATATCCGATATACAAAAGATTGCATCTATTTCTTTATTATTTTTTATAAGTTCTTCTGTAACATCATAAGCACCTTTTGCACTATATTTACCATATACTTTATATTCATCTTTAACTTCTATTCCATTTTTATTTAATGCATCAATATATCCTAGTAATCTTTCTGATCCAAGTCCAGCATCTTCTTTAAGTCCAAGAATAATTGCAATATTCTTATGTCCTGTATCTATTAGATATTTAGTTGCATTAAAAGCTGATTCTGCTTGTTTTATACCTATTGAAGAAAAATTATTAGCATCTGTATCATAAGTACAGTTTGTAGATGCTAATACTAAAGGAATATTTATATCCTTAAAAGTATCTTCGCAAACTTCTTTTATATCGCATCCTAAATATATTATCCCTTGAAGCTTTCTTTCTTTTTCAAGTTCTATTAAATTTCTGACTTCTGCTGTACCACTAGCTGAATAGTCCGTATGTCTAAGTACCATAGTACATCCATTTTTAGTTATTCTTTTACTTATTACATCTATCATTTCTGAGAAAAACGGATTGAATACCCCTCTCACTAAAACTCCAATGGTATTAGAATTAGATTTTTTTAAATTCCTCGCACTATTATTAGGTATATAATTACTATCTTTTATTATTTTCTTTATTCTCTTTCTAGTCTCATCTTTTACATCTGGATGATTATTTATAACTCTTGAAACAGTTCCAACTCCAACTCCAGCAATTTTAGCTATATCATTAATATTCATGTCTTACGTCCTCTCAAACCTTGTATTATTTCTTCTTTAAAATTATATATGATAAAGGCTTTACTATAATTTTATCATTACAATTTATAGTAATATTATTACACATATCTATATAATTTCCTTTTATATTTAAAGAAATTTCTGATATTTTTTCATCATTGTTTATAATTACAATAGTTTCTTCATCATATAATCTTCTTCTAAAAGAAATTACATTACCTTCTTCATGTAGGCACTTATAGTCGCCATGAATTAATGATTTATTTTCTTTTCTTATTTTTATAAGCTCTTTATAGTGATCTAAGATTTCTTTATTTTGATTTTCTTCCTCCCAAGGCATACATTTTCTGCACTGTGGATCATCTCCACCATCTATTCCAACTTCATCTCCATAATAAATATATGGAACACCAAGATAGGTAAATTGGAATACTATAGCAAGTTTCATTTTTTGAATATCATTCTTGCATTCTGTTAAAAATCTAGCTGTATCATGACTTCCAAATAGATTCCAAAGTTGTCTTGTTATACTTTCCATATAAATGTATCTATTCATTGAAAGTGCATCATTTAATTCTTTTGCATCTATAGTTCCTTTTGCAAAGAAATCAACCATAGCATGTTTAAATGGATAATTCATAATGGAATCAAGTTGTTCTCCTCTTAAGAAAGATACTGCTTCATGCATTATTTCTCCAATAAGAACTGCATCTCTTTTTATTTCTTTTATTCCAACTCTCATCTCTCTCCAAAATCTATGATCTACTTCATCACAAACATCGAATCTCCATCCATCTATATCTACTTCTTTAATCCAATACTTAGCTACATCAATAAAGTATTTACGAACCTTCTCATTATTAGTATTAAGTTTTGGCATATTCTTAACATCATTTGCGAATGTATAGTAATTCACTTTATCTTGATCTATAGGCAATTTATCTATATGATACCAACCTCTATATTCGGAATCTTTTCCATTTCTAAGTATATCTTTAAATGCAAAGAATTCATCTCCTGTGTGATTAAATACTCCATCTAATATAACTTTAATGCCATTCTCATGTGCCTTCTTAACTAGATTTTTTAAATCCTCTTTATCTCCAAACTGTGGATCAATTTTATAATAATCATTTATATTGTATTTATGATTACTTGGAGACATAAATATCGGGGTCATATATATAAGATTTACTCCAAGATCTTTTAGATAATCAATCTTGTTAATTATTCCTTTTAAATCTCCACCAAATATTGATTTAGTATCAACCTTATCTCCCCATTTTTTTATTCCTTTAGGATCATTTTCTTTATTACCGTTACAAAATCTATCAGGAAAAATTTGATAAACAACTGCTTCTTGAAGCCATTTTGATTCTTCATAGACATCAGCTTCTCCTATATATGCATATTGAAATGGTATAAGGTCTGCTTCTTTATTCCCTATATTCTCTCTATATCCACGTTCATCATAATAATGGATCTTTCCCTCTAAATCTGTAATTTCAAAATAGTATCTATATCTATTTCTAAATACCTTTATATCCGCTGAATATATTTCTATAAGATTATTATCTTCAAATAAATTCATCTTAACTGTCTCATATGGACTTTTAAAATCATATCGACACCTATAATAAAGTTTAACCTCTTTAATATCATCTTTTGCAACTCTTAATGTTATTCTTAAGGTATCTCTATCAATTGCATATGCATAAGGTACATCTGGTATATGATAAATAGCTTGCTTATTCATAACATCCTCCTAAAACTTTAACGTATATTATTCCTTAACTGCTCCTGCAACTAATCCTTTTGATACAAATTTTTGAATTGCTGCAAACATTATTGCAAGTGGAATTGTTGCCATTACTGATGCTGCTGCATATGCAGTCCAGTTTGCTGAAACACCACTATCCATGAATGATTTTAATCCTATTACTAAAGTTTTAACGCTCGGATCTTTAAGTAATGCTGCTGATAAAATAAATTCACCAAATGTTCCAATGAATGAGAAGAAGAATATAACTACAAGCATTGGTTTAGTTAATGGGAATATTATTTTTCTAAATATTTGTCCATGTGTTGCTCCATCAACAAGAGCTGATTCATCAAGTTCTTTAGGTAATCCTTGAATATATCCTTTCATAAGCCAAATATTATAAGCACTAGCACCACACATTACAAGTACTAAGAACCATAAATTATCCATTCCCCATGGAAGCTTATATGCAACTCCTAAAATAGCAGGTAATGCCATAGAAGCTGGGAACATTTGAAGTATTAAAAGGAACATAAGACTATATTTTTTACCAGTAAATCTTAATCTACTAAATGTATAAGCTGCTGGTAATGTCATTAAAACTTGAGCTAATGCAACAAATAAACATACTTTAAATGTATTCCATACCCATAATAAGAAATCAGTTTCCTTAAGTACAAATGCATAATTTTCAAATGTTATCTTGCTTGGTATTATACTGCTTTGCGTAAAGCTTGTACCTTCTGAAAGTGATGCAGTAACTATTGCAAGCACTGGGAATAATACTATTGCTATACTAATCCAAATAAATATTCTACTTATCCAAAGTGTAACTTTTTCAGGCTTACTTAATCTTCTTTTATGCTTATATTTCTTATTCTTATTTAAACTCATCATATTAATCCACCTCTTTAAATTGGCCAGATGCTTTCATTTGAACAAATGCTATAGTTCCTACTATTATAAATAGTATTATTGAAAGTGCTGCCCCTAAATCAAATCTTCCAAATTGAATTGTCATTTTGTAAGCTGCTGATCCAAGTACATCAGTATAACCTGCAAATGGTGAGTCAGGTCTTACTGGTCCACCACCTAATAAAAGGTATGCTGCTGTAAAGTTACCAAAGTTAAATGACCATGATCCAATTAAAAGTGGAAATGCAGTATTTGCAAGAGATGGTAGTGTTATTTTGAAGAACTTTTGCACAGGTGTTGCTCCATCTATACTTGCTGCTTCATAATATGTTTCAGGAATTGCTGCAAGTGCTCCTATACATACATTCATCATATATGGGAAACCAAGCCAAATACTTATCAGTACTATTGCTGTTCTTGCTGCCCATGGTTCTGTAAGCCACATTATAGGTTCTGCTATTATATGAAGATTCATTAATATTCCATTTATAGCTCCATATTGGCTATTTAAAAGTCCTGTGAAAGAAATTATAACTATAGTTGCTGGTAATGCCCAAGGTATTACTAAAAAAGCTTTATATATAGCTGATTCCTTCATATTCTTATTTGATAGAATTAATGCATATATTAATCCAACAAAAAAACCACCAAAAGTTATTATTGTTGTTGAGACTATTGTCCATCCAAATACAGGTAAGAATATTTCTTTTAGTGGACCTGTTATAATATCTGCAAAGTTTTTAAGTCCAACAAACTTCCATCCTGTATTAAGTGTTTTTATATTATAATTTGTAAATGCTATTACTATAGTACATATAATCGGAAGTACAGTTAATATAATCATACTTATTAGTGACGGCGACATAAACTTTAAAGCTCTTAGGTTATCTTTATATGTTATCTTTTTCTTGCTCACTATATTCACTCCTTAAATTAATAAGGGAGAGAAGTTCCTACCTTCCCTCCCCCGTCTTAGATATTATTGTCCTTGTGTTTCAATACCTTTTTTAATTGCACTAACAACATCTTTTCCTACTGTAGCTGGACTTTCACCTTTGTATAATCTTGTGATTTGGCTAGTTGCATTCCATACAGCTTGCATTTGTAAGATATTTGGCATAGGTACAGCTGTCTTAGCTTGATCTATAAATCCTTGGAAGTATTTATTATCTTTAACAGCTTGTGAATTTAAAACATCTTTTAATACTGGTATTCTGTTACCTGCTTTAAATAATGCTTCTCCTTCATTATCAACAATGTATTTTAATAGATCCCATGATAAGTCTTTATTCTTTGATTTTGAACTTACTATAGCGGTTTGTACACCTAAGAATGATTTATATCCTTCACCCTTTATTGTTGGTACTTTAGCTACACCAAAGTTCATTCCTGCTTTTTCAAATTGAGCTATATCCCATGGTCCTGAAATATAGAAGGCTGACTTACCATCTTTAAAGTTTGATGATGCAATATCACCAGTTATATCAGCTGGCATTAATTTATCTTTTAATACTAAATCTTGTAAGAATTGATATCCTTCTTGTGCTCCCTTATTATCTAGTCCTATATCATTTGGATCATAATTTCCTGGTTTTCCACCAAATATATATCCACCATATGATTGAATAATTCCGCCTGTTATATAGAAGTTTCCTAAATCAATTTGGAATCCATTGTTATTTTCTTTTGCTACTTTAACTAATTCATCCATAGTCTTAGGTGCTTCTTTAACCTTATCTTTATTGTAGAATAATGCTACTGTCTCTTGTGCTAAAGGTACTGCATAATTCTTTCCATCAAATGCTGTTGCATCCCAAACACTATCACTTGTGTATTTACTCTTATCAAATTTTCCATCTGGTACTTCTTCTAATAAACCAGCTTCTTTAAATGTTGCTAGATTATCGTGAGGCATACCTATATATACATCTGGTCCTTTACTTGAGTTTGCAGCTTGTAAATAATCTTGGAATTCACCTTCATCATTTACTACTTTTACGGTATTTCCTGTACTTTCTGCCCATTTCTTAGCTGAATCCTCAATAACCTTCATTTCATCTTCTTTTACTTTTGTCCAAATAGTTATTTCTTGTCCTTTTGTTGAGGCTTCTTTTGATCCTCCGCACCCTACGAATAATGATCCTGTTACTACTACAGCCATAAGGCAAGCAATAAGTTTCTTTTTAACCATGTTAATCCCTCCAAAAATCAATAATACTTTTATCAAAAATCTTAGAAAATAGTTATTTGAGTTTCTTTATCAAAAGCATGTATATCATTGATATCAAATGCTATTTCTAACTTTTCTCCTATGGCCTTCTCTGTGCCACCCTTTGCTTTTATAACGATATTTCTATCTTGAACTTTTACATGAATATAAACCTCTCCACCTAAGTTCTCAGTTAATTCAACCACACCTTCAAATTTCAAAATATTTTCTTTATTCATATCTTCAGGCATATATAATATTTTTTCTGGTCTTATTCCAATTATTAAATCTATTTTATCTTTTTTAATTTGCTTTAATTTTTCTGTATTCTCTTTTGATAGTTCTACTCCTATATTATTTATCTTGATATAAGATTTATCATTCTTAAATTCTGCACTACCATACAAGAAATTCATTTGAGGATTTCCTATAAATCCAGCTACAAACATATTTACAGGATTATTATATATCTCAGTTGGAGTTGCAACTTGTTGAATCTCCCCATCCTTCATAACAACAATTCTAGTTCCAAGCGTCATAGCTTCTGTTTGGTCATGTGTTACATATATAAAAGTAGTATCTAGTTCTTTATATAATTTTGATATCTCTATTCTCATTTGAACTCTAAGTTTTGCATCTAAATTTGAAAGAGGCTCGTCCATTAAGAATACTTGCGGGTTTCTAACTATTGCTCTTCCCATAGCAACTCTTTGTCTTTGTCCACCTGAAAGTGCCTTTGGTTTTCTATCTAATAGATGCTCTATATCCAGAATCTTTGCTGCTGCTTTAACCTTTTCATCTATTTCATCTTTTGAAACTTTTCTAAGTTTTAATCCAAATGCCATATTTTCATATACTGACATATGAGGATATAGTGCATAATTTTGGAATACCATTGCTATATCTCTATCTTTGGGCGGTGCATCGTTTACAAGCTTATCGCCAATATACATATCACCCTTGCTTATATCTTCAAGTCCTGCAATCATTCTTAATGTTGTTGATTTTCCACATCCTGATGGACCAACAAACACTACAAACTCTTTATCCTTTATCTCTAAATTAAAATCTTTTACTGCATTAAATCCATTTTCATAAATTTTATAAACATCTTTTAAAATAACTCCAGCCATATTAAACCTCCCAATCACATCTGGAAACCTTTCCAATTAACTCAAAAAAAATTTATTATTTATATAACGCCTCTAAACTAATATAAATTATTTTCCCACTTAGAATCCTTTCCAAAAAGTTTAAAATAAAAAAATATCATTTTACTAGTTTTCATCTCAGAAAACGTTTCCTTGAATTAAGAATAACATCTTTCCTTTACAATTTCAACCACTTTTTAAATATTTTTTTAATTTTTTATAATTAATATAAATAGAGAGCTTTTTTCCTCTCTATTTATACTTATAATTTTTTATTTATACATATATCTATAAAACTTTTGATAAGAAGTTCATAGTCCTTTGATTTTTAGGATTATCAAATACCTCTTCAGGACTTCCACTTTCTATTATAATACCTTCATCCATGAAAAGAATTCTATCGCCGACTTCCTTTGCAAATCCCATTTCATGTGTAACTATAATCATAGTCATACCATCATTTGCAAGAGATTTCATTACGCTTAAAACTTCTCCAACCATTTCAGGGTCTAAAGCTGACGTAGGTTCATCAAATAACATTACGTCTGGCTCCATAGCTAATGCCCTTGCAATTGCTATTCTTTGTTTCTGACCACCTGATAATGAATTTGGATAAGCATCTTTCTTTTCTAAAAGCCCAACTTTCTCTAAAAGTTCCTCGCCCTTTTTTATTGCTTCATCCTTTTTCCATCCTTTAACCTTCATTGGAGCCATTATTATATTCTCCATAACAGTTTTATGTGGAAATAAGTTGAATTGTTGGAATACCATTCCCATTTTTTCTCTAATCTTATTTATATTAATCTTTTTATCTATAATATTATTTCCTTCAAATATTATCTCTCCGCTTGTTGGCTGCTCTAAAAGATTTAAACATCTTAAAAATGTGCTCTTTCCTGACCCTGAAGGCCCTATTACAACAACAACCTCGCCTTTTTTTACCTCTTCATTTATTCCTTTTAAAACTTTATGTTTTCCAAAGTATTTTTCAAGTTCCTTAACGTATATCACTAGCCTTCAGCCTCCTTTCAAAATATGCCATAAGCCTTCCAAGTGAGAAAGTCATAATAAAGTATAATACACCTATTACCATAAGTGGTTCAAAAACTAAATAAACTGATCCTTTTACTATATCTGCACTAAACATAAGCTCTCCAACTCCAATAAATGAAGCCATTGAAGATTCTTTTATTACTGCAACAAATTCATTTCCTACAGCTGGCATAATATTTTTAACTGCTTGTGGAAGTACAACCATTTTCATAGATTGAACCTTTGTCATTCCTAAGCTTCTAGCAGCTTCCATCTGCCCTTTGTCTACAGCATCTATACCTGCTCTTATAATCTCAGATACATAAGCTGCTGAATTTAATGAAATCGCAACAACCGCTGCTGTAAGTGGACTAAAATCCCACCCAAAGAATAATGCTGATCCTGAATACACCATTAAGATTTGTAATATCATTGGTGTTCCTCTAACTATCTCTATATAAATAGTTGCAATCCATAATAATGGCTTGAATTTACCTATTTTAAAATTAACAGTTTTCATAAAATATAAAACCGATCCAAATGCAGTACCAAAACATACTGATATAAGTGATATAATTAATGTCATCTTAGCTCCATCTAAAAATACTGGAAAGTATTGTGGAAGAAAACTAAAGTCAAATTGATATCCCATTTTAAAGCCCCCTTTTTAAGCTAAGATTGACAATGAAGTAATTTCATCGTCAATCTTAAATTTCTTTTCATATATTATTTTTGTTGTATTTGTTTTGAAGCTAATTCGTTAGCTTCAACTATAAATTTATCAAGTTCTCCACTATCTTTTAATCTCTTTATTGTCTTGTTTACTTGATCTAATAATTCTTTATTTCCTTTTTTAACAGCAACTGCATTTCCACCTGATTCATCTTTAAATTCTATATCTGACAATACAAGATCATTATTACTCTTAATTGCCATCTCTCCAACTGGTTTCTCAGTAACTAAAGCATCGATTTTACCGGATTTAAGCTCTAATATTAAATTATTAACATTAGATAAAAGTGTTGGATCCTTAGCTTTTATAACCTCTTTAGTTATATCTGCTTGAGTTGATCCCATTTGTGCTCCCACCTTAGCATCCTTTAAATCCTCAGTCTTTTTATATTTAGCTGCATCCTCCTTCTTTACTAATACAGAGTGTTGTGCAGTATAGTATATATCTGAAAAGTCTACTTTTTTTGCTCTTTCTGGATCAGGATTCATTCCTGAAATTATCATATCAATTTGTCCTGCTGGCAATGCCCCAAGAAGTGAATCAAATTTCATTTCTTTAATTTTAAGTGTTGCTCCTAAATCTTTTGCTATCTCTTCAGCAAGTTTAACGTCAAACCCAACAATTGTATCTTTTCCATCTACCATTGCATGAAATTCATAAGGTGCATAATCTGCACTTAGTCCAACTACCAATTCCTTTTTATTTCCTTCATCTGTCTTAGCCTTGTCCCCACAAGCTACTATACTAAATGTCATTACTCCTACTAGTGCTACCGCAAATATTTTTTTCAATAATCCTTTTTTCATATCTATATCCCCCTTTTTATTTAAGTGTTTCAATTCATTTACATTTTCAACTTGTTATAAGTATACAATACAAATTAATATTTATGCAAGTATTTTTTATATTTTTTCGATTTACCCACTTTTTTTAAGTATTTATGCATATTTAATGTATATTTACTTAATTTCAATTCATGTAAACCTTCCTAAGTGCAGTATACTTTGTTGTAGTAACAAATATATTCAAGACAATATATAATATATTATTTAGAATATATTATATGTAAGAAGGTGGCATTATGAGCAAAGCAAAGAATAGACACATGTTTCTTGGAAACAATACCTCTCAAGGATTTTATTCGTTATTTAAAAATCTAATTTCTCAAGAGAATGCTAATAAAATAATATGCTTAAAAGGAGGACCCGGAACTGGAAAATCTTCTCTAATGAAAAAATTAGCCTTTTATTTTAAATCTAATTTTTATACTGTAGAAGAATACCATTGTTCTTCTGATGATCAATCACTAGATGCAATTCTAGTTAAAGAACTAAAGGTCGCAATATTAGATGGTACTGCACCCCATACAACTGATCCTGTAACCCCTGGTGCCGTGGATAAAATAATAGATTTAGCTCAAGCTCTTAACTATAAAAACTTAGTTACTCATAAGACTGAAATAATAAATATCGGAAAAGATATAAGCGAAAGTTTTAGTAGAGCATATACCTTCTTTAATTCGGCTAGCAAAGTCTACTTAGACTGGAGAAATCTTAATAATAACTCAGTAGACAAAGATCTATTGGTTAAATTTGAAGCAACTGTTAAAGGTATAGTTCTTCCAAAGAAATCATCACCTGCTTTTGGAGGAGAAAGACATACTTTTGCTACAGCATTCACTCCAAATGGCATAGTTTCTTTTGGTGAAGATTTAGCAAGCTCTGTTGAAAATTTATTTGTACTTAAAGGAGAGCCTGGACTTTCTAAAAGTAATATCTTAAAATCAATTGGAGAATCTGCTCAAAAATCAGGTCTTTATGTAGAGTACTATCATCATCCATTACTACCCAATGATATTGAACACATTATTATACCTGATGAAAACATCGGAGTATTTACTGAAAATGAAATATCGAAACTTAATATAAACGGAACAGTTTTTGATATGTCATCTCTATGTAACAAACATAAACTTGATAAGTATAAAGATGAACTAGATTTTGATAGATGCGAATTTGATATATTATTAAATAAAGGTCTTTCATTAATCACTGAAGCAAAGCTTCTTCATGATAAACTTGAAAAGCATTATGCTAATAATATGGACTTTGATGTGGTAAATAAAATTTATGATGAAATTATCTTAGAGTTTGAACAGTTTAAAAAGTAATATATATAATCTTAGATTTTTATGCGTTTCTTGATAATAAAAAAAGAGCCTACAGGCTCTTTTATTTTTTATTTTGTTTTATAACAGATAATCTATGAAGCGCTCTAGTACACATAATATATTTAACAAGATTTGGAGTCTCCTCTTCATCTTCTAATATTATTACTCCATCAAACTCTAATCCCTTAGCAAAGTAAGCTGGAACAAGTACCTTACCACCTCTATAAATTATATCATTTCTATCAAAAGTAAGAATCTTAACTTTTTCTTTTAAGTTATGAGATATATCCTTAAGTTCTTCTCTCTTTTTAGTTATAACTGCTATACTTTCAAGACCTTCTTCTTCATAATCTTCAATTATTGAAGTTATTGTATCAATTGTCTCCCCAATACTTTCAGTTTCCTCTTCAAGAACTTTTTCTCCATTTCTAACTAATGGTACTATTCTATCCTCATCTAAGAATTTACTTGCATATTCCATTATTTCTTGAGTTGATCTATAACTCTTATTTAATGAGAACTCTAAGACATTATCTTTAAATACTTCATCTAATTTCAGCATTGCAGGTATTTCTTTTGTATCAATAAGTCTTTGATTGCTATCTCCAACTATTGTACAACTATTACATCCTGTTAGCTCTTTTAAAACCATAAATTGCATATAGTTATAATCCTGTGCTTCATCTATTACAAGATGTTTATACTCTTTCTTTGTCTTCTTCCCATTTAATTTAATCATTAAATAAAGAATTCCTGCAAGATCCATATATCCTAAAAACTCAGTATTAGTAGCCCTTTTATATATGCTAAGGATACTTTCATGTGATAACCACGCGTCTACTCTATCTCTAGCATTCATTACTTCTCTTACTATTTCTCTTATTCTAATTCTTCTTTGGAAATCTAAATTATTCTTTTCAAAAATAAGATCATCTTCACTTAATTCACTTATCTTCTTTTCTATATCCTTATTTAATTTCCAAACTAATTCATCTCTCTTATCCTTTATTTTTGAAGTTAGTATTCTCTTTACCTTTTCACTTCTTCTAAATAAAGGCATATATGCGTAATGATCAGTAAATAAAGCCTGTATCTCATCTTTAGATACTATTTCTTCTCCGAAGAATTTTACTGGCTCAATATTAAAATAAGTACTATTCATATCATTAACTATATCATCAAGCTTTGAAACAAATCTTTTTGAGCTCTTTTCTTTATATTCTTCTAGAGCCTTTTCATTCCCTTTCATAGCTTCTTCTATATAATAAGAGAATTCAGTTATATCTTCGTCTATTCCTATCTCTCTTCTTGCAAAAGCTTCAAATGTCATATTATCTATTCCATCTTCTCCAAGTGAAGGCAAGACTCCAGCAATATAATCCATAAATATATCATTTGGTCCTAAAATAAGTACTTTATCACCAAATTGCTTTCTAAAGTTATATAAAAGATATGATATTCTATGAAGTGCTATTGTAGTTTTACCTGATCCTGCAACTCCGTTTACTACTACAGCTTTATCTTTAGGAGCTCTTATGATTTCATCTTGCTCCTCTTGAATTGTCATTACTATATCCTTAAGCTTTTCTCCAGCATTACTAGTTAAAACCATTTGAAGAATATCATCTTTTACATCAACTGCTGAATCAAATATTCCCTTAAGCTCACTATTTTTAACTATAAGCTGTCTTCTTGCCAATATATCAGCTTCTATATCACCAACTGGTGACTCATATGATGATTTTCCAAGGCTTCCTTTATAAAATAGTGATGCAATAGGAGCACGCCAGTCAACTATAACTGGCTCATATGTTCCTTCTTTAGTCAATCCGAATCTACCAATATAGATCTCTTCTGGAGTACTATCTTCTATAAAGTCTATCCTTCCAAAATAAGGTGACTCCTTAAGAATAGTATATTCTCTAAGCTTTTTATCAATATTTTTATAAGCTTCCTCTTTTACATAAGCTTCATGATCAAAATACTCTAATACCCTATCTTCATCATCTCTGTATTCTTCTATAACCTTTTTTCTATAGTCTACGATATATTCTGTTATATATTTTCTTTTCTCTATATAATTTAATATCTCTTCATTTAATGTCTTTAAAGTATTCTCTAAATGCTGTTCTTCCATTAGGAAATCTAGGTTATTATTCAAGCGCGCTACATCTCCTTTTTTTTCAAATTATTGATTATCTGAACCATCTTGTTCTTTTGAAGAACTCTCATCATTGTTCTCGTCTATTGTCGTAGTTTTAGTAACTACAGCTTCACTTTCGCCATCTTCATCTATCTTTTCAAGACTTAGAATAGTAGCTTCCCTTTTAATTTCTTTTCTACTTTCTGCAAGCATTTTAGCTTCTTTTCTAGCCTCTTCTTTTATTCTCTCTTCTTCTTCTTTTTTTACTTTCATTTCTGGATATTTATTATATACTATATCCATAAATTCATCACCAAAGATTGTTTCTTTTTCTAGAAGAACATTTGATATCTCATCTAAAAGATCTCTATTATCATGTAATAACTTTCTAGCATTTTTATGAGCTTCTATTATAATTTTTAAAACTTCATTATCTATCATAGTTGAAGTCTCTTCACTACAATTTCTTACTGCTCTACCATCTAAATATCTATTTTGTATTGATTCAAGAGCCATCATATCAAACTTATCTGACATACCATAAACAGTTACCATACTTCTAGCTGTTTGCGTTGCTCTTTCTATATCATTTGATGCTCCTGTTGAAACTAAATTAAATACTTCCTCTTCAGCAGATCTTCCACCAAGCATTACTGTAATTTGGTTTAATAACTCTTCTCTTGAAATTAAGTATTTATCTTCTTCTGGTAATTGCATAGTATATCCAAGTGCACCCATTGTTCTTGGAACTATTGTAATCTTATGAACTGGATCTGCTCCATCTAAAAGTGCTGCAACTAAAGCATGCCCAACTTCATGGAAAGCAACAGCTTTCTTTTCTTTAGGTGATAGAATTCTATCTTTCTTTTCTTTACCTGCTATTATATCTTCAACAGCTTCTCTTAAGTCAGCTTGAATAACTTCTTTTCTTCCTTCTCTAACTGCTCTAAGTGCTGCTTCATTCATTATGTTTGCAAGATCAGCTCCGACAGCTCCTGGAGTACTCTTTGCTATTTCTTCTAAATCTACATCATCTCCAAGTTTTATATCTTTAGCATGAACTTTTAGTATAGCTTCTCTTCCTGGGAAGTCTGGTCTATCAACTATTACTCTTCTATCAAATCTACCTGGTCTAAGTAATGCTTTATCAAGTATTTCAGGTCTATTTGTAGCACCAAGTATTACTATACCCTTTGAAGAGTCGAATCCATCCATTTCTGAAAGTAATTGATTAAGAGTTTGCTCTCTTTCATCATTACTTTGTAATTGATTATCTCTACTCTTACCAACGGCATCTATTTCATCTATAAATATGATACAAGGAGCTTTTTCTTGAGCATCTTTAAATAATTCTCTAACTCTTTTTGCACCAGCACCAACAAACATCTCAACAAAGCTTGAACCTGATATTGAGAAGAATGGCACTTTTGCTTCTCCTGCTACTGCCTTTGCAAGTAATGTTTTACCTGTTCCTGGAGGTCCAACTAAAAGGACACCTTTAGGAAGCTTAGCACCTATTTCTGTATATCTTCTTGGATCATTTAAGAAGTCTATAACCTCTTCTAGTGATTCTTTAGCTTCTTCCTGTCCTGCAACATCCTTAAAAGTAACTCCAATTTCATCTTCCATGTAAACTTTGGCGTTATTTTTGCCCATAGACATCATTCCGCCACCCATTTTACCTGCCATCTTTGAGAATAACATTCTCCATACAAAGAACATTAAAAGTATTGGTAATCCGTAAACAAGTAATAAATCAAATACTGGTGATTGTTTAGGATTTTGTCCTGTAACAGTAATATTTGAAGCATTTAACTCTTTAAGTAAATCATCATTTTTTATATTTGCAGTATATAAAGTTTTACCTTTAAATTCATTATCATCCTTTGGTGTTATTATTAGATTCTCATTAGTTATTATAACTTTTGAAATTTGTTTGTCCTTAACCATTTGCTGGAACTCTGTATAACTAATCTCTTTATTCATAGATGTTTCTCTAACATAATTAAAAGACATTATTATAGCTAGAGCTATTATAAAATAAATAATCCCAGCTTTATTTCTTTTTTTATTTTGCTGTTCCATTTAATCCACCTCTTTCTTTAGTATAATTCTCTACTCTAAAAAACCTATGTTATTAAAAGGATAAATCCTTATTTGGGCTTTCCCCTGTATCTTACTTCCATCTATATAAGGATTTTTCCAAAAACGCGAATCATTAGAATTTGCTCTATTATCTCCTAAGAAAAAATACTTACCTTCCGGAACTATATAAGTTCCATATGAATCCATTGGATATTCTACATATGGTTCATCTAACTTTTTCCCATTAACATAGACTGCTGTTCCATCAATTTTGATTGAATCCCCTGGAAGTCCTATAAGTCTTTTTATTACAGTTTCATTAAGCTCATCAGAGTCAAATACAACTATATCACCCCTATGTAACTTTTCTGGATTATAAACCCTAGTTACCAAAAGTCGATCTCCAACCTTTAAAGTTGGTACCATTGAGGAACTTGGGATATATACCTTGAAGATTAAAAAATTATTTATCAATATAGCAAGAACTACTGCTATAAAAACTGGTACAATCCAATCAAAAAAGAAATTCTTCTTCTTTTCTTTAACTTGTTTCTTTCCTCTATCGGATCTTTTCATTGTATAGTCAGTTATCTTTACATCATTTTTTTCTTCTTCTATCTTCTGATCTTGTGATGTATTTGGATCTTCGATCATTATTCCACCCATATTCCTTTCATTAACTCTTTAATATCATTCTTACGTTGCTTGGTCATTTCTTTACTATAATAGTATTTATTTTCTTTTTTATATAATACATCTCCATCTTTTGGTGACATATGGACTTCACTTTCATGAACATTAATCATATCTCCACTTGGAGATTCCAAAATATAATATTCGCCTTCTTTTCTATCCACTATATATGCGTCTTTCATAAATATATTATCGCCCTCTTTAACCTTTCTAAAACTTGATATTATCATTAATTATATCATATTTTTTTGTCAATTTTCTTTCAGGAGATTTAAATTTATTATAAAGTTAGTTAAGCTTTATGTGTCATATGTGTAAATTTAGAAATTATTCTAATATATATTATTTTTAGAATAAACTTATATGAATTTTGTATGAAAATTATACATTTAAGATAATTTATTTTTCATTTTACCCTATTATATATATAATTTCAATATATATATAATATAATATATAATAACCCTTAAAACAGTTAGTTTTATTGTTTGTTATCAATATAAACTTGGTAATAAAAATAATTTTTATAAGTTCAGCAGATATTTATAGTATTGTGTGAAATATATAGGGTATTATGGATATTTGTTTTTATAGTTATCTTAATATTATTTATAGGTTTAAATTATGCTGATTAAATTTAAGATATGATAATACATAGATTAAAGTTTTTAATCTTCAATATATCTCTAGAACACTCTACTTTTAACTTATTTATGATTCTGTCCAAATTTAATAATCCAAATCAATAAATAAAAGAGAAGACTATATAATCTCCTCTTTTATTTAGATATAAATTCTAAATATACTACTTTATACTTCCAAAATTCTTAATAGGATATACCCTTATTTGAACTTTTCCTTTTATATCATTTTCATCAATATATGGCTCTTTCCACTCTCTTGAATCTCCAGAATTTGCCCTATTATCCCCTAAGAAAAAGTATTTACCTTCTGGAACTTTAAATTTTCCAAAGTATTTATCTGGATATTTTACATAGTCTTCTTTAATCTCATCTCCATTAATATATAATTTTTCACCTTGAATATCTATCTCATCTCCTGGAACTCCTATAAGTCTTTTTACCATAACTTGATTCTTCTCATTATTTTTAAAGACTATAATATCTCCTCTTTTTAGATTTTCAAAATTATATACCCTAGTTACTAAGAATTTATCTCCTATATTTATAGTAGGTTCCATAGAACCTGTAGGAACATCTACTTTAAATATTAAGAATTTGTTTATCATTATAGCCAGTAAAACAGCCACAATTATAGGAGGTAACCACTCTCTTATAAATTTATTATCCATACTTCCCCTCTTTATACCCTTTAGTTAATTTTTTATATTACTTCATTCTTTATTATATCCTCATAGCTCTCTCTTTTACATATAACTCTTGCTTCTCCATCTTTAACCATAACAACTGCTGGTTTTGGTATTTTATTATAGTTGTTAGACATTGAATATCCATAAGCTCCTGTTGACATCATTGCTAATAAGTCACCACTTAAAACTGATGGTATCTTTATAGCATTTAATAATATATCTCCTGATTCACAACATTTTCCTGATATTGTTACCTTTTCTTTTGAATCATATATAACTCTATTTGCAACAATACATTCATATCTTGCTTTATAAAGCGCTGGTCTAATATTATCTGTCATACCTCCATCCACTGATACATACTTTCTTATTGATGGAATATTCTTTATTGATCCTATTGTATATAATGTAGTTCCTGCATTCCCTGCAATTGAACGCCCTGGTTCAATTACAAGTGTTGGAGATTCTAAATTAATTTCCTTACATACTGCATCAACTTTATCTAATATAGCACCGCAATATTCATTTGTTTCTCTAGGCTTATCTTCCTTGCTATAGTAAATTCCAAATCCACCACCTAAATCTAACTCTCCAATTAAATATCCTGTTTCATCTTGTATTCTCTTAATTAAATTAAGCATTATTTCAGCAGCATCTTCATATGGCGTTAGCTCAAATATCTGAGATCCTATATGACAATGTAACCCACATAGATTTACATTTTCTAGTTTTATCGCTCTTTTTATTGCATTTATTATATTATCTCCAACTGGTGCAAACCCAAATTTTGAATCTATCTGACCAGTTTTAATATACTCATGAGTATGTGCTTCTATCCCTGGAGTTATTCTAAGATAAATATTTTGTGATCTCCCATAATTCTTTGCCATTTGATTTAGTTGTTCTATTTCAAATAAATTATCAACTACGAATGTTCCCACTCCTAATTGTACACCCATTTCAATTTCTTCTAATGTTTTATTATTTCCATGAAATAATACTCTATCTAACGGAAAATTTGCTTTGTATGCAGTATAAAGTTCTCCCCCTGATACTACATCCAAACAAAGTCCTTCTTCTTCAATTAATTTACACATTGCAAGAGTTAAGAAAGCCTTGCCTGCATATGCTACTTTATTTCCTCTTTCTTTACATTTAAAAGAAGTAATATACTTCTTACAATTATCTCTTAACAATTGTTCATCCATAACATATAGAGGTGTTCCAAACTCCTCTACTAATTTTGTTGTTTTTACGCCTCCAATTACCAATGTATTCTCTTCTGTTTTCATATTACCAAATAGTTTCATAATGATTCCTCCACTCTATTTAAGTAAAACAAAACGCCACAGATTAAACTGTGACGGGTAATAGCGTGTGGTTATAAGGTCTATTATTACGTATAAGAATATTACTTACTGCTAAGATGCAATAGGTGAAATAATCATTGTAACTTTTTAATCCTTGTAGCTCTCCACGATATGTGACAGTGATGCATATATTATATACACCCCCAGCATAATTACCTTTGCTAATAATTACACTTCGGCCAATCTTCCTTTCATCTTTTATCATAGTCTGCAAAACTCCTAAAGATTACTCTTAATCTTGGCACCTCTACCCTAGGTTTGTCTTCAATTTTATATTATATTTTATACAACTTGTACTAATTATGATACCATATTTTTATTAATTTACAATACTTTTTTGAAACTTTTTCTAATTTTTTCTATAATTTTCTTTCTCTGTAAACATCCATTAAATCCCCCATTATTTCCGCTGATGATGGTGGTGTATAACTTATTGCATTTGCGCCTGCTTCTATTGTCTCTTGAATACTTTCTTGTGTTGGCCCACCTGTTGCTATTATAGGTATTAATGGATATTCTTCTCTTATCCTTCTTATTATTTTAGGTGTATCTTTTCCACCTGATACATTTAATATAGTTGCTCCTGCATTTAATCTTTCTTCTATATCTGTATCTTCTGAAACAACAGTTACAACTACCGGTATATCTATTGTCTTTCTTATTCTCTTCACTATGCTATTTGAAGTTGGAGCATTTACAACTATTCCTATTGCTCCTTTAAATTCTGCATCTAATGCTAAGTTTACAACCCTTCTACCTTGAGTTATTCCCCCACCAACTCCACAAAATACGGGAACATCCGCAGCTGTTATTATGGCTTCAGTGATTTTAGGCTGGGGGGTAAAAGGATATACTGCCATTATTGCGTCTGCATTTGTATTCTTTATCATTGCAACATCTGTGGAAAACATTATAGACTTAACTCTCTTCCCAAATATTTTTATTCCACTACACTTCCTTATAATTGCTGGTGCTTCAATTATATGATTTCTCAAAGTCCCTAAAATCTCAGGTACATACCTTTCATTATCCTTATTCATTATTATCCCTCCAAAATTATGTATTAACTTTACACTATATTATATATCCAACTTTCCTTTGTGGAAATATTATATAGTAATATTTTAATTATTTTTCTAGCTAATATGACTAGTTTTGTAATATAATATTTACAAATAATAGAATAAAACGAGGTGAAAAGACTGTGATTGGAAAGAAAAAACTCTTCTTACCATATAAAATTTTATTGGTTATTTATTTATTTTTTATAGTTACAGCCTTTATTATTAATTCACCCCATGAGATCTTTAATGGTTTGAAGAAAATTCTCTTAACCCCTGACATATTAATTACTGATTATGTAGAGATTGGTGGCATAGGAGCTACCTTAGTTAATGCAGCACTAACTAGTATAATAAGCATCTTTATATTAGTTCTTGTAGGTATAAAACCAAATGGTTCAACAATAATGGCTTTATGGCTTATGACTGGCTTTTCTTTCTTTGGAAAAAATATTTTAAACATATGGCCTGTTATGTTTGGTGTTTATCTTTTTGCAAGATATCAAAAACAACCACTACTTAATTACACATTAGTTATGCTATTATCCACAACCCTTGCACCAACAGTTAGTCAGCTTAGCTTTACTTCAGATAACCCAATCTTAGGATTATTTTTTGGTTCAATTATTGGTGTTTTTATAGGATTTGTTTTAACTCCTATAGCAACACACTGTATATCTTCCCATGCTGGATATAATTTATACAATATAGGTTTTGCATGTGGACTACTGGCAACTCTATTAATGTCTTTATTTAGATCAATAGGCATTGACTTTAAGACTCAATTAATTTGGAATAAAGGTAATAATGAATTCTTTCTTGTATTTATGATAATAATATGCCTTTATTTAATTGGTATTGGCCTTTATTATGGAAGAAATACAAAAAATAATTTAAAAAGGATAAGTAAACAATCTGGTAAACTTGTGTCAGACTTTTACCTACTTTTTGGAGAGACCGCTTATATTAATATGGGAATAGTAGGTCTATTTGCTACATTCTATTTACTACTTATAGGTGGAGATCTAAATGGTCCAACCCTTGGAGGAATATTTACCATAATAGGTTTTGGATGCTTTGGTAAACATATAAGAAACATAATACCTGTTATGATTGGTGCAACTCTTGGAGGGTTTATAAGTATCTATTCCATATCTGACCCTGGAATATTACTTGCAATACTTTTTAGTACCTGTTTAGCTCCTATAGGCGGTAAATTTGGCTGGAAGATTGGTATAATTTCAGGAATACTTCATGTAGCATTAGTTACAAATGTGGGGTACTTACATGGTGGTCTAAATCTTTATAATAATGGTTTAGCCGGTGGATTTGTAGCTATGATTTTAATACCTATTATTACTACATTTAAAAGAGAGGTTCGTAAGGATGAAATTTAAAATTGAAAAAAATCTTAGGATAATAAATGAATTAATGTCCTTTTGCTATCACTTTTTAGCAGAAGACATAACTGTTAATGTAAAAAATATAGATAATACATCTAATATAACTATAGATGCTATTATTGATAATTTCCCTAAAGATGATTATGATAACTTAGTTCAAACATTGAACATCCCTCGTCAGCATGAAGTTGAACAGTATTACTGGCACCTTGGTGGCGAAAGTGAATTTGATTGTGAACTTTCTCTTGTAGGTATGATGGTTGATAGCGCAAATATTAATTATGAAAGTAATGTACTTCATATAGAACTTCAAAGAATAGAATCACATTAATATATTTCTATAACACTTATTTCAAAAAGAATAAAACACTATTGTAATATTACAATAGTGTTTTTTATCTATATATTTTATACACATATATCTTCCTATCTATTTAGGTTTTGTCATTTTAAGTGAAGCTCTTTCTCTGCTTGAATGTACAAGCTAATACAATAATAGAAAATATAGTATTTCCTATAAATGGTTGGCTATTATAATTGCTAATACCATTTAAGCTTGCGAATAAAAATAATATTGAGTATATAACCATCATCCAGTATCCCCATATCTTCATCTTTAAATATCCATAAGCCATTATAGCCGTAACTAATATAAGGGCTACTTTAAATATACCCTCTGGTATATATTGCATTCCAAACCTAATATTGAAATTGATTTCCTGTTTAACTCCAAATGTTAAAACCAAAATTATTGCTCCAAAGATATAAAAATATCCTATTAACTTTATAACTATTGATTTATTATTCTCCACCATTCTATCACGCCCCTTTTACCTAATTATACCATATAGGGCATTTATAACATATTTCAATACACTCTTTACAAAAAAATAAGTAATACTATACTTATCTAAATTTATGAAACATAAATTTATAAATTAATATATAATACTACTTATCTTTTATCTCTAATAATTATTATTTTTCTCTAATATCAATAATCTTCTTAACAACTTTTGTTCCTATTTTATCTTCTTGCATTTGTGCTAAAGCATCATCTATTTTAACCCAGCCAATGCCTTCAACTTCATCAGATTTTTTTATTTCACCTGATTTATATTCAGCCATAAAAGTTATCATTAAAAGCTCTTTACCTTCCACAAAATCAGATCCTAAATATTTTATATTTTTAGTCTCTATTCCAGTCTCTTCAAGTACTTCTCTATAAGCTGTATCTTCTGCATATTCATCCTGATCTACATATCCAGATATTAACACCTTAGAATTCTTATATATATAACTTTGTTTTAATAAAAGAATTTCATCACCTTTAACTACTCCAACAACAATACATGGTCTTGGAGTATCAAAATACAATGTATTATCAACTGGGCAATACGGAACTTCACCCTCATCCCAACAATTAAACATTTCTAATTCTCTTCCACACTTTGGACAAAATTTATATTTCATACACTTTCTCCCTCTTATAAAACATCAATTACCTCTATTATAAAGTACCCTCTTATCTTTTAGAAGTATGTTTTCTAAAAATTAACTTTAACCTCTTTATTTAAAGTTATACCTTCCTTATCTACAATGCACTCATATACAAATATATCAACACCATTATCACGTGCTTCTCTAAGTGCCTCACCAAACTTTTCATCTCTCTCATCATTAGGAACAAAATCCTTCATATTTTCCATTTGCAATAAAAATAATACTCCAGCACCTCTTCCACTCTTTTTTACATCAATAAGCTCTAATAAATGTTTTCTTCCTCTATCAGTGGGCGCATCTGGAAAGGCAGCGTGACCTTTTTCCTCTAATGTTACACCTTTAACTTCTAAATAATATTCTTCACCTTCATCACTTGATAACTTAAAATCAAATCTACTGTTACCAAAGGTCTTTTCCTTAAGTATATTATTGTACTTAACTAGCTTTTTTATTTTCTTATTTTGAAGAGCTTCAAAAACCACTTTATTAGGTATTTGAGAATCTATACTTATAAGCATCTCTCCCTTGTAAACTGCAACTAAATCATAGGCTGTCTTTCTAGTTGGATTATCTTCTTTCCTTAAAAGCACAGTTGCACCATCTGTTAATATCTCTCTACATCTTCCAGTATTAGGAACATGAACCGTTATATCTTCTCCATTTAAATTTACCTTGGCGTTAAATCTATT
The DNA here is from genome assembly GCF_019753795.1 of Clostridium sardiniense. Classification (NCBI taxonomy): domain Bacteria; kingdom Bacillati; phylum Bacillota; class Clostridia; order Eubacteriales; family Clostridiaceae; genus Clostridium; species Clostridium sardiniense. Next base: position 22,704 of record NZ_JAIKTU010000001.1, on the reverse strand, counting down.
TGGTCTACTTATAAATTTAGCTTCTAATATTTCTTTATTATATTTCATTATTAATCTCCTTTTATTTTGTGAATTTTCTAACTTGTCCACATTATCCACAGTTTTTGTCCACAGCTTTGTTAGTAATATTGAGTAATTTTAACACTATTCATTATCATTCTACAATAAATTGTAATTGATAATTGTTATTTCTACAATATACGTTATATTGTTACTTATATTTTATTTTATACATATATATTGTACAAACCTTATTTTTTTTAAATTTTAACATCAAAGAGAACTTATCCACAAAGTTATTAGACTTATCCACATTATTAACACAATCCCCCTTAAACCTCCTATCTTCAACGTTTTCTGACTGTGTATTAAACTTACATATTTTGGATTTGATTTTCCCATGTAATTATTTTCATAATTTTAAAATAGTAAATTTAGAACAGTTTATAGCATAAAAATCTATTTAATTAAGATACTAATCTTATAAGGTAAGGAGTGATAATTTTGAGTGATAAAAAAGTAATGACCTTTAGAGATGAAAACAATAACAAAATTGATTATGAGATTTTAGAGCAAGTTTTAATATCTGGATCAGAATACGTTGCACTAGCTCCAGTTAAGTCTCATGAAAAAATAGAATTATTTAAAATAAAATTTGATAAAGATTGGAATGAATCTCTAGAGGAAGTATCCTCTGAAAAAGAGATTAATATGTTTAAGCAAGTTTCAAAGCTAAAAATGTAATAATGCTACCCTATATAAATATCATCATATTCTATAAAAATTTACTTTTAGAATATGATGATATTTTATTTATATTATTATCTATTTTTACTAGAGCTATAATAAAATTTCATTAAAAATCTAATTCTTAAGAAATCTTATTATTTTCTTAAAATATAAATAAATTCTATTTCACTATATTGCATTGTATAGTACTGAATTGTATACTATAGACATGAAATATTTTACAGAAAGGTTCTGATGCCATGAATACTCAATTAAAAAAAGGTGTTTTAGAGTTATGTGTTCTTTCAGTATTATCTATTAAGGATTGTTATGGTTATGAGTTAATTAACGAAATTTCAAAACATATCTCAATTTCAGATGGCACGGTTTACCCCATTCTTCGGAGATTAACTAAGGAGGGATATTTCACCACATATCTTCAAGAATCTATGGAAGGCCCACCAAGAAAGTATTATAGACTTACAGCACTTGGCTATGATTATAAAGAAAATCTTGAACGTGAATGGTTAGCGTTCCAAAACGCAGTTAACAACATTATTATGGGAGGTTATAAGTGTGAGTAAAAATGAATTTTTATCTATACTAGCTAACGGATTAAAAGATTTCCCTGAAAAAGAGCTTGCAGATATTATATTTGATTATCAAGAGCATTTTACAGTTGGATTATCAAATGGTAAAACAGAAGAAGAAATTATAGATGAACTAGGAAATCCTTATGAATTAGTTTATCAATATAGAAGTGCATACCTAGAAAAGGTTCAAACAACTGAAGATACTACTTCATCATATACTGAAAATGATACAAAGTTTTATGGTGATGTAAAATATGAAGCTATATCTGATGAAGAAGCTACTAAAGAGGGTGAAGAAGATTCTAAGGAAAAGACTTTTGAAGACACTGAAGATTATAAATATAATTTTTCTAAAGAAGAAACCGAAAATAAAAAAGATTCAAGGCCCTTTAAAAACTTTTCATTTAGTGCTAAAGGCTTAATTAAATTTATTTTAATAATAATAGCATTTATTTTTTTAGCACCACTAGCATTAGGTGCAGGAGCCTGTGCCATTGGATTATTTATTGCTTTTGTTGCTCTTCTTGGTGCATTAATCATTGGTGGACTAGCAATAAGTGTAAGCGGAATATTTGTGATGCTTAGCAAAATAGGGATAGTTGTTATTGGTGCTTCAAGTACTCCAGCATTTATTACTGAATTTCCAAACAGCGTAATCATATTATTTATAATAGGTTCACTTGCATTAACAGCTCTTTTAACTATGCTTTCCTACTACCTTATAAAATTGGTATTATTTACGATTATAAATTTATTTAAAAAATCACCTGAAGGAGGTAATTAATATGAGAAAACCACTAATTAAAAAGAAATTTAAAATAACCTTATTAGTTCTCCTTCTTGTATGCATTTTTTCATATATAGGTGCATGTACTATTCTATATAGTGGCAATTATAGATTATCTAATTATAAAGATGAAGTTACTAAATACTTTGGTATAGATGGATCAATATTTGACTTTTCAACTTGGAATGAGCCTCATACTTCAATAAATCAATCATATAACCATAAACTAAATAAAAATATAAAAGATATCAATATAAATTATAAGTCTGCAGATATAGAGATTGAAAGTACATCTTCTAATGATATTGAAGTAAACTATTCATTAAGTGGACGTCAAAGCAAAGTAACCGAGTTTAAATATTCCACTATAAAATTTAAAGAAACAGGTGACTCATTAGAACTATCTTTACCTAATGATTTTAGCAATATCTATAATATAAGTATTACACTTTTACTTCCTAAAAGTTATACTGGAAATTTAAATATAAAATCTAGTAACGGATATGTTAATCTTAGAGATTTGACTCTTTCTAGATTAAATTTAGACCTTAATTATGGAGATATTAATCTACAGACCATAAAAGCTACTGATGCTAATTTAAAAGCTTCAAATGGTCATATACAATCAAATGATTCTAACATCAATAATTCTGATATATCCGTTAATTATGGTGATATTTATGTACAAGGTTTTATTGGAAATTCTAATATTAAATCTAATAATGGTAATATTGGAACCAATCTTTCTAAATTAGGAAAGAATACAAACATATCTACTAAATATGGAGAAATAACTTTTAATAACATTAAAAATCTTGATGATTATCAAATCTTAGCAAAAAGTAACACTAATGGTATTTATCATGAAGATAGGTCTATCAATGATAAATCTTTCTCTTTAGGTAATGGAAAGAATATTGTAAACTTAAGCAATACTAATGGAGATATTATTCTAAAATAAAAATTTAAAAACTAATTATATAAACTTCTCCCTTTATAGTAGAATATTAATATAATATTTTACCTTTAAAGGGGGATTATTTTTATGAAAGAAAAATTTATAATATTATCTTTCGATGCAGTAGATACAAATGATTTTAAATATATAAAAACATTACCTAATTTTAAAAAGCTTATGGAACAATCCTCATATTCAGATATAGTAAAATCAGTATACCCTTCTCTTACTTATCCAGCACATGTATCAATTTCAACAGGTAAATATCCTATTAATCATGGAATTGTAAATAATATTAAGATTGAACCATTTAGAAAGAATCCTGATTGGTTTTGGGAACAAAAATATATAAAAGGGCCAACAATTTATGATGTAGCTAAGGAGTCTGGATTTAGGACCTGTGCCCTACTTTGGCCAGTTACAGCAAAATCAAAGACTATTGAATTGAATTTACCTGAAGTTTTTGCAAATAGACCTTGGCAAAATCAAATTTTAGTTTCAGCTCTAAATGGCACACTATCATTTCAGCTTAAATTAAATAATTTATTTGGAAAATTAAGAGATGGACTTAATCAACCTAACTTAGATAACTTTACCTTTGAAAGCCTTATGTATGTACTTAAAAATGATCTTGCTGATTTTATATTAGTTCATCTTACAGATGTAGATACTCATAAGCATAACTTTGGTATTAAATCACCTAAAATTAAAGAAGCCTTAAATCGTCATGATGATAGACTTGGAAAAATAATTAACTTCTTAGAAGATAATAATATTTATGAAAATAGCACATTAATAGCACTTGGTGATCATAGTTTTAAGGATGCAGATTATGTAATTAAACTAAATAAATTCTTCTTAGATAAAGGCTATATCAAAGTTGATAATAAAAATAAAATAACATCATGGGATATATATTGTAACTATTGTGATGGCTCAGCTTATATTTATATAAATAAAGATTCAAATATTTCTAGAGAAACTGTTTATGTACTTATTAATAATTTCTCTAAAGATAATAATAAGTGCATAAAAAATATATATTCAAATAAAGAGGCCATATCATTCGGAGCTGATAAAAATTGTGATTTTATGTTAGAAGCAAATGATGGTTACTACTTCATTAATTCTATTGATGGAGATATAATTGAAGAAACCTCTGGAAACCACGATGTTGCAACTCATGGCTATTTCCCTGAAAGTCTAGATTATAGAACATTCTTTATGATAAAAGGGCCAAATATAAAAAAGAATAATTATATAGGTGACATGAGTCTAGTAGACGAAGGAACTACTATTTTAAATATGTTAAATCACTCAATTAAAGAATGTGATGGTAAAATACTAGATATATTTAAAATATAGAAACTACGATGTTCTCGTAGTTTTTATATTTGATATAATTATTTTTAATAATATTTTTCAACTTGAAACTTTATTGAAAATCTATATATAAAAATATAAAAGGCCTCTGTTTTTAAACAGAGGTCTTTTATCAAACTAAATGTGTCTATACAGCTTATCCTTTTCTTTGCTTCTTAGATTTTTCATAATCCTTTATAAACTTCTCAATTCCAGCATCTGTTAATGGGTGCTTTATCATATTCACTATAACATTATAAGGAATTGTTGCTATATCTGATCCTGCCATTGCCGCATCTAATACATGCATTGGATTTCTTACGCTAGCTGCAATAATTTCAGTTTCAATTCCGTGTATAGTAAACATGTCAGATATTTGCTCAATAACTTCTATCCCTGGATTTCCTATATCATCAAGCCTTCCAAGAAATGGACTTACAAAACTAGCTCCTGCTCTTGCTGCAAGTAATGCTTGAAGTGGTGAAAAGATTAATGTTACATTCGTTTTTATTTCTTCTTTTGAAAGAGTAGCTACAGCTTTAAGACCTTCCTCACACATCGGAATCTTAATTACTATATTTTTATGGATTTTAGAAAGTTCTCTAGCCTCTTTAACCATCTCATCTCCATTTAAACTCATAACTTCAGCACTTATAGGTCCATCTACAATACTACAAACCTCTTCTATAACTTCCTTTATATCTCTTCCTTCTTTAGCAATTAATGATGGATTTGTAGTCACTCCTGATAAAACTCCTAGCTTACTGGCCATTCTTATTTCTTCTACATTAGCAGTATCTATAAATATTTTCAAAAAACTCACTCCCTTACAAATTCCCTAAAGCGTTTTTAAACTTATCTTCCATAAAGCTTCTTGCATTTTTAATACCGTCTCTATAATCTCCTGTTCCTGTATACCAAAATTCAGTAACAAACCTTCTGACCCCCATATAATAAGAAGTTCTTATTATATCCTCGAAGTTAACATGACCTGTTCCAAATGGAATTTCTCTAAACTTTCCAGACACTGTTTCCTTAAGATGAATTGCCATTATATGCCCTTCCCCTTTTTTTAAATCTTCAATTACATTCTCGTTATGAGTCAATGCTGCATTTGTTATATTCCCACAATCCGGGTATACACCAAGATATGGTGAATTTATTTTCTCTACATAATTCATAGCTTTTCCTACTGTATTCATAAACTCAGTTTCCATAGTTTCAAAAGCTAATATAATACCTGATCTTGATGCCATTTCAGTTGCTTTTTTTAGATTTTCAAAGAAAATATCTCTTGTTTTTTCATTTCCGCTTTTATAATAAACATCATATCCAGCAAGCTGAATTATTCTAATTCCTAAATCATCAGCAAGCTCTATAGCTTTCTCCATTATTTCCATTGAACGCTTCCTTGTAGTTTCATCTTCGCTACCTAAAGGATACTTTCTATGTCCACTAAGACACATAGTCCTTATAGGAACACCAACTTCAAACATAAGATCTACCAGAACTTTTCTTTCTTCCTTTGTCATATCAAGCCTTTTAAGTTTTTCATCTGTTTCATCTATGCTTATTTCAATAAAGTCAAAATTATTTTCCCTTGCACATTCAAGCTTTTGTCTCCATGTAAGAGTATTTGGCATTGCTTTTTCATATAATCCAATAAAATAATCTTTCATAAAAATCTCTCCTTAAATTTAATCCTCAGAAAACCTCTTATATTCTTCTTACTATTTACTAAGCTCCATTTTGTCCATAGTAAGCATTAGGACCATGCTTTCTTGAAAAATGCTTATTTAATAAATCATCTGACATACTATTAACCTTTTGATTTGCTAAAATTTCTGTATTATATGCCATCATTGCGACTTCTTCTAAAACTACTGCATTATGGACTGCTTCATGTGCATCTTTCCCCCAAGTAAACGGTCCATGATTTTTAACAAGAACTGCTGGAATATACTTCGGATTTATATCTTTAAATCTTTCAACTATTACTGCTCCAGTATTGTATTCATAATTTCCTTCAATTTCTTCTCTTGTCATATCTCTTGTACATGGAATTTCATCTGCAAAATAATCTGCCTGAGTTGTTCCGTATGGTTTTATTCCTCTTCCTGCTTGAGCAAATATTGTTGCCCATCTTGAGTGAGTATGAACAACACCTCCAATATTTTCAAACTCTTTATAAATCTTTATATGAGTATCTGTATCTGATGAAGGTTTATATTTGCCTTCTACAACCTTTCCATCTAAATCAACAACAACCATATCTTCAGGCTTCATAGTATCATACTCAACACCTGATGGCTTAATCACTACAAGTCCTTTTTCCCTATCTATAGCTGAAACATTTCCCCATGTAAAAGTTACTAAATTGTATTTTGGAAGAAGCATATTTGCCTCATAAACTTCTTTTTTTAAGTTTTCTAACATATAAAAACCTCCCTAAAATAATCTCTTTTAATTAAGGTAGAAACCTTAAAATTTAGATTTCTACCTTTAATTTTTAAAATAGCCTTTTAATCTTTTTACATATATATCTTTGATACTCTTTTAAAATCCTTAATTACCGTTTTAGATTTTAATAATTGTCTTTTTACTATTTATTTATAAAATCAACTTAATCAGTTACTATATATAAAGCAGCTTGTCCAAGTTCTCTATTTGCTGATATTATAATATCCCTATCCGCTTCATTTATAACAGCTACATTACTTGGCCCAACGCCTGAATCAATAACTTCTGTTTTAAATTCTAAATTTTCTTTATCTATGCACTGTACATAAAATAAGTCTTTATCACATCTTCTATATCCACCAATTATTGTTGGAACTCCTCTAAGTTTTCCTCCCCATACAACGTGTCCAAAATCCATTTCTTTTGGATATTCATAAATTATTTTGTATTCATCCCCATATTTTTTATTTATTCTAAAGTGCTTTCCATGAAACTCCTCTATAGTAACTAATTCATCTTCGCCATCACCATCAATATCAACAACAGCAACATCACTTGTTGGCCTATTCATTATTTGCTCAACTAACCATTCTTCTCCGTTATTTTGAGGTGGCGTAATCCTAAATATCCCTTCTTCTGATGTTACAAGTCCAACCATCTTTCCATCATGTTCTGATCTGCAATATCCATGGTTTTTAGTTAATCCTTCTTTAATTACTTTAATTTCTATATTTTCATTTAAGTCTTCTTTAATTTCTCCAACATATATTTTCCCAGGATCACTCCAGTCTTCTTTAAATTTTTTGCTATTACATAAAACTGCCCCCAAGAAATATATCTTTCCATTTGCCTCTAGTATGTCAAAGCGATGTAGATATGGAAGTTTAAACAAAGTCTTTATTTTCCAATTCCCGTCCACATATTTTCCCCATACTATTTCAGCATCCTCTGATTGGAATGTTGGGAAAAACCTTTGTACTGCAAGGAAATCTCCATTCTTTCCCGGTATAGGTATAATTGACATTGTTCCTCCAGGACCATCCCATACTGTTGATTGTTTAAAATCTTCACCCTCATACATAAAGCAAGGGCCTTCTCCTTCTGTTGCTATAAGTATTTTTCTATCCCCATCTATAACTGTGCTACTAGTTGCATAACATCTATGTAAATCAGTTAAGAACTTCTTTTCTATCTTCATATAAAATGCCTCCCTAAATTCCAAAATTGAACATAGTACTTATCTCATAAAAAAATATTAAGAGATAAGTACTACTAAAATTTTAATCTTTATTTATTAACTATATTTTCTGTTATTTTTTCTTCAATTTCTTTTTCTGATAAAAGGTTTCTAAGTCCAATTACTATAGTTCCTGAACCTTTTGCTTTATCAAAGTTTCCTTTTAAAGCTTCTGAGCAAAATACTACATCATAACTTGATGCTTCTGTTTTTGCTGCTCCAATACTTGTATGATGAATTGATACTGGAATATTTAATTTTTTAAATACCTTTTCTATTTTCATTTTTATAATTTGGCTTGATCCCATTCCATTTCCACATGCTGCTATTACTTTTAACATAAATATCTCCTCCTAATTTAAATCAATTCTTTTTTATCTATATTTTTAACCTTTAATCTGCTTTTATATAGACTAAACCTTTATATTGTAAATCCTAAAAAGTTTAGCCCATATTAATTTATTACTAAGATTATTTGTAATCTAAACTTTAGGCCATTTCCTTCTCTTTTTCTTCATCTTCTAAATAGCCTTCGTAATCTTCAACTATTTTAAAGTACCCTTTTTTATTTTTTCTGTATTGAAGTTGTGGTATTAAAAGCATTCCTATAATTGCTATTGCCACTCCAACATAAGCGAATTTACTCATTAAAACTCCAATTACTGGCCATAATGTGTCCCAGTCAAAGTTTCCATGCCATCCACCAAATTGTGCTAATCCAAAGTAGTAAGCTGCAAATGCACCACCAAGAACTTGTATAACTCCAGATGCAAAAGGTATTATCATTGCTGCTTTTAATCCACCTTTTCTATTTGCAAATACTGCAAATGTAGCATTATCAAAGAATAATGGTACAAATCCCGCAATTATAAGCACAGGGCTCTTAAATACTACAAGACCTATTATTGCTATAAATTGACCGATTGCTCCAAATAAGAAACCAATTGTTACTGCATTTGGATGTCCAAATCCGTATGTAGCTGCACAGTCTACAGCTGGTACTGAACCTGGAAGTATTTTATTTGAAATTCCTTGGAATGATTCTGTAAGTTCTGCAACGAACATTCTAACTCCAAGTTGTAATATACTTAAATAAACTGCAAAGTTAAGTGACTTTTCTAATATATAGAATATAAAGTTTGTATTTTGATCAAATCCCTTATCAATAGTGTGCATTAAGTCTGGTCCAAGTATTCCCATTATAATTCCAAAGAAAACTGTCATTAATATACCAGTTGCTACAACGTTATCACTAAATATTGATAAGAATCCTGGAAGTTCTAAATCTTCAATGCTCTTTTTATTATTTCCTACTTTACCTGCAATCTTATCTGTAATCCAGACTCCAAGCATTTGCTGGTGTCCAATTGCAAAACCGCCACCTTCTGTAAGTTCTTGACAAGGCTCAACAGTAAGATTTGAAAATACTGCCCAATAAGTTCCTAACAAAAGTCCTAGCATAGCTACTACTCCCATATTATTCAAATCAGGAAAACAGAAGAATACAAGCCATAAAGCGGTTGCTGATTGTTGTACCATTACATGACCTGTAATAAATACTGTACGTACTTTAGTAAACTTTCTAAGTAATACAAGAACTAAGTTAAATATAAATGCTATAAGTAAAACAACCATCATCATTGAGAACGACTTTCCAGCTTTACCTATTGCTTCTTGTGCTGCCGTTTGACCAAAATATGGATCTATAACAGCTGCTTGCAAGTTAAATCTATCTTTAAGCCCTGCAAGAATTGGACGGAAGTTACTAACAAGTCCACCTGCTGCAACATTTAAAATTAAGTAACCAACTGTTGCTTTTATAAACCCTGCTAATGCATCATAAAAAGGTCTTTTTAATAATAAATAACCAATAAGAACTATAAAACCAATAAAGAATGCAGGTTTTGTTAGAATGTTATTTTGGAAAAATTCCCAAACTGAAATTACATAATCCATAAGATTTATCCTCCCTTTTATCCCTTTATATTTCATCCACCTTTAACTTAATAATTTTATCCGTATCTTTATTTTTAAGATTTAAGATAATTTAAAAAGTTTATGTATCTTAAATCTCTATAGAACTTTAGTATTTAGGTTGAACGCTAAAGTTCTATAGAAATTTTAAAACCTAAAATTAAATATTTACTATATTAATTCTTTTAAATCCTCAACTGATTTCGCTTTTAAAAGTTTCTCTACCATTTCTTCGTCTGATATAAGTTCTACCATTCTTGAAAGGTTTTGTAGGTGGATATTGTTATCTGTTGATGCTAATACAAAAAATAATTGTGCATCATATTCATCACCATCTCCAAACCTAACCGGTGTATTCGTTTTCATAAAGCATATAGAAGTTTCATTGACTCCTTTGCCTTCTTGTGCATGTGGTATAGCAATCTTTGGTGCAATTACTATATAAGGTCCATGCTTTTTAATACTTTCTATTATTAAATCCGAATATTCTCTTTCGATAGCTTTTTCTTCTTCTAAGGGAGCGCATGCAGCTTTCACTGCATCCTCCCAATTATCAAAGCCTTCATGGAAAGAATATCTCCCTTTTTCTATCAACTCTTTTAACATGTCTTTTGCCTCCCACTGCTTTTATATTTTATAGGAATGAATTGTATGGTAAGTTTATATCTACTTCGAAGCAATCATCAAATCCTCTTGGATAATGATACTCTCTCCTGTCCTTATCTTCTGGGAATGTGAACTTTCCTCCAACTTGCCATATAAATGGTTTAAATTTGTATTGTAACCTGTGTTTTTTCATATCATATAATGCTAATATTTCATTAGTATCAGCTTGGAAGTTTGACCATATATCATGATGGAATGGTATAACAACTTCTGTGTTTAATGATTCCGCCATTCTTAAAATATCAACTGAAGTCATTTTATCTGTAATACCTCTTGGATTTTCTCCGTATGATCCAAGTGCTACATCAATTTTAAAATCATTTCCATGTTTTGCATAGTAATTTGAGTAATGTGAATCTCCACTATGATATAGATTTCCGCCTGGAGTCTTTATGAAGTAGTTAACTGCTTTATAATCCATATCAACAGGCATCTTACCTCTTAAATCTCCTTCTGGTGGAGCTGTGATTAATGCTGTTCTATCAAATGATTCTAATGCATGTAATTCTATATCTTTAATTTTTACTACATCTCCTGGTTTAACAACTATACATCTTTCCTTTGGAACTCCCCAACCAATCCACTTATCTACACAAGCTTGTGGTCCTATAAACGGAACTTCTTCTGAACAATTTTTAAGAACTGCTGCTGCAACATTTACATCTATATGATCGTTGTGATCATGTGTTGATATTACTGCATCTATTTCTTTTATTGCAAATGGGTCTAATACAAATGGTGCAACTCTTAAGTTAGGTTGTAACTTCTTTCCTCCACACATTCTTGCCATTTGATGCTCTGGATTTATGTATGGATTTTTTTTTGTTTTCTTTCCACTTCCACACCAAAAATCTATACATATATTAGCGTTTCCTTCTGATTTAAGCCATATCCCTGTACAACCAAGCCACCACATTTTAAATGTTCCAGGATCTACTACTTCATTTTCTATTTCCTCATTTAACCAAGTTCCCCATTCTGGGAATGTATTTAAAATCCATGATTCTCTTGTTATTTCATTTACTGTACTCATAATATATACCTCCTACACCTTGTCCATCTTTTATGATTGTTTTGAACGTTTAAAGGTTCGTTCAATCATTTATTGACTTAATTATATACTGTAATTGTTTTCTTTGCAAGTACTTTTTGATCGTTTTTTCTTAAAAATTTTTATTTTTATGTTCTTTCTGAACTATTTTATTGATTTATATACATTTTCAATATAAAATGAATATATATATAATTTATGTTCATTTTAATTGTTCTTTTAAAATTTAAAATAAAATATAATTAACTATATAAACTGTATTTTTTAATTTATAATAATTATTGGAAATAAGTAACAACAAATTAAATTCTATATGAAGCTCTAATAAGCAAATAGCTTTTAAGGAGGAAGATAACGTGAAAAATGCAAAAGGCCTTGTCTTTAAAAGACAACAAGCCATATTAAAATATTTAAAAGAAAATAAGTTTGCTAAGACAGAAGATTTAGCAAAACTTTTAAATACTTCTAATATAACTATAAGAAGAGATTTTCAAAATTTAGAAAATGAAGGCGTTATAAAAAGACGTTACGGAGGAGCTGAACTTATAGAGGGTGCTCTAAATGAAGATCCTTATTCTAATGAAGAAAATGATGCAAGACATAAAATTAAAGAATCAATTGCTAAAAAGGCAGCAGAATTTATAGAAGATGGAGATAGCATTTTTATAAATTCAAGCTCAACTGCCATAAAGATTTTAGATTATATACAAGATAAACGAGTTGTAGTAATAACAAACAATGGAAAAATTTTAGGTATGAATCTGTCTTCTAAAGTTGAAGTAATTCTTACAGGCGGAGAAGTTTACGGAAGAAAACAATCTATGGTTGGAGACATAGCAACACAAATTATTTCAAAAATAACAGCAACAAAATGCTTTATGGGAGTGAGTGGTATAACCTCTAATTCTGGAATAAGTACTTCTGTTCTTCAAGAAACTACCGTTAATATGAAAATGCTAGAAAATTGTAATGGTCCAACATTTATATTAGCTGATAGTTCAAAAATAGGAATACATCATAATTTTTCTAGTGGTGACATAGATAAAGTAAACTATGTTATTACAGATATAAACGCTAATAAAGAAGAAGTTAAAAAATTAGAAGAAAAAGGAGTAGAAATTATTTTTTCAGAGGATAATTAAATCTAAAATTATGCTTCTTTTTTAATTTTACATGTATAACAATATTTTCTATTAAAAATAAACATTACTATACTAATACTTTAGCTTTTATTATATTTTGTATAAAATTAAATGCAACTGGAATCTTATTTTGGTAATATGAAAAAACTCCGTAAGGAGTTTTTTTCTTTATCTAATCATCTATATAATTATTGATTTTAAACCTTAATCTTAATTCATCTTTTTCTTTTTTTGTAAGCTCCATATACTTATCTGCCCATAACTCTTCTTTTACTTTTCTATATTCCATATATGAACAGTCTATTTCAGATTTAGTAATATATTCTCCATGCCAATATTCTAGTGAAAATTTGCACCAAAACTTTATAAATAGTTCCTTTTTATTGTGTATTAATAGTCCTACTTTAAAACATTTTCTCTTTTTCAAATACTCATAAAATTCAATAACATTTGTTGCTACTATTTTTTCAAAAATAAAATCATCTCTAAATACAGCCTTTGATGACTTTGAGAACTCACTTATCTTTTTAAAATCAACATTTTTTTGGAAAAGATATTCTTTTGAATAGTTATAAAGATAAATCGTATATAAATCTAATCTCATAAGATTCTCCTAATATAATTCCTTTGTATAATCTATTAATACATAATTCTAATTAGAATAACACTATCGTTATTTGCTCCTTATTAAATATAATTATTGAATATGACTATTTCTACGAACTTTATATAGTTATGTATATTTTCTTTAATTCTACTTAAACTATATTTGTATCAAACGGAGGTGTATTAATATGGCAGACGAAACAACAGGTAGATTACCTAAAAATATTAATAAGAATATCCCTACTCCTAAAGATGATGCAAAGGAAATTACAGGAGTTATTAAATATGGTAGTAGAATTGTAGGTTATGAAATTCAAAACGGTCATCAAGTGGATAAAGCAGCAGCAATTGAGATGGCTAAGAATGGTGAACTCAAAGGAGTTGCTATTAGTGTATCAGCTAAGGGTGACGAATACTTAAGAAGCCTACCTGATGATAATGAGTCAAATAACTTAAGTAATTTACCAACTATAACAATTAAATAGTAATATAAATTTAACTACACCAAAAAGAAGGAGATTATTTATAATCTCCTTCTTCCTCTATATATTGATATTTTATAAAACCACTTTCTATCATATTTTACATACTAATTTTTATTATGCAAAATATATCATCTGTCTAAACATATATCATTAAAAGTTCACTTATCTACTGATAATAAAATAATAATTCTAACTACTTTCCTTTATAATCTTATAAGCTTTAAAACTATAAATTTGTACAAATTTTAAATTTTTATATAAAAAGCCTCTTTTTTGATTAATTTACATACTTTATTAAAATTTATTTAGTATACTCATAATGAAATAATTAATACATTATAGAAAGAAGGCTATAATATGAGTTTTGAAGAAGAAATCAAAGAAAATATAAAAGAGGAAGGTTTTACTGATTGTTATGAATCAGAATATCCTAATGAAGATTCTAATTCATCTTTAGATAAAATAACCGATTCTAATTTCATTAAATTTGTTGGATTAAAAAACACAGAGCATTACTTTAATCAATGGAAAAACAATGAAAATAAAAATACTTTTTCCTCATGGAATTGGGCATCATTCTTTTTAGGTGGATACTGGCTATTATATAGAAAACTATACGCTTGGTTTGTAGGTGTAACAATAGTTGATTTTCTTGCAGTTGCAATCCTTGATAATTTTAGTCCACTTTTAGCTGGATTAATTCCACTAATTATTATGATACTTTTAGGCATATTTGGTAATTGTATTTATATAAGACATTCTAAAAAGAAAATATTATCTTTAAAGAAATTCTTTGATAAATATGGTGATACTGATGAAGCTTTAAAAGCTAATGGTGGTACTACTTTAGTTGCACCTTTAGTTTTATTAGCATCAGCAGGAGTTATTGCAATAATAGTAGGTACACTTTTAACTACTTTAATATCATCTATGGCTTATAGTTTCCCATTCTAATCTATTAAAATAATATAACATTAATAAAAAAGATAAATGATATGTTCTTATATCATTTATCTTTTTATTTATCTATAATTTATCTTTGTTAATTCTGGTATATGTCCTGTATCTTCTACTTTTTTATTATTATAAGTAAATGCTACTCCATCTACCCATTTACCTTTATATTTTCTTTGAAGAAAACTCTCAGTAAGTGATGTAGTTGTTATATATCCCCCGGATGACCCTTGAAAATATTTTTCAGACCATTTCTTATTTCCACTGTCTTTAAGATTTATATATGCAATTGATTTTCCACTAACCTTTTTTATTTCCTTAACCTCTATTGCAAATGATTTAAAATTCTTTTTTGATAAAGTGCTTGCTATAGCACTTAAATTTTCTTTTATATCATCAGACTTTGTTTTAACATTTCCAATTGTTATAGTTTTATCATTTGAAACATCTACTGAATATAACGTAAATGTCTTTTCTTTTATATTAGTATCTTTGTTTTGATCATTCTTCTTAGCTTCCTGCTCTTTTTTCGCCTTTTCTTCAGCTTCTTTCTTTTTTTTCTCTTCTGCCTCTTTCTTAGCCGCTTCTTCCTTGGCTTTCTCTTCTGCAAGCTTTAATTCTTCTTCTTTCTTTGCTTCTTCTTCAGCCTTCTCTTTTTCTAATAATTCATTTTTAGATAGGACTTCTTGATTACTATCATTCTTACTTTCCTTATCAGCACATCCAACCATACCAAGTACTGATACCCCCAGTATAAAAGCAATAAATATTTTTTTCATTTATTTCTCCCTTTCTACATAATATTTACTATCAATTAATTATATGGAAATAAATAGACTTATTCAACTACTTATATAGAATATGTTCAAAATTTAGTACCATATCTTTATTATCATATTATACCTATAACAATATATTCATTTAATTTATTATATTATTCCCCCTATTTTTGGCTCTTTATAAAATAATCTATCATTTCATCCAAACATCTTTGCGATTCAGGTAAACTTTGGTCTAACTGATATATATGCCATAGCTTTTTATGGCTTTTATCAAAGGCAACCATCCTATATGGTATTTTGTTTTCTATAAGAGCCTTTTCAATATCAATACTCTCACAATGTACCGGATCACTTTCTACAGTTGTCATAAATGTTTTTGGAAAATCCTTCGTCATATTTTTAGCTACTGATAATTCGTTTCCTATTTCTGAATCATCAATATTTTCTGTATTTAGAAGCATTTCAGCAAATTGTCTCATTATAGGTACTTTCATATAATGCACTTCCATATCATAGCAAGCTCTAAAATCGCTTAATCCACATAGCACTCCTATTGCACGTAATTTATCTTTAAAAGAGATTGTTATATTATATTTATCTTTATACCTGTCTCTCATCTCTTTATTTGTACATAAGGCACCAAGTAATCCTGCAATATGACCTCCTGCTGAATCCCCTATAATAAAAATATTATTTCTATCTCCTCCATATGTCTTTGCGTGTTTATACACCCATTCTGCACCCTTTATACAATCTTTAATTGGCTCTGGGTGAGGCTTGTTTGATGTTAATTCATAATTTATATTAAAAACAACAAATCCTTTTCCTGAAAGTAAACTACAAAAATTTCTATATATACTCTTATCTCCAACAGCCCATCCACCACCATGATAATAAATTATAATAGGTAGTGACTCTCCTATAAATCTTGGCTTATGTATATCTAACTTACAAATATCCTTTTCTTTATCATATGGAATATCTAATCTAGATATTATGTTAATAGGAACTTTGCATCTCTTATCTTTACGAGATACCAATATATCATTTATTACTCTAAAAGCTCTAAAATGAATGCTCTTTGAACATTTCTTATTTACATCCATCTCCTTAACCTCCCTCTTAAAATTATTATGTTTTAAATATGAATGCGTTATTCGGTAAAATACATATTTAAAACGTTCAAAAGAGACTAACCATATTATATTTTATAGAAAATTTCTATTAAAATATTTATGATTAATCTCTCTTAAATTTATGCAGATAGATTTTATTCTCTAATAATATTATCTCTTACATAAAGCTACTTGTCTTTTAAATTTATATAAATAAATTTGATGTAGACTCTTCCGCTTCTCCTAAGTAGTAACCTACGCCACCAAGTTTTACACCATCTATTAACTCTTCTTCTTTTATTCCCATTACATCCATAGACATTGTGCAAGCAACTACTTCAACACCACTATCTATTGCAGCTTCTATAAGTTCTTCTAAAGATTGAACATTTTTATTTTTCATTATTCCTCTTATCATTTTAGGACCAATACCAGCCATATTCATTTTAGATAAACTTAACTTTTTACTTCCTCTTGGCATCATTTTACCAAATACTTTTTCAATTAAATTCTTATCTGAATCAATCTTCTCATCTTTTCTTAATATATTAAGTCCCCAGAAAGTAAAGAACATTGTAACTTTTTTACCCATTGCAGCTGCACCATTTGCTATTATAAATGATGCTATAGCTTTATCTAAATCTCCACTAAATACAACTAATGTCTGCCCATTCTTTTCTTCTAATGTTGAATTATTATTTTTACTATCAACTGCAATTTCTGTATTTCCTTCAATACCCTTTATAATAGATGCCTTAACTATTCCCTTATCTTTTTCTACACTTACTAAAGTATTTTTTGTCCTTTTCGTAAAGGCTTCTATATCTTTAAAGAATCCTGGATCTGAAGCTCTAACATTTAGCATTTCTCCATCTTCCATCATATCCATCATCATCTTAACTTGCATTAATGGTCCTGGACAGCATAATCCTTCCGCATCTAATTCTCTAACTTTTCTTTCTCTATTATCTTCTATTGCTATTTCCTGATGTTGCCTGGCACAGCCTCTATCTAAGCCATTTTCATTTCCACCTTTATCACTATCATCAAAAGTTATTTCTTTTGCTTTATATCCAAAAGTTTTATATGCTTTATATCCGCCAGATAGATTTTTAGTCTTAAACCCACGACCTTTAAGTATTCTCTCACCAATCCAACCTCTTACTCCAACAGCACAATAAACCCATATTTC
Organism: Clostridium sardiniense; assembly: GCF_019753795.1. Taxonomy (NCBI): domain Bacteria; kingdom Bacillati; phylum Bacillota; class Clostridia; order Eubacteriales; family Clostridiaceae; genus Clostridium; species Clostridium sardiniense. Next base: position 4,611 of record NZ_JAIKTU010000001.1, on the reverse strand, counting down.
TTTATTTCTATCCAATTCATTTAATCTACTTCTTAAATTATTTAAAGGAATATGAACAGCACCTTCAATCATTCCACCTTCAACTTCAATTGAATCTCTTAAATCGACTAATATTGCTTTATCTTTATCAAAATCCTTAAGATCTTCTACAAAGAATAAATTAGTTAATCTTTTCTCTTCATTGTCTGCAATAAATCCTGCCATGTTTGCTGGTGATTTAGCTGATAAGAAAGGTGGTGCATATGCAAGCTCAAGCTCTCTTAAATCTTCCATTGTTCCTTTAAGCTTTATAACAGTAGCTATTACATCGATAAATTTATCAACACCATCTACTCCAACACATTGAGCTCCTAGTACTTTTCCTTCTACATCATATAAAACTTTTATTGATAGTTGCTTAGCACCTGGATAATAACCAGCATGAGTCATTGGATATAGATAAACTTTTTTATAATTAACTCCTAAATTATTAAGAGTTCTTTCATTATTTCCTGTTGATGCTGCTACTAAATCAAATACTTTTATTATTGATGTTCCAAGAGTTCCTTTATACTCTGATTTTATTCCTGAAATATTATCTGCTATTATTCTACCTTGTCTATTTGCAGGACCAGCAAGAGGAATATACGCAACCTTTCCATTTATAAAATCTGAAACTGCAACTGCATCTCCAGCAGCATATATATTTTCTATATTAGTTCTCATATTTTTATTAACTATTATATGACCTCTTTCACCAAGTTCTATTCCTGATTTCTTTATGAAATCAGTATCTGGCATAACTCCAATTGCAGAGATTACTATATCTGATGTTACACTTTTTCCACTATTTAATTTAACACTTATAGTATCATTATTTTCTTCAAATGCTTCTACTCTATCATTTAGAATAATTGATACTCCATTATCATTCATTTCCATCTCTAATAATTCTGACATCTCTGAATCAAAGGGTGCTAAGATATGTGGTGCAGCTTCAATTAGGTTTACGTTAATCCCTCTATGTTTTAGATTTTCAGCTACTTCAATTCCTATAAAACCTCCACCTATTACTATTGCATTTCTTACATCGCCTTTATCAACAGCATCCTTTATTAAATCCATATCATTTATAGTTCTAAGAATATGAATCTTTTCACTATCACATCCTGGTAATTTTGGTGTAATTGGTTTTGCACCAGGAGCCAGCACCAAATAGTCATACTCTTCTTCATATGAACCATCATTTTTTGATCTAACTTTTATTCTCTTATTTTCTGTATCAATTCCAGTAACTTCACTATTAACTCTTACATCTATCTCAAATCTATCTCTCATTTTTTCAGGACTTTGAAGTATTAATTTTCCTCTATCTTTAATCACTTCTCCAATATGATAAGGTAATCCACAATTTGCAAATGATATGTAATCTCCCTTTTCAAAAATTATTATCTCTGCCTCTTCATCTAACCTTCTAAGTCTTGCAGCAGTAGATGCTCCACCTGCAACTCCTCCAACAATTAAAACTTTCTTTTTCATAACCTATATCCTCCCTCTAAAAAACTTACTAACAATTATTCACCTAATAAAGTTTTTATAATTTTCTCTACTCTTTTATCTTTTATTTTATAATTTATTTCTAATCCGTTTCTTTCGCCTTCAATAATTCCAACACTTCTAAGCTTTTGTAGATGTTGTGATATAGTTGACTGTGGCATTCCTAAACAGTCTTGCATAAAGCTTACATTACAACTATCCTTTTGCATTAATCCTCTTACAATGCAAAGTCTAACTGGATGCGCTAAAACCTTTAGAAATTCAGCCTGCGATTCTAATTCTTTATAATTATTTTGCATATATAACACCTTCTTAATTCTTCATTATTTATCATTATATCGTAATATTACGATATAATGATAAATAAGTCAATAATAAAATTATATCAAGATAAATATATTAGAATACCTTGATATAATTTAAAATAATCTCTATGATATTATTTGATCTGGATTTAATCCTCCTAATATAGCTTGTAACACCTCTTTATCATTTTGTATTTTCCACTTTCCATCTTCTTTTTTAAGTATCACTGTTACATCTGTAGTAATTAATGAATTAGTCTGATTTTCTAATGCAGTTATAAATGCTTTATCAAAATCACTTCCTACTGCATCACCATCTACAGATTCATTATTTAATGTTGCTTCATTAATTCTAAGTGACTGAACATTTTGCATATACTCATTATAAATCTGTGACCCATTTAGCGCAGTTACCTCAACTTTGACCTTAGACTCCTTATCTTTTTCTTCTGAATCTAATATTTTATAATTTAATTTACTACTCCAATATTTAAGGGCTTCTATTCTACTCTTATCATAATCTTCAAATTGCTTTATTGATTTTTGAAGAAGTCCACCATCTTCTACATATTCATTAGCTTTACTTAAATCCATATTTTGATACGCACTAAAAAAATCTTTAACACTATCTTTTGCTTCTGTTTTTCCTCCACAACTAATTAAAAATACTGACATAAATATAGCTACTAAAACTAATATTATCTTTTTCATATTTAGTCTCCCCCACTTTTCTCTAGAACTTTAATTTTTCTGGATCAAATCCACCATAAAGTGCATTTGTGAAACTTTGATTTCCTATTATATACCATTTACCATCTTTATTTTCTAATTCAATATTAACTGTATTTGTTACAATTTCATTGTTTTTGCTTTTTATTGAATCTATTAATGCCTTATCATAAGCTTGCATATAATTTTTCTTATCTTGTGGATCCTTTGCAGATATGTATTTCTCTTTTAAACTAAGTAAGCTCTCCATATAATCACTGTATATTTTTTGACCATTAAGTGTTGATACATTTACCGTTGCCTCTGCACTTTCGTTAGTTACTTCCATTGACTTTATTTCATAACCAGTCTTTTCAACCCAATATCCTATTGCATCCTTCTCTCCATTTGTAAAATCTTTATATGCTGTAAAGTCTATATTTTTATCAACAAGCAAATATTTTTTTGCATTATCAAAGTTACATTTTTTAAATTCTGCAAAAAATGAGTTTATTGTATTTTCGGGAGCAACTTTTTTGGTCTGTTCATTTACCTTATTGTTAGTAGTATTATTTCCACACCCAATTAATCCAAACGTAATTCCTAATGCTAATATAAGCGCAATCAATTTTTTCATAAAAATCCCCTCCTATTAAACATACTATAATTATACCAACTATTATTAGTATGATTATTTACTTGCTTATTTATTAACACTAATTTTACTTTGATAAAAAAAGAATGTTAGTAAGATTCTCAATTATCTTACTAACATTCTCCTTAATTATATTCCACTTACTTTAAGAAAGCCTTTTCCTTGAACTTCATCAATTTGTCCAATTGTAAAAAATGCTTCGGGATCAATAGTATCTATAAATTCTTTAACTTTCTCAAGTTCCTTCTTATCTAAAACTGAATATATTATTTGTTTATTTTCTTTGCTATATGCTCCTGCCCCTGAAAGAGAAGTACATCCTCTTTTTAATTCATCCATTATAAAGCTTGCTATTTCTTCATTCTTATCACTTATTATTGTAATTTGTTTCTTTTGATTCATAACCGCAATTATTTTATCTATAAGCGGCCCATTTAATATTACTGATAAAAGTGCATAAAATCCTTTATCTGCTCCAAATGTTATAGCACCTAATAATGTTACTAGAAAGTCAACACATAATAGAGATATACCTATATTAAAACTTGTATACTTATTTAGTATTTTAGCTAAAATATCTGTTCCTCCAGTTGATGCATTTATATTAAAAACTATTGCAAGTCCTATTGCTGTTATAATTGTTCCAAAAACTGTAGCAAGCATTAAATCACTTGTTAAAGCCTGTGGATGTATAAATTCATCCATAAACCATAATATAAATGATAGACCAAAGCTAGCATATATAGTTTTAAAACCGAAATCACCGCCAACTACTATGAAAGCTATCACAAATAAAAATAAATTCATTACAAAGGTTATACCTCCAACAGTCAATGCTGGGAAATAATGCGTTATTACAACTGAAAGTCCTGTGACCCCTCCTGCTGCTAAATTATTAGGTGCAAAAAAATATTCAATTGATATTGCTATTAAAAAAACACCTAAGGTTATAATTCCATATTCCTTTATATTTTGCTTCAAAATTAATCTCTCCTAATGTATATTACTATTTTGTCTTTTGTCTAAATACAATATTTAGAATAACAGAATTTTTTTATTTCTCATAGTATTTTTTAAAAAATATAATTATTTTTTAATGTTTAATTTATTAATTTTTTCCTTATAAAAATACATATTCTAATACCTTATATATTAAATTTCCTATTTACATGAATTTTTATAAATCAAATTTTATATTTCTTATTGACTAAATCATGACCACCCGTAAAACGGGTGGTTTGCTCTAGCCCTATAAGGGCATGTTACTGGCTGTGCTACTCGCACATCGAAACGGTTTGCCAACCGCATACTTTTACAAACTGCACCTATAAGGTGCTTTATTTCTTATTTCCTTTCACCGGCTCACCCGTAAACGGGTCGATATATTCCTTCAAACTTATTTGTTCA